>CAJYQM010000499.1 GCA_913777025.1 uncultured Massilia sp. | reverse complement strand
GGCCGCGGCCAGGCCCGGCACGTCCTGCTGCACCAGCCACTGGTATTGCCAGCCCGTGCCTTCGTGGAAGCCCTGGTCGCCGCGCGGGTCGTACTTACCGTCGATGTCGGTGACCCAGTTGCCATCTTCCGTGCGCGGACGCGGGAAGCCACGCTGGCCGGTCTCGGCGTCGACCACGCTCGGATCCCAGACCTTCTTCCAGTTCAGGGCGCGCTGCGCCAGCACCTGGGCGTCGTCGGTCTTGCCGAGGGCCTTGGCCATCTGCGCCAGCGCGCCGTCGGCCAGCGCATATTCCAGGGTCGCCGAGGCGCCGTGGTGCGGGTCGGTGTCCATGCCCTTGGACATGAAGGTGCGGTCATGCTGCACGAAGCCCTGGCGCAGGTAGCTCGGATTGCCCGAACGGCCTTGCGGACGGATGCCGAAGGCCGGCACGCCGAAGGCGTTCTCGCGCAGCGCGGCGTAGGCTTGTTCCTCGCGGCCCTTCAGCGCGCCGAAGCGCCACAGGTCGACCATGAACGGGGTCACCGGATCGCCGGTCATCACGTTGGTTTCGAAGTTGGCATAGCCCCAGCGCGGCAGCCAGCCGCCCTCTTCGCGGATCTTCAGCACCGAGTTGGCGATGTCGCGCGCGCGCTCCGGACGGATCAGCGCCAGCAGCTGGTTCTGGGCGCGGTAGGTGTCCCACAGCGAGAAGTACTCGTAATAGGTCCAGCCTTTCGCGGTGTGGATTTGGTTGTCGTAGCCGCGGTAGCGGCCGTCGGCGTCGCTGCCGGTCATCGGCTGCAGCAGCGCGTGGTACAGCGCGGTGTAGAACACGGTGCGATCGTCCTTGCTGCCGCCTTCGATGCGCACGCTGGACAGCTCGCGCTGCCACTCGGCCTGCGACTTGGCCTTCATCGCGTCGAAGGTCATCGGGCGGCCACCCGCCATGCCTTCGGCGGCCAGGTTGGCGCGTGCGCCTTCGATGTCGACGTGGGAGATCGCGCTGACGGCGGTGACGGCCTTGTTGTTCTTCAGGTCGAAGGTCAGCCAGACGCCGTGCGGCTTGCCTTCGCCCTGCTGGCTCGGCCCCTTCGCGTTCGGGAAGCCGCCGCGCTCGTTCCAGATGCCCTGGGCGACCACCGGCTGGTCGAAGGTGATGCGGAACCAGGTGGCGTACTTGGTGCCGCCGCAGAAGCTGTTGGTGACGATCTTGCCTTCGACGCTGTTGCCGTCGACGACCTTCACTTCGCTGCCGATCACGTTGTGGCGCTCGTTGGCGATACCGAGGTTGAGCAGCACGTGGCCGGTCGTGGCGCCCGGCGCGAAGGTGTAGCGTTCGGCGGCGGCGCGGGTCAGCGCGGTGGCCTCAAAGGTGATGCCGCCGTAGCTGGTCAGCTTGACCTTGTAGTAGCCGGCCTGGCCGACTTCGCCGTCATGGGTGTATTCGGCGCCGTACTTCTTGTAGCTGAAGCTGTCCGCCTTTTTCGTGTCGAAATCGCCGCCCGGGCCGATGGTGCCGGTCACCGGCAGCACCTGCAGCTGGCCGCCCTGCTCCCAGCAGCCGGCGCCGGACACGAAGGAGTGACCGAAGCCGCGGATGCGCTTGTCGCTGTAGCGGTAGCCGGCGTAGAAGTCGGTGCTCGGGCCGACCTGGATCAGGCCGAACGGGGCCGAGGCGGCCGGGAAGGTGTTGCCTTCGTCCTGGGTGCCGATCAGGGTGTTCACCGGCATGCTGCCGGCGGCCAGCTTGGCGGGGGCGGCGCTCGGCTTTGATGCCGGCAGCGCGAAGGCCGCCATCAGGGCCATGCACAGGACCGGCTGGGAAAGGGCGAATCGGGTACGGCTCGTCACGTTGCGTCTCCTTGGAGTTGTTCGAACAATGGCTGCATGGTGGCCGGCGGCGGCGGGGTGGCGCCGGCTTGCAGGCAGGCGGCGGAACCGGCCGCCAGTGCGGCGTGCAGGTGGGCCTGCAGGCTGCGTTCCGGATGGCGCGACAGGCTGTGCAGCAGCCCGGCCACGCTGGCGTCGCCGGCGCCGACCGTGTCGACGATCTGGATCTTAGGTGCGCGCGCATCGACGCGCCCGTCGCGGTGGAACAGGCTGGCGCCCTCGCCGCCGCGCGTCAGCAGGATCATCGCCGCGGGGTTGAAGGCGCGCAGGTGGGCGAACGCGTCGTCCAGCGCCAGGCCCGGGAACAGGCCGTGCAGGTCGTCGTCCGACACCTTGATCACGTCGGCCAGCATGGCCATTTCCTGCAGCGTCGGCGCATAGCGCTCGTCCATCAGGTTGCGGTAGTTGGGGTCGTAGCTGATCGCCACGCCGCGCGCCTTCAGGCGCCGGGCCAGCGCCACCAGGTTGGTCGCCAGCGGCTCGCGCGCCAGGCTGATGCCGCCGAAGTGGGCCCAGCGCAACGCGTCGTCCCAGCCGGACGGCAGCTGTCCCGCATCGAAGTGCAGGTCGGCGCTGTCGTCGCCGATGAAGAAGTAGCGCGGCGGCTCGCTCTTCTCGACGATGGCCAGCAGCGGCGAGCGCTCGACGCGCTGCAGCGTGCGCAGGTCCAGGCCGACCGCTTCGCTGGCGGCCCACAGGGCGTCGCCGAAACGGTCTTGGCTGATGGCGCCGGCAAAGGCGGTCGGCTCGCCCAGCACCGCCAGCGCGCGCGCCACGTTCCAGGTCGAGCCGCCGACGCGGCTGACCCAGTGCTCGTCGCCCTGGTCGATCATGTCGGTCAGCGCTTCGCCCGCGCACAGCATCAGCGGCGCTTCGTTCGTGTGGCCGTCACGCATGATCCGTCTCCTTCAGCACCGCCACGATGTCGTAGCAGGCGCCCATGGTGTGGTAGTCGACCTTGCCGGCAGGGCTCTTCTCGTCGCTCAGCTTGCGGTTCCGGCGGTCCAGGATGCGGTACCAGGCGCCGTGTTCGTGGTCGACGAAATGGGTCCAGCTGTAGGCCCACAGGCGCTCGTACCATTCCCAGTACTTGGCGTTGCCGGTGCGCTTGGCCAGCAGCGCGGCGGCGGCAGCGCTCTCGGCCTGCACCCAGAAGTACTTGTGCCAGTCGCAGATTTCCAGGCTCGGCGCCAGCGAGTAGCACAGGCCGCCGTTTTCCTGGTCCCAGCCCTTCTCCACCGCCACGCCGAACAGGCGTTCCGCGGTCGGCAGCAGCCAGCCGAGGTCATTCCCGAGCACGCCCTGGGCGCGCGCCTCCAGCTGCACCAGCAGCTTGGCCCACTCCGTGAAGTGGCCCGGCTGGTAGCCCCAGGGGCGGAACAGGTTTTCCGGATCGTCGATGTTGAATTTCCAGTCCGGCTGCCACTGGGTGTCGTAGTGCTCCCAGATCAGGCCGCCGCAGCGCTCGGCCTGGCGCTGGGTGATGTTGAAGGCGACCAGGTAGGCGCGCTCCAGGTAGCGGCGCT
>CAJYQM010000498.1 GCA_913777025.1 uncultured Massilia sp. | reverse complement strand
CACCGGCGCAGCGCTGACCGAGTACTTCAACGAGTACAAGCGCATCGGCACCGAACTGGTCGCGCCCGACGAGATGCGCATGCACAAGCGCTACGTCGCCGGCGGCTACCTGCTGAGCAACCAGATGCAGCGCGCCGTGGCCGCCACGCTGGCGAACAACTGGCTGGTCGGCCTGCCGCCGGAGTTCCTGGCGCAGTACGTGCCGCTGATCGAGAAGGTCACGCCGGAACAGGTGCGCGACGTGTCGAAGAAGTATTTCGCGCCCGAGAACCAGGCGATCGTGGTGGTCGGCGACAGCCGCGCTATCGGCGAGCAGCTCAAGGCCTTTGGCGAGTTCACGGTCAGCGACAAGTAAGCGCGGCCTGGAACGCAAAGAGCCACCCGGGCACCAGCCCGGGTGGCTCTTTAAACGCTTGAAAGCTTGTTTTTGCGCGCTTACTTCTTGGCCGACTGCTTCGAGCCGCCGCTCGACGACTGCTTGGTCTCGCCGTGCTCGGCGCGCTGCTTGTTCACGATGCGCGACGCGACCTCTTCCTCGCGGCCGGGGTAGCGGTGTTCCTTCTTGAATTCGGTTTCCAGCTTCTTGAATTCTTTCTCGCGTTTGGGGCTGGCGCCTCGGGGCATGATGACCTCCAATCGGTGATGTCGATGGAGCTAGCGTAGACCCGCCGCGAAGTGCGCGACGGTGCGGTGACGCACGTTATGGTTGAACGCGTGGACAGCGAGCTGTCCACCCTACCCGCAACGCATGCTCCACGGGTAGGGTGGACGGGTTCCCCGTCCACGCGTTCATCAGACTGCTGATCAGCCTTGTAAAGCCTTTTGCAGGTCATCCAGCTCGGCCGGCTTGACCAGGTGCGCATCGAAGCCCGCCGCCAGCGCCTTGCGCCGGTCTTCCGGCGAGCCGTACCCGGTATGCGCCACCAGGCGGATCGTGTTCAGCTGCGGATGCGCCTTGAGCCGGCGCGCCAGCTCGTACCCGTCGACGCCGGGCAGGCCGATGTCGAGCACGATCACGTCGGGCTGCTTGTCCAGCGCCATCTGCTCCAGGCGGCTGGCGTCGGCCGTGGTAAACGCTTCGTACCCCATCTCGGCCAGCAGGAAGGCCATCATTTCCATTGCATCGACGTTGTCGTCGACCAGCAGCACGCGGCGTCCGCCGCTGCCCTGGCCGGGTGCTACCGTTTCCATGGTGTTCTCCTGTTGTGCGTCCGTGGTGCGCAGCACCGGCAATTCCACTGTGAATGTGCTGCCCAGGCCGATGCCCGGGCTGGCCGCCGACAGCTGCCCGCCGTGCATCTCGAGCAGGCGCGAGACCAGCGACAGGCCGATCCCGAGGCCTTCCGGCGCACGGTCCGGCGGCACCGCGGCCTGGGCGAACATGCCGAAGATACGCGACAGGTTGTCCTCGGCGATGCCGATGCCGTTGTCCTGCACCGCGATGCGCACCGTATCGCCGTCGAGCGTGACCTCGACCCGGATCTGGCCGCCCATCGGCGTGAACTTGGCCGCATTGTGCAGCAGGTTGCCCATCGACTGGGCCAGGCGTACCGGGTCGCCCTCGACCCAGATTCGCTGCTCCGGCTGCACCACCTCGATCCGGTGCTCGCGCGCCTGGATCAGCGGGCCGGCGGTCTCGATCGCCTGCGCGATCACGCTGCCCAGCTCCACCTCTTCCTTGCGCAGCGCGATCTTGCCTTCCGAGATGCGCGCCACGTCGAGCAGGTCGTCGACCAGGTGTGCCAGGTGGTCGACCTGGCGCGTGATGACTTCGCGCGCGCGCGCCTGGCGCTCGGCCGCGCCGGCTCCGGACGCGCCCAGCAGCGCCGCCGCATTGCGGATCGGCGACAGCGGGTTGCGCAGCTCGTGGGCCAGCGTGGCCAGGAATTCGTTCTTGTTGGCGTCGGCGGCGCGCAGCAAACCCTCCATCTCGCGGCGCCGCGTGATGTCGCTGGTGACGCGTGCCACCCGGTACACCTCGCCGCGGCGGTCGCGCACCGGGAACAGGCGGTCGCGCACCCAGCGCACGGCGCCGCCCTCGGGCACGATGCGGAACTCCGCCTCGTAGTGCGGCGCGTCCTGCATCGCATTCCACAGCGCGGTCACGTAGTCGCGGTCGTCCGGGTGCACGGCCTCGAGCCAGCTGCCGGGCTGCTGCTGCAGGGCCTCGACCGGACGGCCCCAGATCGCGGCATAGGCCGGGCTCACGTATTCGAGCGTGCGCGCCGGGATCGAAAACATCCAGAACACGTCCTCGATGTTGTCGGTCAGCTGGCGAAAGCGCTCCTCGCTGTCGCGCAGCGCGGTCTGGGTCTGGCGCATGCGCAGCAGCGCGTTGACGTTGGCGATCAGCTCGTCGGCCTCGATCGGGGCGGCCAGGTAGTTGTCGGCGCCGCCTTCCAGGCCACGGATCTTGTCGGCGCGCCCGGTCAGTGCGGCCGAGGTCTGCAACACAAGCACGGCGGCGCTGTCGGGATCGGCCTTGATGCGGCGGCAGACTTCGATGCCGTTGATATCCGGCAGCTTGACGTCGAGCAGCACCAGCGCCACCTCGCCGCGCTTGGTCACGGCCAGCGCGTCGGTGCCGTTGGTCGCCTCGACCACCTGGAAGCCGGCGCTCTGCAAGATACGGGTCTTGGCGTAGCGGGCCCCATCGTTGTCGTCGACGTTGAGGATCAGGGTGGAAGGGGCGTTAATCATCGTGTTAGTCGTAACTTGACTCGGACGGGGTCGGGAAGCGGCGCGGCAGGACCAGGCTGAAGGTCGAGCCCTCGCCCAGCCGGCTGTCCACTTCGACGCGGCCGCCGAGCAGGTCGGCCAGCTTGCGGCACAGGGGCAAGCCCAGGCCAGTGCCCTTGCTGCGCCGCTGCAGGGGATGCTCGATCTGGCTGAATTCCTCGAAGATCAGTTGCAGGTTCTCGGGGCTGATACCGATCCCGGTGTCGACGACCTTGAAGCGGATCTCGTCGGCGCCGGCGTCCAGTTCGGCCGCCACCCGCACCTCGCCCTGCTCGGTGAATTTCAGGGCGTTCGAGATGAAGTTGCGCAGGACCTGGGCGATCTTGCCCTCGTCCGAATCGAAGGGCGCGACGCCGTCGGACGGTTCGAACACCAGGTCCACGCGCGCTTCGTCGACCAGCGGGCGCAGCATGCCCTTGAGCGCGCGGAACAGGTTCTCGACCACCACCGGCGCCGGGAACACCTCGACCTTGCCGGCTTCGATCTTGGCCAGGTCGAGCAGGTCGTTGACCAGCTCGGACAGGTCCAGGGCGGCCTTCTCGATGAACTTGACCTGGCGTTCCTGCTCTTCGGTCAGGTCGCCGTCCATGCGCGTCAGCAGCAGCTGGGCCAGCGCGCGGATCGAGGACAGCGGCGTGCGCAGCTCGTGGCTGGTGTTGGACAGGAAACGCGACTTCATCTCGTCCGCCTTGCGCAGGCGCTCGGCCTTGTCCTCGATCTCGGCGTACAGCGCGACGATGCCGCGGTTGGTGTCTTCCAGTTCGCGCGTGAGGGACAGCAGGTCGTCCTGGCGCTCGCGCAGCTCGGCCAGCGTGGACGCCAGCTCGCGGTTCTGCAGCTGCACCTCGAGGTAGGTGTTGGCCACCGGGCTGTCCTTGGCCAGCTGAGCACCGAGTTCGTTCAGGCGCGCCTGGCCGATGTGCTCGTGCGGCGGCAGCGCCTTGCTCATCGCGATCGCGGGCGTGGCCGGGTCGACTTCGCACTCGTCCATCAGGCGGTGCGCGGTGACCACGGCGTCCTGCGGCAGCGCGCCCGACGCGTTCGGGCCGGCGCCGACCGTCACCGCCAGGACCTGGTGCCGGCCGTCGTCGCGCAGTTCGAACACCACGCGCCCGCCGAAGCGCAGCTGGCAGGCGGCCCGCGCCGCCTCCGACACCGCGGTGGCGATGCGCACCTGGTCCTGCTGAGAAAAGCCGAGCAGCTGCGAGACCTGGCGCGCGCGCTGGCGCACCAGCACCACGTCCTGGTCGCTGTCGAGGCCGACGTTGAGGATGCGCTGTGCAGTCATGACCGTCTCCCGTGGCGGCGCCGCGCCACCAGTACCATCGCGTCGTCGCGGCGGCGGATGAAATCGCGCATCAGGATGCCGGCGACGATGGCCGGCGCGCGCACCGACAGGCCCGGATAGGCGCCCAGGTCCCACTGGGTCTGGAGGCCGTCCGAATGCAGGATGCACAGCGCGTCCGGCGGGCAGGCCGACGTGAATTCCTGGACCTTGCGCATATTGTGGCCGACGATGCCATTGTGCGACACCATGGCGCGCCGCGTGTTCCCGTCACAGACCACGCCAGCGACGTTGCCGATGCCGGCGAAGCGCAGTTCGTCGCTGCCGTAGTCGATGCGCGCCACCGACAGCGCGGCGCCGCGGGTCACGCGCAGCGCTTCATGCGCCGCCTGCACGGTCCCGGCCGGCGCGGCGGCCGGACGGTCCTCCAGCGCGCGCACCGCGGCCACCGCCGCCTTGTGCGCCTCCGGCCCGTGGCCCAGGCCGTCGACGCCAAGCAGGGTCGCACCGCCCGCGTCGCAGGCCACGGCCCAGCCGTCGCCGCAATCGTCCTCGCCCGCGATCGGCACCAGCAGGGCGGCGGCTTCGATGCCGCAGGGTTCCGGCGGCGCCGGGCTGTTCCAGACACGCATGAAGAAGGCGGCACCCTTGCCGCGCATGCTCCAGACGTCGAACTCGTCGGACTGGCGCTGCAGCGCGCCCAGGCCAGTGCCGGCCGTGCCGGCGGTCGAAAAGCCGTCGCGCAGGCTGCTGGCGAGGTCGGCGATGCCGGGGCCGTTGTCGACCCCGAGCACGTCCACGCCCGGCGTCTGGACGCCGGACTGGGCGCGCATGATGTACAGCGTGCCCTCGCCCGCGTGCTTGAGGATGTTGGTGGCGGCTTCGGTGATCACGATCGCCAGGCGACCGGCCTGGACGTCGTCGAACCCGAGCCCATCGGCCAGCTTCTGGCCGGCGCGCCGGGCGGCGGCGACATCGCTGGCATGTACGATCGGGAAGCTGATCTGCGGCTGCCGTGAACTGATCAGCGTTTCCATTTGACGACAGACACCGCGGTGCCCTCTCCCGGACGAGTATCGATGGCGAACTCGTCGCACAGGCGCTTGGAGCCGCTCAGCCCGAGGCCCAGCCCGCCGCCGGTGGTGTAGCCGTCGCGCAGCGCCAGGTCGATGTCGGGGATGCCCGGGCCGTTGTCGACGAAGATCAGGCCGATGCCCTGCCTGATGCCATCGGCGAGCGCATCGAGGTGGACCTCGCCGCCGCCGCCGTACTTGATCGTGTTGCGCGCCAGTTCACTGGCGGCGGTGACCAGCTTGGTCTGGTCGACCAGCGACAGCGCGATCGCGACGGCGCGCTCGCGCACCTGCTTGCGCAGGTTGACCACGTCCTCGTCCGAACGCAGCGGCAGGGTCGTGCGCCCGGCACGCAGTCCGCGGTGCCGCTCCAGCAGGTCGGTCTCGAACATGTCGGCTGTGTTCTGAGCTGCGCTCATCAAAAGATGTTCTTTCCTAACAGGGCCATGCCCTTTTCGACGTTCAGCGCGGTCTTCACACCGTGCAGGGTCAGGCCCAGCTCGACCAGCGTGATCGCCACGGCCGGCTGCATGCCGACCACCACCGTCTGGGCGTCGAGCACGCGCGCCATGGCGGCGGTGTTGCTGATCATGCGGCCGATGAAGGAGTCGACCAGGTCCAGCGCCGAGATGTCGATCAGGACACCCTTGGCGCCGTCGCTGACGATGCGCTCGGTCAGGTCGTCCTGCAGCGTCATCGCCAGGCGGTCATGCATGTCGACCTGGATCGTTACCAGCAGCAGGTCGCCCATGCGCAGAATCGGGATGCGGTCCATGTGCCGTTACGCCTTTGCGCCGTGCTTGACGATGGCCGTGCCGGTGCGCTCCAGCGCCACGACAAAGGCATCGGCCAGGCTGGCCTTGGTGGTCACGTCTTCCAGGTTCACGCCGAGGTGGACGATGGTCTGGGCGATCTGCGGGCGGATACCGCTGATGATGCAATCGGCGCCCATCAGGCGCGCGGCGGCGATCGTCTTCATCAGGTGCTGCGCGACCAGGGTATCGACGGTCGGCACGCCGGTGATGTCGATGATCGCGATGGCGGCGCCGGTGTCGACGATCTTCTGCAGGATGTTTTCCATCACCACCTGGGTACGCGCCGAATCCAGCGTGCCGATCAGCGGCAGCGCCAGGATGCCGTCCCACAGCTTCACGACCGGGGTCGAGAGCTCGAGCAGTTCCTGCTGCTGGCGCACGATGATCTGGTCGCGGGTGCGCTGGAAGGTCTCGATGGTGTACAGGCCCAGCTTGTCGAGCAGGGTGCCGATGGTCCAGGACGCGTTGGCCAGGCCCGCGGGGTCGCTTGCGAAGCCGTTCTGCAGATGGGAGAACAGCGGCTGCTTGAGCGAGAACACGAAGGTCGCGGTGTCGCTCGGGGTCGAGCCGCCCTTGGCGCGGGCCGAGGAAATCTCGCTCAGCAGGTCGCGCACCTCGTCCCAAGAGCGGTGTTCGATATTCTGCAGCTCACCGCCGCGCGTGGCGTTGGTGAAGGCGGCCAGGAATTGCTGGCAGTGGCTGCGCAGCTGCTCCCGCGAGACGACGCTCGACCGTACCGTCAAGGCTTCCAGCTGCGCCACCCATTCCGCACCGATTTCGGCTTGATGATCCTGGATGAGCTGGCTGATACGGTTAGCGTAGTCCTGATTGGTCATCTGTCATTCCTTGTCTTGGTAATCGGTTGCACCCTTGGCGTGTACGGACACACGGCGGGCATTCTCTTAAACGGCCAACTATACCATTCATTGCCTGCACGCCACGGCACGATTGCCTGTCCCGCAGATTATATTTTGCAATCGTTTTGATAGGCATTCCTACCCGCCGCGCATGATGCGCACAGGGCCACCACACATGATCCTTGTGTCTGCACAATTGTATCAAGCGAGACCGCTCAAACATCCGGGACAAGGTCGCTGAAGAGGTGAGATTTTGTGACATTACGCAACGATTGCCAAGTTGAACACAGCGACTTGTTGGTTTTTTCGCAAATGAAATAATGTTTTACTATTGGTAATAGTATGAAATATTCTTTCATCGAGGCGCTGACCGGCTCATTGCCGATCCATCCGCGACAGCACGGCACCCATCATCCTGGCGATATCCTTGCGCACAAGACCCGTCCCCACGACACCCGGCACATAGAATTTCGGCTCGATGGACGCGCGGTAGCGCACCCGGGTGCCCCCACCCTCGAGCGCGACCAGCTCCCAGTGGCAATCGTAGACCTTCATGTCGCCGTCCATCAGGCTGACGTCGATGTGATCCGGCGGCCGCTCATGCACTTGCACCACCAGGCGGATGTCGCGGTTGAAAAAGAGAAAGCGTGCCGCGCCCAGCTGTTCGACGATGACCTTGTCGCCATTCCGGCTGATCACGCGCGCGCTTTTCAGGTCGGGCACGAAATCCGCCAGTTGATCGTAACCGGTCAGAACGCGCCATGCCACGTCGCGCGCCGCCGCGACCGTGCCGCTCGACACCACTTGGTAGACCTTGCCGCCGTCGGGCCCATCGGCACGTTCCACCGTCAGGTCCGGCACGGGCATGCCTGGCGGGGACGCCATGGCGCTACCGTACGCCGACAAGGTGCAGGCAAGCAGCAGCATGATCAGGATGCGATTCGACATGGTTGGAG
>CAJYQM010000497.1 GCA_913777025.1 uncultured Massilia sp. | reverse complement strand
TCCACGCCCTTGGACCGGTAGGTCGGATAGCGTGCGCGCCCGGCGAAGAAATTTTCGAAAGCCCGGCCCAGCTGCATGATCGCCATCTGTGGCGCGCACTTGGTCACGTCCAGCATCCAGGGAAACTGCTCTCGCTTGATGGCGTTGAGCTGGCGCCGCAAGGCGGCCTCGCTCGGTCTTTGCAAGGCCGGGTCGGCCTTCCATGCGGTGTACTGGACTTTCCATTCGGTCAGCGCCCAGTTGTACGCGAAGCGCGCAACGCCGACTGCGCGCGCCAGATGAGTACGTTGCGTATTGTTCGGATCGAGTCGGATGCGATGTGCCTTCAGCATTGCGCATCCTTCACTGCTGCGCGCACGCCGTTGATCAGCTTGCGATTTTTATGGCTGCGGCTGCCGTACAGCCGGGCCGAAAAGACCGTGATGATCTCCAGCACGTCATTGGCCAGTTCTTCCTCGAACATGCTGTCCTCGCCCTGGTTGATAATGACCACCTCGACTTTTCTGGCCTGGCAGATCGCGAACACGAGTTCCGCACCGAATCGTAACAAGCGGTCCTTGTGCACGAGTACCAGCCGGCCGACCTCTCCATCGATGATGGCACCTAGGAGGCGGCTGAGCCCCTTCTTCTGGTAATTCATGCCCGAGCCGAGATCGTCGACGAGCTCGAATTCCCAGCCCTGGCGTGCACAATACCATTCCAGTACCTGCTTCTGGCGTGCCAGGTCGTCTTTTTGATCATGGCTGGACACGCGGGCATACGCTATCGTTTTACGTGCAGTCGGCGCGCGATGCGTCATGCCGGGCTTCAACGCGGCCAGGTCGTAGCGACGCTGTCCACCTTCGGTACGCGCCGGCACCAGGCGGCCACTGGCTTCCCAGCGCCGGAGCGTACCCGTCGACACGCCCAGTGCGTTTGCAGCCGCTCCAATGGAAAGTAACTTGCCCATATTGACTATGATTAGGCAAGGTTATTTAAGTTCCGGCTTTGCTGTTAAAAACCCTGCTGCGCGGCGCGATGCTGTGCAGCGCGATCTTATGTGGCAATGCGGTGCTGGCAGACGGATCGTTCGCGTTCTATGGCGTGGTGGATGTCGGCGTGTCGGTCGACGGTGGCGGCATGGCCGGTACCTCGACTCGCTTGACCAGCGGCATGGCGACCCAGAACCATTGAGGCTTGCGCGGCGTCGAAGACCTGGGCCGGGACATGACCGCGTTCTTCGTGCTTGAAAGCGGCATCCATGCCGACAACGGCACCTCGACCCAGAACAACACGCTGTTCGGGCGCACTGCGATCGTGCAGCGATGTGTATGCGTCCTACGGCGTGATCCGCAACCGCAACGGCGCCGCCTACACGGAAGGCAACAGCGAAGAGCCCGGCACGGGAACGCGCCAGTTCGCGGTGGGTCTGCGCCACCGCTTCTGATGCCTTCGTCGTCCGCTTGGTGGGCGTTCGCTTATTTGCTGTCGCCGTAGCCCTTCAACACCACGTCGAGCTTGGGCGCGATTTCCGCGTGGCTGCTGACGGTAATGCCGAGGTCGCGCAGCAGGCCGTCGTGCACGCCGTAGACCCAACTGTGAATGGTCAGTTCCTGGCCGCGTTCCCAGGCGTCGCGCACGACCGTCGTCTGGGCGATGTTGATCACCTGCTCGGCCACGTTCAGTTCGACCAGGCGGTTGGTGGCGGCCAAGCCGGCCACGTTGCCCAGGTATTTGCCGTGCTTGTCGCGCACGTCGCGCACGTGGCCCAGCCAGTTGTCGGCCAGGCCGACGCGGGTATTGTTCAAGGCGGCGCCCACGCCCGAGCAGCCGTAGTGGCCGCACAGGATGATATGCTTGACCTTCAGCACGTCGACCGCGAACTGCAGCACGGTCAGCGCATTCAGGTCCGAGTGCGAGACGACGTTGGCGATGTTGCGGTGGACGAACAGTTCGCCCGGCGCCATGCCGAGCAGTTCGTTGGCGGGGACGCGGCTGTCCGAGCAGCCGATCCACAGGTATTCGGGAGCTTGTTGCGAGGCCAGGTCCGAGAAGAAACGCGGATCCTGTTCCACCATCGAGGCGGCCCATTTGCGGTTACGTTCGAACAGGTCGGCCGCGGTGAGGCCAGTGGGGGTTTTTGCCATGTAAATTCCTTCCGTTCGTCGCCCGCGCGGAGGCGGCGGCCCAAGTATATGCGCACTGCTCGATACATCGTGATGATCGAACCGCATGCAAACCTGGGTTCCCGCCTGCGCGGGAACGACGCGTTAACTAAAAAAAACCGCTGAAGGTTTTTCACCGTTCAGCGGTCTTGCGGACCTCTTACTCGAAGAAGTCCTTCACCTTATCCATCCAGCCCTTGCTCTGCGGGCTGTGCTTCGAACCGCCGTCGTTGGTCAGGCGCTCGAATTCCTTGAGCAGGTCCTTCTGCTTGTCGGTCAGCTTGACCGGGGTCTCGACCGCGACGTGGCAGAACAGGTCGCCCGAATAGCCCGAGCGCACGCCCTTGATGCCCTTGCCCTTCAGGCGGAAGGTCTTGCCGGTCTGGGTGCCTTCGGGAATGGTGAAGGACACCTTGCCGCCGAGGGTCGGGACCTCGATCTCGCCGCCCAGCGCCGCCTTGACGAAGGAGATCGGCATTTCGCAGTGCAGGTCGTCGCCTTCGCGCTGGAATACCTGGTGCGGCTTGATGTGGATCTCGACGTACAGGTCGCCCGGCGGACCGCCGTTGGTGCCCGGCTCGCCATTGCCCGAGGAGCGGATGCGCATGCCATTGTCGATACCGGCCGGGATCTTCACTTCGAGCGTCTTGTTGCGCTTGATGCGTCCGGCGCCGCCGCAGGCCGCGCACGGTTCCGGGATGATCTTGCCGCTGCCGTGGCACTTCGGGCAGGTCTGCTGGATCGAGAAGAAGCCTTGCTGCATGCGCACCTGGCCGTGGCCAGCGCAGGTCGAGCAGGTGACCGGCTGGGTGCCCGGCTTGGCGCCGCTGCCGTGGCAGGTGTCGCACTTGTCCCAGCTCGGCACGCGGATCGTGGTGTCGTAACCGCTGGCGGCCTGCTCCAGCGTGATCTCGAGGTTGTAGCGCAGGTCGGCGCCGCGGTACACCTGCGGGCCCGCGCTGCGGCCACGGCCGCCGCCGAAGATGTCGCCAAAGATGTCGCCGAAGGCATCGCCGAAGCCGCCCGCGCCGAAACCGCCGCCGCCCATGCCGCTGTTCGGATCGACGCCGGCGTGACCGTAGCGGTCATAGGCTTCGCGCTTCTCCGGGTTGGTCAGCATCTCGTAGGCTTCCTTGACCTCCTTGAACTTCTCTTCCGCTTCCTTGTTGTCGGGGTTGCGGTCAGGGTGGTATTTCATCGCAAGCTTGCGATAGGCCTTCTTGATCTCTTCTTCCGAAGCTGTCTTCGCGACCCCGAGGATCTCGTAAAAATCACGCTTTGCCATTTGTCGGCACCTTGCTATTTATCTACTAAACCAATATGCAAAAAAACCGAGCCGGCACGTAGGTCGCATCGGCTCGGCGGGTTCCGCGACGGGGCAGCATGTCGTGCCTGCCCCGTTTGTTACCTATAACGGCAATTACTTGGCGTCCTTGACTTCCTTGAAGTCGGCGTCGACCACGTCGTCGTCCTGCTTGGCGCCGGCGCCGGCGCCGGCACCTGCGTCAGCACCCGGCTGGCCGCCCGGCTGCGCACCGGCCGCACCGCCCTGCTGGGCCTGCATGTCGGCGTACATCTTCTCGCCCAGCTTCTGCGAAGCGGTCGACAGGGCGGCTACCTTGGCGTCGATGTCGGCCTTGTCGCCCGACTTGATCGAGGCTTCCAGCTCGGTGATCGCCGCTTCGATCTTTTCCTTCTCGCCGCCTTCCAGCTTGTCGCCGTATTCGGTCAGGGACTTGCGGGTCGAATGGACCAGCGCGTCGGCCTGGTTGCGCGACTCGGCCAGTTCCTTGACCTTCTTGTCTTCTTCCGCGTTCAGCTCGGCGTCCTTCACCATCTTCTGGATTTCCTCTTCCGACAAGCCCGAGTTCGCCTTGATGGTGATCTTGTTTTCCTTGCCGGTGGCCTTGTCCTTCGCGCTCACGTGCAGGATGCCGTTGGCGTCGATGTCGAAGGTCACTTCGATCTGCGGGGTGCCGCGCGCTGCCGGCGGGATGCCTTCCAGGTTGAATTCGCCCAGGCCCTTGTTGCCGGCGGCGATTTCACGCTCGCCCTGGTACACCTTGATGGTCACGGCCGGCTGGTTGTCGTCGGCGGTCGAGAACACCTGCGAGAACTTGGTCGGGATCGTGGTGTTCTTCTGGATCATCTTGGTCATCACGCCGCCCAGGGTTTCGATACCCAGCGACAGCGGGGTCACGTCCAGCAGCAGCAGGTCCTTGCGCTCGCCCGACAGGACCGAACCCTGGATGGCGGCGCCGACAGCGACGGCCTCGTCCGGGTTGACGTCCTTGCGCGGATCCTTGCCGAAGAACTCCTTGACCTTCTCCTGCACCTTCGGCATACGGGTCATGCCGCCGACCAGGATGATGTCGTCGATGTCGGAGACCTTGACGCCGGCGTCCTTGATGGCGACGCGGCACGGCTCGATGGTCTTGGCGATCAGTTCCTCGACCAGCGCTTCCAGCTTGGCGCGGGTAATTTTGAGGTTCAGGTGGACCGGCGCGCCGTTCGCCATGGCGATGTACGGCTCGTTGATCTCGGTTTGCTGCGACGACGACAGTTCGATCTTGGCGCGCTCGGCCGAGGCCTTGATGCGCTGCAGGGCGATCGGGTCCTTCGACAGGTCCAGGCCGTTGATCTTCTTGAATTCGTCGATGATATAGTCGATCACGCGCTGGTCGAAGTCTTCGCCGCCCAGGAAGGTGTCGCCGTTGGTCGACAGCACTTCGAACTGCTTCTCGCCTTCGACGTCGGCGATTTCGATGATCGACACGTCGAAGGTACCGCCGCCGAGGTCGTACACGGCGATCTTGCGGTCACCCTTGTCGGTCTTGTCCAGGCCGAATGCCAGCGCAGCCGCGGTCGGCTCGTTGATGATGCGCTTGACGTCCAGGCCGGCGATGCGGCCGGCATCCTTGGTTGCCTGGCGCTGCGAGTCGTTGAAGTAGGCCGGAACGGTGATGACGGCTTCGGTCACTTCTTCGCCGAGGTAGTCTTCGGCGGTCTTCTTCATCTTGCGCAGGACTTCAGCCGACACCTGCTGTGCCGCCAGTTTCTTGTCGCGCACGCCGATCCAGGCGTCGCCGTTGTCGGCCTTGACGATCGCGTACGGCATCAGGCCGATGTCCTTCTGGACTTCCTTCTCGTCGAATTTACGGCCGATCAGGCGCTTGACGGCGAACAGGGTGTTCTTCGGGTTGGTGACGGCCTGGCGTTTCGCCGGCGCGCCCACCAGGATCTCGCCATCTTCCTGATAAGCGATGATCGAAGGCGTAGTACGGGCGCCTTCCGCATTCTCGATCACCTTGGGTTGGCCATTCTCCATGATTGCCACGCAGGAGTTGGTCGTGCCCAGGTCGATACCGATAATTCTGCCCATAATATTTTCCTTTTTAGTACTCAGTTTTCAGATGTCTCGAATATAGGGAAATAACGCTTGCTTTCAAGAGCTTGTTCAGCCCCAGTGCAACATTTATTTCGGTGCCGCAGCAGTCACGATGGCCGGGCGCAGCAGGCGGTCGGCGATCATGTAGCCCTTCTGCAGCACGGCGACCACGGTATTCGCTTCCTGCTCCGCCGGCACCACGGCCACGGCCTGGTGCTTCATCGGGTCGAGCTTGTCGCCCGGCTGCGGCATGACTTCGACCAGGCGGTTCTTCTCGAAGGCGGTGGTCAGCTGCTTGAGCGTCATCTCGACGCCTTCCTTGATCGATTCCACAGTCGGGGCCTCGACTTTCAGGGCCATCTCGAGGCTGTCGCGCACCGGCACCATGGCTTCGGCAAAGCTTTCGATCGCGAATTTGTGCGCCTTGCTCACGTCTTCCTGGGCACGGCGGCGGATGTTTTCGGCATCCGCCTTGGCGCGCATGAAGGCATCGTGCATCTCCGCCAGTTTGGCTTCGGTTGCGCTCAGCTGTTCTTCGAGGCCGGGTTCCGCGGCTTGGGCTGCCTGGGGCGCTTGCGCGGCGGCATCGCCCTCGGGCTGGTTGGTCACCTCTTGGTTTTCTTGGTCTTGCATCGAAAAAACTCCTGGAATCAAGGACTTAGCTGATGAATAGGATGATTACTGCTTGTCATACAGGCCCGCATATGCGGCAATCTCCTACATTTTCAAGGGGAATTGCGCATTCAATACGAGAAAGCTGGCAAGCCCGGTCCCTCATCGGCCATCCGCGCATCTTGCTTACCGGGGAACGCGCATGAGTGCGTCTGTAAGCAGCACGGAAAACGTGCCATTCTAACAGCTTGGCGCTTGAAGGGCGGCATCCTGCCAAAAAAACAAGCAGCCGTCCCTGCCTTTCGGATGCCCCGGCTCAGGCGCCGAGGGTGATTGCGTATTCGCGGCCGATCTGCGCGTCGCGCTTGCGGGTGGCCTGCTGCGCCGGCGTCAGGATGGTCGGCCAGCCGACCAGGTGCTGTTCGGCGATCTCGGCCAGGCCGGTGATCCAGGCCGGATTGCCGTTCAGGCAAGGGATGTAGTGGTAGTCCGTGCCGCCGTTCGACTCGAAGTCGTGGCGCACTTCCATGTTGATCTCTTCCAGCGTCTCCAGGCAATCGCTGGTGAACCCCGGGCACATGACGTCGATGCGCTTGGCGCCGTCGCGCGCCAGCTGCTGCACGGTCGGCGCCGTGTAGGGCTGCAGCCATTCGGCGCGGCCGAAACGCGACTGGAAGGTCACCATGTACTGGTCCGGCCCCAGGCCCAGGCGTGCCGCGAGCAGGCGCGCCGTCTTGTGGCATTCGCAGTGGTAGGGATCGCCCAGCTCCAGGGTACGCTTTGGCACGCCATGGAAGCTCATCACCAGCTTCTCGCCGCGGCCGTGCGCCTCCCAGTAGCCCTCCACCGACTGCGCCAGGGCTTCGATATAACCTTCATGGTCGTGGTAATTCCGGACCAGGCGCAGCTCCGGCACGTTGCGCACCTGCCGGTAATGGTCGAACACCGCATCCCAGATCGAGGCCGTGGTCGTGCCCGAGTACTGCGGATAGGCCGGCAGCACGACGATGCGCTCGCAGCCGCGCGCCTTGAGTTCGTCCAGCACGTCCGGCAAGGCGGGCGAACCGTAGCGCATCGCCATCGCGACCTCGACGTCCTGGTGGCCGCGCGCGGCCAGCATCTTTTGCAGCTGCACCGCCTGCTGCTGGGTATACACCTTGAGCGGCGAGCCGTCGCGGGTCCAGATGCTCTGGTATTTCTTCGCCGACGCGCCCGAGCGGAACGGCAGGATCGCCAGGTTCAGGATCAGGCTCCAGACGGCGCGCGGGATTTCCACCACGCGCGGGTCCGACAGGAATTGCTTCAGGTAGCGCCGCACCGCCTTGCGGGTCGGCGCATCGGGCGTACCCAGGTTGACGAGCACGATGGCGTGCTTGGGCGTGGTGCCGTGCTGATGAGACGGTTCTTTACGAAAAGGCATGACAGGGCTGGAGGCACTCGGGAATGCCATTATAAATTGGCATTGCCTCCACCCGGATTAACTATTTACGATCGGCGCGATAGCGTGTGTACCGCGCCTCAGGACGCCAGCAGCTCCCGTGCATGCTTGCGCGTCGTTTCCGTGATCTCGATCCCGCCCAGCATGCGCGCCACCTCTTCCACGCGCTCCTTCTTGTCCAGCACGTCGATGCGCGAGACGGTCTTGCCGCCATCCGTCGTGCCCTTGGCCACCTGGAAGTGCTGGTTGGCCTGGCTCGCCACCTGCGGCAGGTGGGTCACGCACAGCACTTGCCGGTTCTGGCCCAGGCGCTTGAGCAGGCGCCCCACGACTTCGGCCACGCCGCCGCCGATGCCGGTGTCGACCTCGTCGAAGATCAGGGTCGGCACCGTGGTCGCGTGCGAGGTGATGACGGCGATGGCCAGCGAGATACGCGCCAGCTCGCCGCCGGAGGCGACCTTGGCCAGCGGCCGCGGCGCCACGCCGGCGTGGCCGGCCACCAGGAATTCGACCTGTTCCAGGCCGTACGCGGCCGGCTCGCAGGGGTTCAGCGACACCACGAAGCGCCCGCCCGACATCGACAGTTCCTGCATCGCTTCCGACACTTGCAAGGACAGGCGCTGCGCGGCCGCGGTGCGCGTGGCCGACAGCTTGCGCGCCGCCTCCATGTAGACGCCCTTCGCCTTGTCTTCCTGGCGGCGCAGGCCTTCGACATCGGTGGCGTCGGCCAGCTGTTTCAGTTTGGCCTTCAGCTGCGCATGCTCTTCCGGCAAATCCTCGGGCGTGACGCGGAATTTGCGCGCCGTGCTGTGGATCGCGTCCATGCGCGCGTCGACCTGGGCCAGGCGCTCCGGATCGAGTTCGACCTTGTCGACGTAGTTGTTCAGCGCGTACACCGCTTCCTGCAGCTGAATGCGCGCCGGTTCCATGCAGTCGAGCACGGCTTGCAGGCCGGCATCGACGTCGACCAGCTTGACCAGCTTCTGGTTCAGCGAGGACAGCTGCGACAGGATCGGCTGCTCGGATTCGGAAATCGCGTTCAGCGCTTCCTGCGCGCCTGCGATCAGGCTGGCCGCGTGCGACAGGCGGCTGTGCTCGTTGGCGATCTCGACCCACTCGCCCGGCTTCACCGCGAGCTTGTCCAGCTCGCTGACCTGCCACTCGAGGCGTTCGCGCTCGAGCAGCACGTTCCTGGCGTTGGTCTCGTATTCCTCGCGCTGGCGCGCCAGCGCACGCCAGGCCTTGTAGGTGCTGGCGACCAGCTGCACCTGGGCGGTGGCGGCGGGATCGCGCACGGCGATCTGATTGTCCAGCAGTGCGCGCTGGGCGTCCCCCTTGAGCAGCGATTGGTGCGCGTGCTGGCCGTGGATGTCGACCAGCATCTCGCCCAGCTCGCGCAGCTGGCCGGCGGTGGCGGCGATGCCGTTGATGTAGGCCTTGGAGCGGCCGGCATTGTCGATCACGCGGCGCAGCAGCGCGCCGCCGTCCTCGGTGCCGAATTCGTTCTGCTCGAGCCAGCTGCTGGCCGCGGGCGTCAGCGCGAAGTCGGCGCTGATGTCGGCCTTGGCCGCGCCCTCGCGCACCATGCTCGCCTCCCCGCGCCCGCCGAGCGCCAGCTGGAGCGCATCGATCAGGATGGACTTGCCGGCGCCGGTTTCGCCGGTGAATACCGAGAAGCCATTCGAGAACTCGAGTTCGATCGTGTCGACGATGACGAAGTCGCGGATGGTCAGTGTGCGCAACATGAAAAGACGTGTCTCCAGGGTCGGATGCGGTTTATTTGAGTTTGCCGTCGCCGGACGGGTACTCGTTCCAGTGCAGCTTTTCGCGCAGCGTATGGTAGTAGCTCCACCCTTCCGGATGCAGGAAGGTGATGGTGTTGGGCGAACGCGAGATCATGATCTGGTCGCCGTGTTGCAGGCTCGTGAAGGTCTGCATGTCGAAGTTCACGCTGATGTCGCGGCCATTCACGATCTCGACCACGATGTCGCTGGTGTCCGGCACCACGATCGGGCGGTTCGACAGCGCGTGCGGCGCGATCGGCACCAGCACGATGCCGGCCAGCGTAGGATGCAGCAGCGGGCCGCCGGCCGACAGCGCGTAAGCCGTGGAGCCGGTGGGCGTGGATATGATCAGGCCGTCCGAACGCTGGTTGTACATGAAGGCGCCGTCCACCGTGACCTTCAGTTCGGCCATGCCGGCGCCGGTGCCGCGCGCCACCACCACGTCGTTGACCGCGACCGAGCAGTGGATCTCCTCGCCGCCGCGCACCACGCGCGCTTCGAGCAGCGTGCGCTCCTCGGCCTTGGCCTTGCCGCTGAGGATCTCTCCCAGCGCGGGCAGCATGCGGTCGATCGGGATGTCGGTAATGAAACCCAGGCGGCCCTGGTTGATGCCGATGAGGGGCATCCTGTAGCCGGCCAGGCGGCGCGCGATGCCCAGCATGGTGCCGTCGCCGCCGATCACGATGGCGGCCACCGCCCGCTCGCCGAATTCCTCCACCGTCATGGCGTCCACGCCCGCCACCTGCACGTAGGTGGCCGTGTCCGCCTCGAGCACGGGACGGTAGCCGGCGCCGCGCAGGAAGTCGACGATGGCCTGTACCGGCTCGTCGATGCCGGCTGTATTTTGCCGTACGACCAGCGCGATAATGTGTTGCGGTTCAGGCGTTGCGGGCATACAGGGTCTCGGCAGCAGGTGGTTGGACACAGAAGATTAACCGATTCGTTCGGCTTCTGCTATATCGCAACTCATCAAGTACTGTACAAACGCACAGTATAGTTGGGCGAACAGGATTCCGGCAAGGGCGTCAATGGAGCAGCCCGAACGCCACCGCGCCAAACAAGGCCAGCAGGATGGTCACCAGGTGTAGCAGCATCAGCACCACCCAGCGCAATGCCGTCAGCTTGCGCGAGCCGCCGTACACGCGCCGCATCGCCATCGGCAGGTAAAAGGTCAGCCACACCCACAGGATGAACTCGACAAATGCGATGTTCCCCGGCATGAGCAGCATCAGGGTCATCACCAGGAAAGCAAAACCATTGCTGTGCAGGGCGAACAGCAGATGTTCGCCGTAGCGCCGTCCCGAGCCCAGGTATAGCATCTTCAGGTACAGGGCGAACACCGGCATCATGAAGAAGATCGCGTAGGGTGTGTAGTGATAGAAAGAATTCTCCAGCAACTCTTTTCGTTGATCGAAAGAGAGGGCGCTGAAATGCTCCACCTTGCTGGCCAGGAAGTTACTGTGGGGCCGAAGCCAGTCGCTCACGGCGCGGGTCCCGTCGATGATCTCGCCTGGACGGTCTTCCTTGACCAGTACCGCCGTCTTGCCGGCCTCGGCATGACCTGACCGGGCGTCGGTCCCGTTACCGGACGGCTGCGTGGCCGTTGCGGCGGCCGCTTGCTTGTTCCCTTCGCTGACATGTGTCGCAACCTCATGCAGCGAAAACTTCAGCACGGCAAAAAAGATCAAGCTGAAAGTCAGGTACATGCGCAAGGGCTGCACGTAACGGACGCGCCGCCCCTTGATGTATTCGAGAGTAAGTTGCCCCGGCCGGAACAACAACAGCCCGAGCGACTTCCAAAGCTTGCCTTCGAGTGCCACGTAATGCCCGATGAACTCGTGCATGAATTCGCGCGCGCTGGGCGGATGCAACACCGTTTCCTGGCCACACTCGTGGCAGAAATGTCCGGAAACGGTGGCGCCGCAATTCGCGCAATCGCTGGCGGCATGATGGAGGGCAACTTCGTTATTCACGGCAATTCCCGGCAATCAACATTCAAACTCCTATGTTATCTAGTTAATTGCAAAAAAGCATCATATAAAACCGACATTCAATTGCGCGACTGTGATTAACGACGCGCGTTAGGATTTAAGCAATTTGAGTGTACCCAAGGAGATTGCCATGCCGCAGGAAGAAAAGGACCGCGTCGTCAACACCGACCGCAAGATCGAAGAGCAAAGCTACAAACGGGAACCGCACGAGCGCGACGAATCGCCGGACGGCCAGAGCATCAAGCCGCGCGGCATCATGAAGCAAGCCGCCGAAGACCTGCAGCAGGGCCTGGTCGACACCGAAAACTACGAAGGCCGCGGCACGCCGGGCCTGGAACAGGCCGTGGAGCCGCGTCCGGACAGCAATGGCCAGGCCAAGCCGCAGCCGGACCGCAACCGCGACATGCGCGACCACGATTCCGTCGTTCCCGTCGATGAAGGGAAGAACCGATGAGACCATCCAGGACGCTCGTTCACGCGTTGACCACCCTCGGCCTGGCAGCGGCCACCCTGTCTGCCATGGCCCAGCAGTACCCCGCCGGCTTCGGTCCGAACCCGAACCTGCCGGCACCCGAAACGTCGCTGATCCCGACGATGAACATCGCGCCGGCCGAACCCTGGCCACAGGGCACGCGTCCGACCCCGGCGGCCGGCCTCGCGGTCACCGCCTACGCCAGCGGCCTGGACCACCCGCGCTGGCTGTACGTGCTGCCGAATGGCGACGTGCTGGTGGCCGAGAGCAACAAGCCGAAGAACGCGCCCAAGGAAAACGGCGTGCGCGCCAAGGTGCAGGGCCTGGTGCAGAAGGAAGCCGGCGCCGGCGTCGAATCGCCCAACAAGATCGTCCTGCTGCGCGGCCTCAAGCCCGACGGCACCGCGGAAACCAAAACCACCTTCGCTCAAGACCTGAACTCGCCCTTCGGCATGACGCTGGTCGGCAACGACCTGTACATCGCGAATGCGGATGCGCTGTGGCGGTTCCCGTACAAGACCGGTGAAACCGCACTGTCCGGCAAGGGGGTGAAAGTGATGGACCTGCCCGCCGGGATCAACCACCACTGGACCAAGAACGTGGTCGCGTCCCCGGACGGCAAGAAGCTGTTCGTGACCGTGGGGTCGAACAGCAACGTCGCCGACAAGGGCATGGATATCGAGAAGGGCCGCGCGGCGATCTGGGAATACGACATCGCCAGCGGCAAGAGCCGCATCTACGCCAGCGGCCTGCGCAATCCCAACGGCCTGGACTTCCAGCCGCAGACCAAGGTCTTGTGGGCCGCCGTCAACGAACGCGACGAGATCGGCAACGAACTGGTGCCGGACTACATGACCTCCGTGAAGGAAGGCGCCTTCTACGGCTGGCCCTACAGCTATTACGGCCAGCACGTCGACACGCGCGTGAAACCGCAGAACCCGGCGCTGGTGGCCAAGGCCATCGCGCCGGACTACGCATTGGGCGCGCACACGGCGTCGCTCGGCCTGGCGTTCTACGACGCCGACCTGATGCCGCAATTCAAGAACGGCGCCCTGATCGGCCAGCACGGTTCCTGGAACCGCAAGCCGCATTCGGGCTACAAGCTGATCTTCGTGCCCTTCACCAACGGTAAACCGGGTGGCCCGCCGCAAGACGTGCTGACCGGTTTCCTGAGCAAGGATGGCAAGGCCTACGGCCGCCCGGTCGGCGTCGCGATCGACAAGACCGGCGCCATCCTGCTGGCCGACGACGTCGGCAACATTGTCTGGCGGATCACGCCGGCAGCCAAATAACCAACTCAGGGAGCAATCATGGCAATCAAACGCAAGGGAAGTGCCGTCTGGAGCGGCGGACTGAAGGACGGCAAGGGTGCGGTCTCGACCCAGAGCGGCGTGCTGAACCAGCAGCAGTACGGCTTCAACACCCGCTTCGAAGACGGTCCGGGCACCAATCCGGAAGAACTGCTGGGCGCCGCGCACGCCGGCTGCTTCACGATGGCCCTGTCGGGCCAGCTGGGCCAGGCCGGCATGACGGCGCAAAAGCTGGAAACCACGGCCACCGTGTCGCTGGACAAGGTCGGCGAAGGCTTTGCGATCACCGCGGTGCACCTGGACCTGGTGGCGGTCATCCCCGGTGCCGATGAAGCGGCGTTCCAGGAAGCGGCGCGCAAGGCCAAGGAAGGCTGCCCGGTGTCGAAGCTGTTCAATGCCGAGATCACGCTGGACGCCAAGCTGCAAGCCTGATCCTCCAGGTCGGACCGGCGCGGGTGCGCGGCGCATTGCCGCGCACCCGCCTGCAAAGAATCGCCCGAGCGCATAGAATTCCTGCTTTCCGCAACTTCTACCAAGGACAATAATGCGCCTCCTGCACACCATGTTACGCGTCGGCGACCTGCAGCGCTCCATCGACTTCTACACCAAGGTGCTGGGCATGAAACTGCTGCGCACCAGCGAAAACCCGGAGTACAAGTACAGCCTGGCCTTTGTCGGCTACGGCAACAACCCGGACCACGCGGAAATCGAACTGACCTACAACTGGGGCACCGACAAGTACGAGATGGGCACCGCCTACGGCCACATCGCCCTCTCGACCGAAGACATCTACAAAACCTGCGACGAAGTGCGCGCGGCCGGCGGCAACATCACGCGCGAGCCGGGCCCGGTCAAGGGCGGCACCACCGTGATCGCCTTCATCACCGATCCGGATGGCTACAAGGTCGAGCTGATCGAGCGCGCCGACAATGCCGGCGGTGGTGGGTTGAGCAACTAAACCCAACAGCGGCGGTCCCGGCAAGCTTCCGCCGGGCCTGCTACAATCTTTCGCGTCCGCATTCCGCGGACACAATCAATACGTCTTCGGGGCGGGGTGCGATTCCCCACCGGCGGTATGGCCATCACGGCCGAGCCCGCGAGCGCCTGCAATTGCAGCGCGTCTAGCAAAGCCCTCAGGGCAAGGCGCATCGTCGAAGACAGTACGCTAGTACGGCGAGACGAATGCAACGCCGCCATGAGGGCTTTGTTAGGCGCGCTATGCGGGGTCAGCAGATCTGGTGAGAAGCCAGGGCCGACGGTATAGTCCGGATGAAAGAAGATGTAGCGTCATTACGCACCCGCGTGTCTCCACGGCATGCAGGACCGCGCCGTTTCGCTTTGCCCTGATGCGTTTTTCGCTAACCATTGCACGTTGAAACGTGCATGAATCTGCCCATTGCGAGGAGCGTCTCAAATGACCATCAATACCTTCACTCTCGAGAGCAACGATCTGGAAGGCCGCATCGCCGCCGCCATCGAAGCCACCCAGGCCGGCATCCCGGTCATCCTGCTCGACGATTTCGACCGCGAGAACGAGGCCGACCTGATCGTCGCCGCCGAAAAGCTGACCGTCGAAACCATGGCCGTCATGATCCGCGAATGCAGCGGCATCGTCTGCCTGTGCCTGACCGAAGAGACCGTGCGCGCGCTGGAACTGCCGCCGATGGCGCTCGAGAACGGCAGCAAGTACGGTACCCCGTTCACCGTCTCGATCGAGGCGCGCGAAGGCGTCACCACCGGCGTCTCCGCGCTCGATCGCGTCACCACGATCCGCACCGCGATCGCGCCTGGCGCCAAGCCGCACGACCTGGTGCGCCCGGGCCACGTATTTCCGCTGCGCGCCAACCCGGCCGGCGTGCTGGGCCGCAAGGGCCACACCGAAGGCTCGGTCGACCTGTCGATCCTGGCCGGCCTGCAGCCGTCCGCCGTGCTGTGCGAACTGATGAACGAAGACGGCACCATGATGCGCGGCGAAGCGATCGAGAAATTCGCGCGCGAGCGCGGCTATCCGATCCTGACGATTGCCGAGCTGATCGAGTGGCGCAAGCGCGAGGAAAAGCTGGCAGCATAAAACGGTCTCGCCTGCGCGGGCGACGGTCGAAAAAAAAGGCGCCGCGGCGCCTTTTTTTACGTCGACAACGAATCAAGGCTGCTGCAACAGGGCATTGATCGATTGCAGGTCGTCCTCGCGCAGCGAACCGGCTGCCGCCTTCAGGCGCAGGCCGGCCAGGATCGTGTTGTAGCGCGCGCGGGCCAGGTCGGTGCGGGTCTGGTACAGCTGGCGCTGCGCGTTCAGCACGTCGATGTTGATGCGCACGCCGACCTGGTAACCCAGCTTGTTCGATTCCAGCGCCGAATTGCTCGACACCTCGGCCGCTTCCAGCGCTTTCACCTGGGCCAGGCCGGTGTTCACGCCGAGGAAGGATTGGCGTGCGTTCAGGGCGGCGTTGCGGCGATTCGCTTCGAGATCGTTGCGCGCCTTGTCTTCCAGTGCGATCGCCTCGCGGACCTGGCTGGTGACGGCGAAGCCGTTGAAGAGCGGGATCGTGTAGCTGATGCCGATGGCGTTGCTGGTGGTCTTGCCGGACTGTACGGTCTGGCCGTTGGTCTTGTTGTACGACGAACTTGCGGTCAGGTCCAGCGTCGGGTAATGCCCGGAACGGCGGCGCGAGATTTCACGCTTGGCCGTTTCCAGCGACAGCTCGGCCACGGTCACCGCATAGTTCTGGTTCTCGGCCGCCGACACCCACTGGTCGACGCTGACCGGCTCCGGCGACTTCAGGGCCACGCCCGCACGCAGCGTGGCCAGTGCGCTGGGGGGCGTGCCGATGATGGCCTGCAGCGCGGTCTTCTTGTTTTCCAGGTCGTTGACGGCCGCCAGTTCCTGCGACACCACCAGGTCATAGGCGGCCTGGGCTTCATGCGTGTCGGTGATGGTCTGGGTGCCGACCTCGAAGTTGCGCTTGGCCGAGGCCAGCTGCTCGGTGGTGGCGACCTTCTGGGCACGCGTCGATTCCAGCGTGTCCTGGGCCGACAGCACGTCGAAATAGGCCTGGGCCACGCGCGTGATCAGGTCCTGCTGGGCCTGGGCGAACTGGGCTTCGGCGATCGCCTGTTGCAGCTTGCTCTGCTGGTAGGTTTCCCAGCGGTCCCAGCGGAACAGCGGCTGCGTCAGCGCGACCTGGACCTGGTTGGTGCGCAGGTTCGTGTTCACCGCCGAGGATGCGTTCCAGGGCGTCACGTCCGTATCGGTCTTGCCGTAGCCGCCGTTGATGCCGACCGTCGGCAGCAACCCCGCACGCCCCTGGGTGATGCGTTCGCGTCCCGCATCCGCGGAGGCGCGGGCGCTGGCATAGGTGGCGTCGTTCGCCAATGCCTGCTGGTACACCTGGAGCAAATCCGCCGCCCGGGCATTCAGCGAGAAGAACGCGCCAGCCATCAGCACGGCGATCAGGGGTTTCTGCATTATTGTCTCTCCATCGGAGTGGTCATCAAGCGGACACCCCGCAAACCTGCTGCGCGTTGCACTGCCGCTCGCTACGGTTTTCGGGGCGCCCTGTTTTGGAAACAGATCGTCAATACTTCGGCATCGAAGGATCGACCTGCACGGCCCAGGCGTGTATGCCGCCCGTTAAATTTGTTACGTTGCTGAATCCGTTACGTTCCAGGAAAGCCGCCACCTGCATGCTGCGCGCGCCGTGGTGGCACACGCAGACGATCTCGCGGTCGTCATCCAGTTCGCCCACGCGAATCGGAATCAGGTTCATGGGGATCTGGGTCGAGCCCTCGATATGGCAGGTCTCGACTTCCCAGTTTTCCCGCACGTCGAGCAGCAGCGGTTTCGGGCGCGATGGGTCGGCCAGCCAGGTGGCCAGTTCGGGAGCGGTAATGTGCTGCATCCTGGCCTCAGAACTGGAAGTGCGACGGCACCGGGGCGCCGGCCAGGTAGCGGATGTTGGTCTCGAACACCTTCACCGTGTTGTAAGCGGTTTCGCTCATGCGGGTGATGATGTTGAATTCCATGACCGGCGGCTGGCCGGTAATGCAGGCAATGCGGCCGCCCACCTTCACCTGCTTGAGCAGGGCTTCCGGCAGCACTTCCAGCGCGCCCGAGACCACGACCACGTCGTACTGTTCCTGGCCCCAGCCCGCGGCGCCATTGCCCAGCTCCACCTTCACATTGCCGATCGCGGCCTTTGCCAGGTTCTGCTCGGCCAGGGCCTTGTTGTCCTGGTTGATTTCCACCGTGGTCACCTTGGCGGCGCGGTGCGCCAGCAGGGCGGCCATGTAGCCCGAACCGGTCCCGATTTCCAGCACGGTCTCGTGTTTCTTCACATTGAGTTCCTGCAGGATGCGCGCTTCGAACTTCGGTGCCAGCATCACATCGCCGCCCGGCAGCGGGATTTCGACGTCGGCGAACGCCAGGCTCTGGTAGGCGGCCGGCACGAACTGTTCGCGCTTGACCACGTGCAGCAGGTCGAGTACATCCTGGTCCAGCACGTTCCACGGGCGGATCTGCTGTTCGATCATGTTGAAGCGGGCTTGTTCGATATTCATCTTGATACTCGGTGGTAAAAGAAATAATCCGATATTTTATCGTTGAACGGCTTCAGCAAACATATCTTAACGACATGCATGCCGAGACCAGCGGAAATTGCGACAGTCTGCAATTTGGCGGGGTTGAAACGCCAAAATAATGGCGTGTCGACGTCGCGGGGGATCACCTGGCGCCGGGGCTGGCCTGGGCTCCCTGGGGAAGCAGGCCGTGCAGCGCCATGTCGAGGAAGGTGTCGAGGAAGGCCAGCGGCTCGAGTTCGGTACGCGGGCATGGGCCGACCGAATGCTTCCAGGTAATCAGCATCAGCATCGGCGCCGTCAATACCTGGGTCATCAGCTTGATGTCGATCGGGCGGAAGTCGCCGCGCGCCACGCCGCGCTCGAGCATGCCCGACATGGCCGCGGTGCCGCGGTTGATGACTTCTTCCTGGTAGAACTTGGCCAGCTCGGGGAAATTGCCGGCCTCGGCGGTGACCAGCTTGATGATGCCGGATGCCTTGGTCGCGCCCACCCGCTGCCACCAGTTGTGGATCAGGTGGCGCAGCAGGTCGGCGCTGTGGCCTTCGAATTCGGCGACGGACACTTCGGCCTCGCCGATGGCCGGCACGATGCTGGAACGGACGACGGCCTTGAACAGTTCTTCCTTGTTCTCGTAGTACAGGTAGAGCGTGCCCTTGGAAACGCCGGCGCGGCGCGCCACGTCTTCCAGGCGTGTGGCGGCGTAGCCACGCTCGACGAACAGGTCGATGGCTGCCTCCAGCAACTCCTGTGGCCGCGCATCCTTGCGGCGCTCCCAGCGTGGCTTGGTGTCAAAAGGGCATGGCATGCTTCTGTCCGACAACTAACTGTTGAGTCAGCAAATATAGACCTGGGTCCGGGGGCAGTCAAGGACATCGACGCTGTGTAGATAGTATACTGGTGTGTTGTTCTTGGCTGTGTTTACCGATGATCTCCTCGCCCGAACCCTTAGCTTGCCGCCCAGGCTGCGGCGCCTGCTGCACTGCGCCTTCGATCAGCTCGCCGATACCTGGCATGCCGAACGGCAAGCCGGCCGGCGTGCGCTGCGTCCAGCTCGACGGCGACATGCGATGCAAGATCTTCGGGCGCCCCGAGCGCCCCCATGTATGCGGCTCGCTCCAACCGGACATCGACATGTGTGGCAGCAGCCGGGAACATGCCTTGCACTGGATCGGCGAACTGGAGAAGCTGACGGCACCACCGGGACTGGGAACATAAGGCGGAAACACCACGAAAAAAGTATTGCTTATTGGCAAAATAAGATGCGATGGATATACTGTTTTTGTCTATTTTTTCTACTTTTTTCGGATTCCCCTATGAGTAGTGTTCTCGACGTGCGCAGTGACCAAGATCAGGGTAGTGTCGCCCATCCCGACAATGTGATGCCGCTTCATCATGTCGACAGCCTCCGGACCAATGTGGGGGCCAATATCGGCAATGGCCGTGTCACGGGAATCGCGCAAAATATCCTGAATTACGACCCGGAAGCCCAGGTCTGGCAAGATTCGCCCTCCCTGTCGCTCATGCTCTCCAGCCTGCTCAAGTGGGCCATTCTCATTCTCGTGTGGATCGGCGCTCTCGCCTATCTTGCGCCCCGACCTGCCCTGCCGGAAGTCCAGACCGCCCAGCCGGCGCCGGTGCCTGCCGCCGCCGACACCCACGGCCATGGCAAAAAGACGAAGACGCGAGGCAAGGCCGCGAGTGCGCCCGCCGAGTCCAGCGCCGCCGCGAGTACGGCGCAACCCGCTTCGCCCGGGAAGCCCAACGACAACGCCTACCTCCTTACCCTGGCAATCGGCGCCCTGGTCATCGTCTATCAGGTGTATCAGCACTGCGCATGGGCTTTGAGACTGAAAAACATCAAATACAAAATGTCGTCGCAGCGCTTGATGATCGAATCCGGCATCTTCAGCAAGACGACCACGACCCACGAACTGCACACACTCAGTTCCAGCGGCCAGATCCAGAGCCCGTTCTTTCCCAGGCTCTTCGGGCGCTCCAATCTCTGGGTCGGTCTCTGGCTGAGCGGCATCCGCAATGCCGAAGCAGTACGCGACCTGATCCGTAATGCCGGGCAAATCGAAGCCAGTCGCGTCGACAAGGCGCGCTTCCGATAACAGCCTGTGCGACGCAAGCCCACGGCCGCCAGGCCGCTCGGGCACCAGGCCGCCCTGGCACCATAGCGCTCCATGCGGGCCCGCCCCGGGCCCACCGCCACGCCCCCAAGTGGCGCAGACTCTTGCCTCCAGCAAAAAAGCCACCACTTGATGCGGGTAACTCGACGGCCGGCATGCCACCCGTGGTAAGCTTGCGCCCTGCTTTGCTGTAGCCCGCGCAATATCCCTTCCGCGTCCGGCATCCGGCGTTCGAACCACAATAACATCCTTACCAGAATTTCATGGACATCATTCTCGCCCTGAAAGCGATCATCATGGGCCTCGTCGAGGGCTTTACCGAATTCCTGCCGATCTCCTCCACGGGTCACCTGATCCTGGCGGGCAGCCTGCTCGATTTCACGACCGAAAAGGCCAAGGTCTTCGATATCGCCATCCAGGCCGGCGCGATCCTGGCCGTGATGTGGGAATACCGGGCGCGCATCGCGGCCGTGTTGGGTGGCATCGGGTCGGACCCGCGCCAGCAGAAGTTCATGATCAACCTGATCGTCGCCTTCCTGCCGGCGGCGGCGCTCGGTTTCCTGTTCGCCAAGGCGATCAAGGAACACCTGTTCACCCCGGTGCCGGTGGCGCTGGCCTTCATCGTCGGCGCGCTGATCATCCTGTGGGCCGAACGCCGCCACAAGACGCTGCCGGGTGCGCACCGCATCGCGACCGTCGACGACATGACGGTGCTGGACGCGCTGAAGGTCGGCTGCGCCCAGTGCTTCGCCCTGATCCCGGGCACCAGCCGTTCCGGCGCGACCATTATCGGCGGCATGCTGTTCGGCCTGTCGCGCAAGGCGGCCACCGAATTCTCCTTCTTCCTGGCGATCCCGACCCTGCTGGCGGCGACCGTGTATTCCGTGTTCAAGGCCCGTCACGAGCTGTCGGCGGCCGACCTGCCGCTGTTCGGCATCGGCGGCCTGGCGGCCTTCGTTTCGGCCTTCCTTTGCGTCCGCTGGCTGTTGCGCTTCATCAGCTCGCACGACTTCACGGGATTCGCCTGGTACCGTATCGTGTTCGGCATCGTCGTGCTGGTCACCGCCCATTTCGGCTGGGTGACCTGGGCCGACTAAGCTGGGCCGACTAAGCTGGGCCGACTAAACTGACAGGACCGACCGTGCCGGACGACACCACCATGACGAGCGACACCCGGGGGAACAAACCCCAAGGGAGCGATATCCAGGAACGCGCACTCCACGTGCTCGAGACGGTATTCGGCTACCCCGCCTTCCGCGGGCAGCAGGCCGACATCGTCGAGCACGTGGCGAGCGGCGGCGATGCGCTGGTGCTGATGCCGACCGGCGGCGGCAAGTCGCTGTGCTACCAGATCCCGGCCTTGCTGCGCGACGGCGTCGGCGTGGTCGTGTCGCCGCTGATCGCGCTGATGCAGGACCAGGTCGACGCGCTGGCCGAGGTCGGCGTGCGCGCCGCCTTCCTGAATTCCACGCAGACCTTCGAAGAGACCCTGCGCATCGAGCGCATGGTGCGCACCGGGGAACTCGACCTGGTCTACGTGGCGCCCGAGCGCCTCATGACCCAGCGCTGCCTGGACCTGTTCGAGGACTCGCACATCTCGCTGTTCGCGATCGACGAGGCGCACTGCGTGTCGCAGTGGGGCCACGACTTCCGCCCCGAATACATCCGCCTGTCGATCCTGCACGAGCGCTTCCCGCAAGTGCCGCGCATCGCGCTGACCGCCACCGCGGACCAGATGACGCGCGCCGAGATCGCCCAGCGCCTGCAGCTGGAAGACGCGCGCCAGTTCGTCTCGTCCTTCGACCGCCCGAACATCCGCTATTCGATCGTCGAGAAGACCAACGCCCGCAAGCAGCTGCTGGACTTCATCACGACCGAGCACCCGGGCGATTGCGGCATCGTCTATTGCCTGTCCCGCAAGAAGGTCGAGGAAACCGCCGACTTCCTCAACGAAAACGGCATCCGCGCCCTGCCCTACCACGCCGGCATGGACTACGGCCTGCGCGCCGGCAACCAGGCCCAGTTCCTGCGCGAGGAAAACATCGTGATGGTGGCGACCATCGCCTTCGGCATGGGCATCGACAAGCCGGACGTGCGCTTCGTCTGCCACCTCGACCTGCCGAAGTCGCTGGAGGGTTATTACCAGGAAACGGGCCGCGCCGGCCGCGACGGCCTGCCCTCGAATGCCTGGATGGCCTACGGCTTGCAGGACGTGGTGCTGCAGCGCCGGATGATCGACGAGTCCGACGCCGACGAGAATTTCAAGCGCGTGCTGTCGTCCAAGCTCGATGCCATGCTGGGCCTGTGCGAAACGCTCAGTTGCCGCCGCATGCGCATGCTGGAGTATTTCGGCGAGCGTTCCGGCCCCTGCGGCAACTGCGATACCTGCCTGGTGCCGCCGGTCTCGTTCGACGCCACGGTGCCGGTGCAGAAGCTGCTGTCGGCGATCTACCGCTGCGACCAGCGCTTTGCAGCCGGCCACATCATCGAGGTCTTGCGCGGCGTGGAAACCGACCGCATCACCCAATGGCACCACGACAAATTGTCCGTGTACGGCGTCGGTGCCGACCGTGGCGAACAGGAATGGCGCGCCATCGTGCGCCAGGTGATCGCGCTCGGCCTGGTCACGGTCGACCATGATGCCTACAGCTCGCTCAAGCTCACCGAGGCGGCGCGCGCGGTGCTCAAAGGCGAGCGCAAGGTGGAGCTGCGCCAGTACCAGAAGCCGGTCAAGCAGAAACGGGCCAGCACGCCCAGCCGTGGCTATGCCGAGATGGACCTGTCGAAGTCCGAGCAGCAGATCTTCGAGAAGCTGCGCTGGTGGCGCATGGAAACCGCGCGGGCGCACAACGTGGCGGCCTTCATCATCTTCGGCGACGCCACCCTGCGCGAAATCGCCAAGGCCAAGCCGACGTCGCTGGACGAACTGCGCGGGGTATCAGGCGTGGGCGCCAAGAAGCTGGCCTCGTATGGCGACGAAATCGTCGCCATCATCCAGGAAATGCTTTAGCACCTGACAAAACCTCCATGGCTGCGTTGCATCGTCTCGCCGTACTATTCGTACTGTCTTCGATGATGCGTCGGTAGGCCGCATCCCTTGCCCTGAAGGTCTTGTCAGGCGCTATTAATCCCGGAACAGGTAGGCAAAAGTCCGGCTGACCGGCAGCTTTTCGTCGCAATCGCGCAGCAGCACCTGCAGGCGCTCGGCATCGACCCGCTCCGCCGCCGCGATCGCGCCGGCGTTCACCACGATCCCGCGGTGGATCTGCCAGAACCGGTCCGGGTCCAGCCCGGACAGCAGGTCCTTCAAGGGCGTGCGCACCAGCGCTTCCGAATCGCGCAGTTTCACCCGCGTGTACTTGGTGTCCGACTGGAAGAACAGGACATCCTCGACGTCGATCAGGCGGATCTGCCGTCCGACATTGGCCTTCAGCCACTTGATCCGCTCCGGCCGCATGCCCGGCAGCGCCGATTTCAGATGATGCAGCAAGTGCCCCAGGTCGGCGGGCGGCGCATTCCCCGCAGCCGGCGACAGTTTCTCGCGCAGGCGCCCCACGGCCCGCTCCAGGCGGTCGGCCTGCACGGGTTTTAACAGGTAGTCGACCGCGCCGGCGTCAAACGCATCGACCGCGTACTGGTCGTAGGCCGTGACGAACACCACGTGGGCCAGCTTGCCGATGCGTTCGGCCACTTCCAGGCCGGACAGGCCAGGCATGCGGATGTCGAGGAAGGCGACGTCGGGCTCGTGCGCCAGGAAGCCATCCCAGGCATCGTTGCCGTTTTCCGCCACCTGCACCACCGTCGCCTCGGGCCAGGCGTGCGCCAGCATTTCCAGCAGGCGTTCGCGCATCAGCGGTTCGTCTTCTGCAACCAGGATCGTCGTCATCGTCATGCAGTCATGGGTTGGGAATGGTGATGTCGGCGACCAGGCCGGTAGGCTCGCCGTCCTGCAGGGCCAGGCCGGCCGCGGCGCCGAAGGCCAGCGCCAGGCGGCTGCGCACGTTGTCCAGGCCGGTGCCGGCGCCCGGGGTCGTGCTCATGCCGACGCCAGTGTCTTCGACGCGGATGCGGAGCAGGCCGTCTTCGGGCCGCGCCGACAGCCTGACCTCGCCGCCGCGCAGCGACGGCTCGATGCCGTGCTTGATCGCGTTCTCGGCCAGGGTCAGCAGGAGCATGCTGGGCAGTTTCACGGCTTCCAGCGCGCGCGGCAGGGCCAGCGTGTAGCGCAGGCGCTCGCCCATGCGTACCTGCATCACTTTCAGATAGGATTCGACCAGCGCGAATTCGGTGGCCAGGCTGACCTGTTCGCAGCGCATGTCGCGCATGCTGCTGCGCAGGAAGTCGATCAGGTTGGCGGTGAGTTCGGCGGCGCGCGGCGCGCCGTGCTGGGCCAGCTGCTGGACCGCGCCCAGGGTATTGAACAGGAAGTGCGGCTCGATCTGGGCGCGCAGCAGGCGCAGCTGGGATTCGGAAAGTTCGCGTGCCAGGCGGTCCTGCTCGGCTTGCTGCTCCAGGCGGGCCTGGATCGCCTTGGCCTGGTTGTTGCGCCACAGGCTGATGCCCAGCACCGGGGCGCCGACGGACAGTATGCCCACCAGCATGCCCCACATCATGTTCGGCAACCTTGCCAGCCAACTGCCCGGCGCCTGCCCCCATAGCGTCATGCCGATGGCCAGGCCGAGCAGCGAGAAGGCCACCATGGCCAGTACCATCCGGCGCGTCTTCTTGAGGATCCTGTCGTAGTCGAACCAGGCGCCGATGACGGCCAGGGTCAAGGAAAAGCCGATGGTGTTGGCGAACAGGATAGGGCCGATCCAACCGTAGCGTTCGCTCGTGAAATGCAGGAGGACGCCGCACAGGGTGAACACCAGTGCCAGCCTGGCGATGGCGCCGCGCAGGCGCGCACCACGGTATTTGAGGGAAAATTCGCAGATCTGTCGGCGCTTCGGCGAGTCCATCGCCGCCAGACAATCCGCGAAATAACGCCGATAGCCGGGCTTGACGTGTGCAGCCAGCTCAGGCTGCCTCAGCACCGCCACCTGCTCGTCTTCCCACTCGCGATACCAGTTGCCGACTTTGGTCCACATGCCGCCCTCCCATGATCGTTAATATATAGCAACGATTACAGTCTAGGCAGATCGGCCGGCGCTCGCCAGCGAAAAGGGACGAGCGACGATTCCAGAGGAACGAACGACGAAGGCTTACTTTTTCGTGAACACCAGGTCCCACACCCCGTGGCCCAGCTTCAGGCCGCGGTTCTCGAACTTGGTCAGCGGACGGTAGGCCGGCTGCGGCGCATAGCCGTCGGCGGTATTCGCCAGCTGCGGCTCGGCGCCCAGCACTTCCAGCATCTGGACCGCGTAGTCTTCCCAGTCGGTGGCGCAGTGGATGTAGCCGCCCTGCTGCAGCTTGCTGCACAGCAGTTTGACGAAGTCCGGCTGGATCAGGCGGCGCTTGTTGTGGCGCGCCTTATGCCACGGGTCCGGGAAGAAGATGTGGACGCCGGCCAGCGTGTCGTCGGCGATCATGTTGTTCAGCACCTCGACCGCGTCATGCTGGATCAGGCGCAGGTTGGTGATGCCCTCTTCGCCGATCATTTTCAACAGGCTGCCCACGCCCGGGGTGTGCACTTCGACGCCGATGAAATCCTTGTCCGGCATCGCCTTGGCGATGTGGGCGGTGGTGCCGCCCATGCCGAAGCCGATTTCCAGGATCAGGGGCGCGTTGCGGCCGAAGGGCGCGTGGAAATCGAAGGCTTCCTTGCGGTACTCGACCAGGAATTGCGGGCCGAATTCCTCGAGCGCGCGCGCCTGCCCGGTCGACAGGCGGCCGGCGCGCGTGACGAAACTGCGGATGCGGTGCTCGGTCGGGTCGTAGAGCATCGGACGGCCTTGGCTGTTGGTGGGCGTATCTGCGGACATGGGATCACAATGAGGACGAAAAAACGGCGGTCATTATACCGTCCGCCCGGCGCTGCGCGGCGCTGTCGCGCCGGGTTCTCGGACATAATGTCTGCTTCGCAGACTGGAGAGACGCCCATGCAGCAGCAGAACCATCCGATCGCCACCGAAGACAACGTCGCCAGCTTCCAGCTGACCTCCTTCCACTTCGGCAGTCCGGGCACGGGCAAGAAAGTCTATATCCAGGCTTCCCTGCACGCGGACGAGGTGCCGGCCATGCTGGTGGCGCACACGCTCAAGCGCGAACTGGAACGGCTGGAGGCCGAGGGCCGCGTCCAGGGCGAGATCATCCTGGTGCCGGCCGCGAACCCGATCGGCCTGTCGCAGGTGGTGCAGGGTATCCCCTTCGGCCGTTTCGACCTGGCCAACGGCATCAATTTCAACCGCGCGTACAAGCACGTCGCCGACGACCTGAAGGCGTCCCTGGACGGCCAGCTGGGCCCGGATGCGCAGGCCAACGCAGCCCTCATCCGCGAACACGCGCGCCGCTCCGTGGCCGGATGGGAGACCGAGAACGCGACCCAGGCGTTGAAAAAGACCTTGCTCGGCATGGCGATCGACGCCGACATCATGCTCGACCTGCATTGCGACAACGAGGCGGTGCTGCACCTGTACACCGGCACGCCGCTGGCCGAGCAGGTGAAACCGCTGGCCGCGCTGATGGGGGCGCACGCCACGCTGCTGGCGCGCGAATCCGGCGGCGAACCCTTCGACGAAGCCTGCAGCCGCCTGTGGTGGGAGCTGGCCGCGGCCTTCCCGGATGCCGCCGTCCCGATGGGCTGCATCGGCGTGACGGTGGAACTGCGCGGCGAGATGGACGTGCGCTACGCGCTGGCCGAGAAGGATGCGCGCGCCCTGCTGCAATACCTGGCGCGCCAGGGGGTCCTGGACTTGCCGCTCGATCCGCTGCCGGCGCTGGTGGCCGAGCCGACGCCGCTGGAAGGCGTGGAACCGATCGCGGCGCCGCATTCGGGCGTGCTGGTCTTCCTGAAGAACCTGGGCGACCGGGTGCAGGCGGGCGATGCGGTGGCCGACATCGTGAACCCGGTCAGCGGCCAGGTGACGACGCTGCGCTGCACGCAGACGGGCATCCTGTTCGCCAGCACCGCGCACCGCCACCTGCTGCGCGGGATGCACGTCTGTAAGATCGCCGGGCAGGAAGCCTGGCGCACGGGCAGCCTGCTGGGGCAGTGAGGCCTCACGCCGCCACCGCCGCCTCCAGCAGGTAGCGCTTCGCCAGCAGGGCCTTGACCGCCTGCGCCGGCATCGGCCGCGCGATCAGGTAGCCCTGCACCTCGTTGCACCCGAGCGCGCGCAGGATCGCCAGCTGTTCGGCGGTCTCGACGCCCTCGGCCACCACTTCCATGCCCAGCGCCTGGGCCATCGACACGATCGCCTGGAAGAACACCTGCCCTTCCTTCGAGCGCCCCAGTTCGGCGGTGAACGAGCGGTCGACCTTCAGCACGTCCATCTTCATGCGCTGCAGCTGCGACAGCGACGAGTAGCCGGTGCCGAAGTCGTCGACGTGCAGCTTGATGCCGAGCGCGCGGATCGCCGCCAGTTCGGCCAGGATCTCTTCCTGGTCGCCCATCATCGCCGACTCGGTGATCTCGACTTCCAGCAGGCCGGACGCCACGCCGTGGCGCGCCAGGGCTTCGGCCAGCTCGCGCTCGACGCCGCCGCGCAGGAACTGCTTGGGCGAGACGTTGATCGAGACCGGCACGGGACGGGCCCCTTGCGCGGCCCACGCCGCCAGCTGGGCGCAGGCCTGGTCGATCACGATGGCGCCGATCGGCACGATCAGGCCGCTCGACTCGGCCAGCGGGATGAATTCGTCGGGGCGGATCATGCCCAGCTGCGGATGCTCCCAGCGCAGCAGCGCCTCCATGCTGAGCAGCGCGCCGCTGCGGGTGTCGACGCGCGGCTGGTAGTGCAGCACGAACTGGTTCTTCTCGATCGCTTCCAGCATGCGCTGGCGCAGCTGGGCGCGTGTCTTGAGGGTGCTGGACTGGGCCGGGTCAAAGAAGCGGTACTGGCCCTTGCCCTCGTTCTTCCCGGCGTACATGGCGATGTCGCTGTGGCGGATCAGGGTGGCGGCATCGGTGCCGTCGCGCGGGAACACGCTGATGCCGACCGAGGCACCGATCATGTGCTGTTCTTCAAGGATGGTGAAGGGCTTGCTGAAGGCCTGGATGATGCGGCCGGCGACGGTTGCCACCTGGTGTTCGCTGTCGAAGGGCGAGAGCAGCACGATGAACTCGTCGCCGCCGAAGCGCGCCACGCGGTCGCTCGGGCGCAGCTGCGACAGCAGGCGCGTGGCGGCGGCCTTGAGCAGGCGGTCGCCGATGGCGTGGCCGTGCGAATCGTTGACCTGCTTGAATTCGTCGAGATCGATGAACAACAGCGCCGCCTCGTGCCCGCCCGCCTTCGCATGCGCCAGCGCCGCGGGCACGAAGTTCAGGAACCAGTGGCGGTTCGGCAGGCCGGTCAGGCTGTCCTCGTTGGCCAGGCGCGCCAGCTGGGTCTCGTGTTCCTTTCGCTGGCTGATGTCCTGCAGCGTGACGGCCAGGCCGTCGCCGACGCGCACCAGGCGCCGGTGGCCCCAGCGGATGTTCAGGCGGTTATCGTCGGGCATGCGCCGGTCTTCCTGGTGGAAGCCGGCCGTCATCGCCTGACGGTAGTTGGCGATCAGGGCCGCGCTGTCGACGCCGCGGTCGACCTCCGAGACCAGGCTGCCGACCAGCATGTCGCGCGTCAGGCCGTAGAAGTAGGCGCCGCGCTCGTTGCAGTCGATGATGCGGAAGTCGACCATCTGGCCCTTGCGGTCGCGTACCGGGGCGACCATGTAGAAGCCGTCGTTGCCGCTCTCGGTGGCGGTGCGGTAGGCGCGCTGCACCGCGTCCTGCTCGCGGGCCCGCCCCGCCGCGCGCAGCGACAGCATGGTGGCGACAAAGGCCAGCGCCAGCAGCACCACGGTGGCCACCAGCGTGTGGTTGCGGCTGTCGATCCAGTAGGCCACGGCGCCGGCCAGTGCGGCCTCGTGCGACAGCGCGACCATCGCCACCATCGGGTAGGCGCTCGAGCGGCGCCAGCCCAGCACACGCGCGCGGCCGTCCTTGAAGCCGCTCGGCCCTTGCAGCAGCTGCACGCCGCGCGCCACCGGCCAGCGCTCGGCGTTCGCCGGCAGGATCGAGCCGGCTGCGCGCGTGCGCAGGGCGCCGGTGCCATCCTGTTCGACGCGCAGGCCGTTGTCGATGCCGGCCAGCGCCAGCAGGCTGCCCGGTCCCAGCGTCGGCGCGCTCACGAAGGACGTGAAATAGGCGGCGTCGACCGCCATCAGCAGCACGCCGTCGAATTCGTCGTCGCCGGTATCGAGGCGGCGCGTGAACAGGATCGCATCATGGAGGTCGGCGTCGGGGGCGCCGGCCAGCTCCGGCGGCGGGGTGCCGATGCGCAGCGCGGTCGAGTTGCTGTCGCGGTGCTGGATGAAGAAGCGGGTGGCGGAGAGGTCGAGGTTGCGCCCGAGGATGCGGCTGGACGAGCGCACCTTGCCGTCGCGCCCGATCACGCTGACGTTGAGGAAGGCGGCGTCGGTGAACATGCCGTCGCGCCGCATGTCCTCGACCAGCGTGGGACTGTGCGAGTGCTCCCAGCTGTGCTTGAGCTGCATCGTGATCTGGTCCATCTGCGCGACCGAGCGCGTCACGTACTGCTCGTAGGCTTCGGCGTAGGCGTCGGCTTCCTTGAACGCCTGTTCGTTCGCGCGCTGCTGCTCGGCGTTCGCGCGCAGCAAGGCGGCTCCCCATAGCGCGATGCAGGCCAGCAGCGCGAGCGCTGGCCACAGCAGCGCCAGGAAGCGGTGGGTGCGCGGGGCGGTGTGCGCGCTGGGTTTGCTCATGCGGGGGCCTGTCCGGGACGTCTAGTTTCTCACGAGCAATGAGTGTAGTGACGGAAGGTTACCCGTTGATGACAACGGGGTTCAGCGCTGCGATTCCACCTGCGCCAGCACTTCGTTGACCTCGGCCAGGTCCGCCGGCTTCACGAGGTAGTGATCGAAGCCGGCCTGCTGCGCCTCTTCGCGGTCCTGGCGCTGGCCGTAGCCGGTCAGCGCCACCAGCGTCGCGCCGGCGTTCTCGGGCTGGGCGCGCAGGCGGCGCGCCAGTTCGTGGCCGTCCATGTCGGGCAGGCCGATGTCGAGCAGCAGCACGTCCGGATGTTCGCGCCGCGCCCGCGCCAGGGCGCCGGCGGCATCGTACTCCACGCTCACGGCGTGGCCTTGCACCTCGAGCAGGGCGGCCAGCATCTGGGCGGCGTCGGCATTGTCGTCGACCACCATCACGCGCAGGTGGCCGGCGCCGCCGGCGGCGGCCTGGCCGCTCGCGCCGGACTCGAGCGGCGCGGGCAGCGCCAGGCGCGGCAGGCAGACCTCGAACGCGCTGCCCTGCCCCAGCCCCGGGCTGCGCGCGTGGACCGTGCCGCCGTGCAGGTTGATCAGGCTCTTCACCAGCGCCAGTCCGATCCCGAGCCCGCCCTGCGAACGGTCCGGCGTGCGTTCGGCCTGGGTAAACAGCTCGAAGATGTAGGGCAGCACGTCGGGCGAGATGCCGACCCCGTTGTCGCTGACGGTGACGTGGACGCGCTCGGCGTCGACCGTCACCGCCAGCACGATGTTCCCGCCCGGCGCGGTGTACTTGGCGGCATTGTTGAGGATGTTCGAGATCACCTGCACCAGGCGCGTGCGGTCGCCGATGACGTGGGCCGGCTGGCCGGACAGCTGCAGGGTCAGCGCATGGCGGCGCGCGTCCACCAGCGGGCGCACCTGCTCCACCGCGGCGGCCACGATCACGTTCAGGTCGAGTTCTTCCTTCTCCAGCGCGACCAGCCCGCGGGTGACGCGCGAGACGTCCAGCAGGTCGTTCACCAGGTCGGTCATGTGGGCCGCCTGGCGCACGATGATCTCGCTGGCGCTGGCCACGCTCTTCGCATCGTTGCGCCCGAGCCTGAGCAGCTGGGCCGCGGTCATGATCGGCGCCAGCGGATTGCGCAGCTCGTGCGCCAGCATGGCCAGGAACTGGTCCTTCTGGCGGTTGGCGGCGCGCAGCTCGTCCTCGATCAGCTTGCGCGGCGTGACGTCGCTGCCTTCCACGAAGATGCCGGAGACGGCACCGCCGGCGTCGCGGATCGGCTGGTAGACGAAGTCGACATAGCGTTCTTCCAGCGGCCCGCCCGGCACCAGTTGCAGGCGCAGCGGCAGCGCATGGCCGACGAAAGGCTCGCCCGTGGTGTAGACGCGGTCGAGCAGCTCGAAGAAGCCCTGGCCGACCACTTCGGGCAGCGCCTCGCGCGCGGTCTTGCCGACCACCTGGCGGTGGCCGATCAGCTGCAGGTAGGACTGGTTGGTGAGTTCAAACACGTGTTCGGGCCCGCGCAGCACGGCCATGATGCCGGGCGCCTGTTCGAACAGGGCGCGGAAGCGCTCGTTTTCTTCCTCGCGGTATTTTTCGGACAGCACTTGCTCGGTGACCTCGACGCAGGCGCAGAACATGCCGGCGATGTGGCCGGTCTCGTCGCGCACCGGGGAGTAGGAAAACGTGAACCAGGTCGGCTCCTCGTAGCCGTGGCGGTTCATTTCCAGGTACATGCGTTCGGCGTAGGAAGCTTCACCGGCCAGCGCGCGCTCGATCAGCGGATTGATGTCGTCCCAGATCTCGGCCCAGATGTCGTGGAAGGGGCGCCCCAGAGCGGCCGGATGCTTTTCGCCCAGTATCTCGGCATAGGAATCGTTGTACAGGAAACCCAGTTGCGGCGGTCCCCAGGCGACGAACATCGGGAATTTCGAATTGAGCATCAGGCCGACCACGGTGCGCAGCGCCTGCGGCCAGCTGCGCGGATGGCCCAGCGGCGAATCCGACCAGTCATGGGCGCGCATCATCGCGCCCATCCGTCCTCCGCCGCTCAGGAACATGAGCGCGCCGGAAGCGCAATCGAGATGTTGGTCGTGATGATGGTCGGGCCTGGGGTCGTCTTGCATGATCGGTACTGCCGGGAAAGGCTACCAGTTTGCCATAAGGGCAAGTGAAGGCGCGCACGGGCGGGCAGCCAGCCCTGCACAGCGGCGAAAAGCGGCCGCTCGCCTGCACGAAACAAAAAAACGAGAGAAAATAAGGACTTGCAATTCTTTGGCTCCATTTATTCATGTCTAATACTGCTTCCTTGCCTGTACGCCAGCGCGTCGATATCAATCCGGTGCCGATGGGCGTGGCCCTGCTGCTCATCGTGCTCGGCGCCCTCTACCTGGCGCAGGCCGTGAGCGCGCGCCAGGCCGCCCTGTGGGTGGTCGGCGCCCTGCTCGGCGTCGCGCTGTACCACGCGGCGTTCGGCTTCACCTCGTCCTGGCGCGTGTTCATCGCGGACGGCCGCGGCGCCGGCCTGCGCGCGCAAATGATCATGCTCGCCGTCGGCGTGGCCTTGTTCTTCCCGGCCTTGTCCGCCGGTACCCTGTTCGGCACGCCCGTCACCGGCCTGGTCTCGCCGGCCGGCACCTCGGTGGTGGTCGGCGCCTTCATCTTCGGCATCGGCATGCAGCTGGGCGGCGGCTGCGCCTCCGGCACGCTGTACACGGTCGGCGGCGGCAGCACGCGCATGATCGTGACCCTGCTCGCCTTCATCGCCGGCTCCGTCATCGCCACCGCGCACATGCCGTTCTGGACCTCGCTGCCGCAGCTGAAACCGGTCTCGCTGGTCAAGACCCTGGGCCTGGCGCCGGCGCTGCTGCTCAACTGGATCGTGTTCGCGGCCATCGCGGCGATCACCGTCGTGGTCGAGAAGCGCCGCCACGGCCGCCTGGTGAACCCGGTGCATCCGTCCAAGGCGTCGCCCTGGTTGCATGGTCCGTGGCCGCTGGTGGCCGGCGCCCTGGCGCTGGTCGTGCTCAACTTCGCGACGCTGGCGCTGTCCGGCCGTCCATGGGGCGTGACCTCGGCGTTCGCGCTGTGGGGCGCCAAGGCGGCAGCCGCCATCGGCATCGATACCGCCAGCTGGACCTACTGGTCGACCAAGGCCAACGCCGCCGCGCTGGCCGCGCCGGTGACACATGACGTGACCTCGGTGATGGACATCGGCATCGTGCTGGGCGCGATGCTGGCCGCCGCCCTGGCCGGCCGTTATGCGCCGGTCTGGCGCGTGCCGCTGCGCTCGCTGCTGGCGGCCGTGGTCGGCGGACTGATGCTGGGCTATGGCGCGCGCCTGGCCTACGGCTGCAACATCGGCGCCTACTTCAGCGGCATCGTGTCGGGCAGCCTGCACGGCTGGCTGTGGCTGGTTGCCGCCTTTGTCGGCAACGTGTTCGGTACGCGTTTGCGTCCGCTGTTCGGGCTGGAAGTCGAGCGGGTGAAGCCGTCGGCTTGCTGAGCCGGGCTTGATATCGAAGAGGGGAACGCGGAAGACTGGAGCGGGTGAAGGGAATCGAACCCTCGTATGAAGCTTGGGAAGCTGCCGTTCTACCATTGAACTACACCCGCGTTAGCCGCATTCTACGCGGCTTTGTGCCGGTTTGACTAGTGTACTGCCGGACACGGCTTGTCATTCGTTCTCGAAACGCCTGCGGTAGACGGCCGGCGTTTCACCGAAGGTGCGGCGGAACAGCGCGATGAAGGTGCTGGGTGTCGAATAGCCGAGATCGAGCGCGATGCGCGTTACCGGCACCCCGTCGGCCAGCATTTCCAGGGCCCGCATCAGGCGCGCGCGCTGGCGCCAGGCGGTGAAGGTGAAGCCGGTTTCCTCCACAAAACGCCGGCTCAGCGTGCGCGCGCTGGTCCCGGCCCAGCGGGCCCATGTGTCGAGATCGCGCTCGTCGGCCGGATCGGCCAGCAGCGCCTGGGCGATCCGCTGCAGGCGCGTGTCGCGCGGCAGCGGCAGGCCGAGCGCGTCGGCCGGCAGGGTGCGGATCTCGTCCAGGATGACGCCGGCGATCCGTTCCGCGGACGCGTCGAGCGCCCCCGGCGGCCACTGCGCCGCGCGCAGGACCGCTTCGCGCAGCAGCCCGGAACTGCGGATGCTGCACGGCCGGGCCGGCAGGTCCGCGCAATGGGCTTCGTCGACGTACACGGCATAGCCCTGGAACGGACCGTGCGAGGCCGCCCAGTGCAACTGGTGCGGCGGCACCCAGACCGCGTGCGTCGCCGGCACCACCCACATCCCGCTTTCCAGTCCCACCGACAGCAAGCCATGCGTCGACCCGAACAGCTGCCCGCGCGGGTGGTGGTGCGGCGGCGCGCCGCCTTCATCGCGGCTGCCGGCGAAGACGATCACGACCGGGCCGTCCTGGACGTCGCCCGGGAAATCATAGGTGGTGAAATCGGCCATGGCGTCAAATCGATATTGGTTGGCTCGACTATTGTACAGGCGCCATCCTGCGGCGTTCTACACTGGTCCTCCCTACCAGGAGACCCGCATGGACACCCGACCCGACCTCGACGCCCTGTACGACCCGCCCGCCGAACGCATCCAGAAAAGCGTGCTCGACCGGCTGGTCGATTTCCACCTCGCCTACCTGCAGGCGGCCACCTTCTTCTGCCTGGCCACGGGTAGCGAACGCGGCCTGGACGCCTCGCCGCGCGGCGGGCCGCCGGGTTTCGTGCACGTCCTCGACGAGCGCCACGTGGCCTTTGCCGACTGGCCCGGCAACAACCGCATCGAATCGCTGCGCAACCTGGAGCACGACGACCGCGTCGGCATGCTGTTCCTGTTTCCCGGCCTCGACATCTTCATGCGCATCAACGGCCGCGCCCGCGCCACCACCAATCCCGACTTGCGGGCGGAGCTGGCCGAGGGCGGCAAGCTGCCGAAGACGGCGGTGATCGTCGCCATCGACGAGGTGCTCTTCCATTGCGGCAAGGCGATCAACCGCGCCGGTTTGTGGCAGGCCGAACGGCAACTGGACCGGCGCACGCTGCCCACGCCCGGCCAGATGGTGGCCGCGATGAGTGCTGGCTTCGAGGGCAAGCCAGTCGACCAGGCGGCCGTCGCGCAGATCGACGCCCATTACGATCATTCGGTACGGCACGACTTATACGGCTGATACGTTTTCCGCATGATCTTGCTCTAATTTCTTCGTTTGAATTCCGGAGAACGGACTCATATATTGAAATCTCGTCCATATCCTCCGGAGGAAGCGCCGTGCCGCATGAATCAACCCGTTTGCAGGCGGGAGGGCCCGCCTGATGGCCGAGTTCGACATCGCCGGCATCGTGCAAGGGCTGCACGACGCCCGCCAGCAATGGCGCCAGGCCCATCGTCCCGCCGGTGAGGTGCGCACCGAGTTCCCCTCGCGCGACGCCTTGGCGACGATCGTCGCGCAGCTGAAGGGCGTGCTATTCCCGATGCGCCTGGGGCCGCCCGGACTGCGCCAGGAAAGCGAGGAATTCCACGTCGCGCACGCGCTCGACTCGGCGCTGCACGCGCTGCTGCGCCAGGTCGAGATCGAGCTGCGCTACAGTGCCGCCCTGCAGCAGCGCACCGATACCGACGTCGCCGGCCAGGCGCTGGCGGCCACGCAAGCCTTCGGCGCCGCACTGCCGGACATCCGCTTCATGCTCGACAGCGACGTGCTGGCCGCCTACCAGGGCGACCCGGCCGCGCGCAGCGTCGACGAAGTGCTGCTGTGCTATCCGGGCATCCTGGCCATGATCCACCACCGCATGGCGCACTGCCTGTACAAGCTCGGCCTGCCCCTGCTGGCGCGCATCGTCGCCGAGCAGGCGCACGCCGAAACCGGGATCGACATCCACCCCGGCGCCACCATCGGCGCCGGCTTCTTCATGGACCACGGCACCGGCATCGTGATCGGCGAGACCGCCGTCATCGGCCAGCGCGTGCGCCTGTACCAGGCCGTCACGCTGGGCGCCAAGCGTTTCCCGACCCATGCCGACGGCACGCTGCAGAAAGGCTTGCCGCGCCATCCGGTCGTCGAGGACGACGTCGTCATCTATGCCGGCGCCACCGTGCTCGGCCGCATCACGATCGGCCGTGGCGCCGTCATCGGCGGCAACGTCTGGGTGACGCACGACGTGGCGCCAGGCGCGCACGTGACCCAGGCGGCGTCGCGCGAGAACGATGCGCCGGGCGGCCAGGGCGATCCGGTCTGAGGCTTACCTGGGCGCGTCGACCGTGTAGCCCCTGGCCTGCAGCGCGGCCAGGTAGCCTTTCTGGTCGAACACGTCCTTCATGTCGAGCACGGCGAAGACCGCGTCGGTCTTCGCCATCGCTTGTTCCGCGGCATCCAGCCAGGCGGCACGCAGGCGCTCGCGCATCGAGCGCGCATCCTGGTCGACCTGCTGCGCCATGGTGCTGCCCAGGATGGCCTCGTCGCAGGCGTCGTCGAGCGTATTGAAATCCAGCTTCTCGATGTCGGCGATGTTGCCGTTGGCCCAGGCATTGGCGCGCACGCGCATGGCGTCGATGTCGTCTTCCATGGTGTCCATGGTCTTGCTGAAACAGGCGACGTCGTTCAAGCGGTTCTGCTTGAACTCGCTGATCGCCTTGCCAACATTGTCCAGCGGGATCTCGAACCCCGATGCGACAAACTTGAGCTTGTTCGCCCTGGCGATCTGGTAGATCTTGTCCTTCACCACGCCGCTGGTCGACAGCCCGTACTTGTCGCGGCCGGCCTGCATCAGGCGCTGTCCCACGAAGATCGGCCGCTGGCGTTCGATGTCCTTGTTCTTGTTCTTGTCCTTGTCCTCGCCGATGTATTTTGCCTTCAGCACGGTCCAGCGCGCATAGACCTCGGCCGGCAGCACGTCGTGCAGCGTGGCGCCGTCCGGGTTGTTCTGGATGCCGATCAGGCGCGGCAGCTGGGGCAGCAAAGTGAGGCCTTTCCAGAAGCCGACCTTGGCGCTGGCCGAGGGCGGCAACAGCAGGGCCTGCGATTGCGCCACCAGGCGCTCGACGCGGACGGCATCCCATTCCATGTCGCGCGGCAGCGGCGAATACACGCCGAACACCCACATCACGTGGCCGTCCTTCGACACCTTCCACACGCCGGGACCGGGACGCTTGCCCGAGACCAGGACCTGGCTGGGCGGCGCCTGCAGGTTCTCCGGTTCGGCCGGCGCCGCCTGTTGGGGCGGCGCCGCCTCAAGCTGGGCCAGGGCAGGCGCGGCCAGGCAAGCCAGCACCATTGCGGCGGCGATCCGTTTCATCATGGTGTCTCCGTTCACTTCGGGCTCTCGACCGTGTACCCCTTGGCCTGCAAGGCCGCCAGGTAGCTCTTCGGCCCCAGGATCTCGTTCATCTGCAACATGGCAAAAGTCGCCCGGTTCTTGTCCAGCGCCGTTTCCGCCGCCTTGATCCAGGCGGCGAAGCGACGTTCGAACATGTTCTGCATCGCCGGATGGTTTTTCGCAAGGCTGCCGTTCATGACGGCGTTATTGCAGGCATCCTCGCGGTCGGCGTAGTCGAGCTGGCTGATCTCGGCGATGTTGCCGTTGGCCCAGGCATTGGCGCGCCCGCGCATCGCGTCCATGTCGCCTTCGAAGCGTTCCAGGGTCTTGGTGAAGCACGCCGTGTCGTCCACCTGC
>CAJYQM010000496.1 GCA_913777025.1 uncultured Massilia sp. | reverse complement strand
AATCAGCTGCGAGGCTTCCAGCCACCACAGCGCCAGCCGGGTGCAGGCCAGGCCGAGCAGGCCGCCTGCGAGGCACAGCAGCACGTTCTCGACCACCAGCTGGCCGACCAGGTGGGCGCTGGTGGCGCCAAAGGCCTTGCGCACGCCGATCTCGCTGCTGCGTTCCAGGATGCGGCCGGTGTTCAGGTTGACCAGGTTCAGGGCAGGGAGCAGCATGAACACCAGCATGCCGCCGCCGATCATCGCGAGCAGCGTGCCGGCGCCGGAATCGGCACGGCTCTGGTTGTCCATGAGGGCACGCGCAAAGACGTCGAGCTTGCTGTCGGCCCAGAACACCGTGCTGCTGTAGGCATGCGGATCCTCGGTCACGTAGGTCTTGGCGATGCGCTCGATCTCGCGCCGGATGCGCGGCAGGTCGGCGGCATCGTGGGCCAGGACCATGGCGGCGAAGTTCCCGGTCAGCTCGTTCTGGTAATTCGTGGAGGGGAAGGTCGAGAGCGGCGCCCAGATGTCGGCATACGAATTGATCTGCAAGACATCCTCGACCACGCCGATGACCTGGAAGGCCTGACCACCGACGCTGAGCGGCTGGCCCACCGCCGTGCCGCTGCCGAACAGCTGGCGCGCGGTGCTGGCGTTGATCACGGCCACCATGCGGCCGGCCTGCTCATCCGCCTCGTCGGGCAGGCGCCCGGCCAGCAGCTTGAAGTCGAGGATCTTCCAGTAGTCGGCGTCCACGCGGCGCATGTCCAGGGTGCTGACCCGGTCGCCCTGGTAGGCCGACACGGACGTGGTGACGGTGAAGGCGGATACGCGCTCCACGCCCTTGATCGGTTTCAGGTACTTGTCGATGGACTTGTAGCCCATCAGCGTGGTGCGCATGTTGCTGTAGTCTGCGCTCACGCTGCGCATGCCGTAGACCTGCAGCATGCGGTCGCTGCGGCCTTCGACCCCGCTCGGGAAGAAGGCGGTCTCCAGCAGCGCGCTGATCACCATCAGCACCACCAGCGTGAGCACGATGCACGCCAGGTTGATGGCCGTGAAGAGTTTACGCCGCATGAAGACTTTATACGCGGTCAGCAGATAGTTACGCAGCATGGAGCAGTCCTCCGCTCACCAGCTGGCCGTCGAACACGCGCACGATGCGGTTCACGCGGCGCGCTTCCTGCTCGTCGTGGGTGACCATCACGACGGTCGTGCCTTCGGCGTTGAGTTTCAGGAGGATGTCCATCACCTCGGCACCCATCTTGCTGTCCAGGTTACCGGTCGGCTCGTCGGCCAGCAGCACCTGCGGCCGCCCGACGATGGCGCGCGCGATCGCCACGCGCTGCTGCTGGCCGCCGGAGAGCTGGTTCGGGTAATGGTCCATGCGCGCAGCCAGGCCCACCTTTTCCAGTGCCTCGCGCGCCAGGCGGCGGCGTTCAGTGCCGCTGCCGCTGCGGTAGAGCAGGGGCAGCTCGACGTTGTCGATCACGCGCAGGTCCGGGATCAAGTGAAAACTCTGGAAGATGAAGCCGAAGGTCTGGTTGCGCAACTTCGCCAGTTGCCGGTCCTTGTAGCGGGTGAGCGGCATGCCGTCGATCTCGATGCTGCCCTGGCCCGGCCGGTCGAGCAGGCCGATCAGGTTCAGCAGCGTGCTCTTGCCGCAGCCGCTTGGGCCCATCATGGCCACGAATTCGCCCTTGTCGACCTGCAGGTCGATGTCCTTCAGCGCCAGCGTCTCGACCTTGTCGGTGCGGTAGGTCTTGCTGACCTTGTTCAGTTTGATCATGTGTCTCTCCTAGTTGGAAATGCGGATGCTATCCAGGTCCTTGAAGGCGCTGGTATCGGATACGATGAGGCGCTCGCCCGCCCGCGCACCGGCCACGACCTCGATCACCTTGCCGTCGCTGGCGCCCAGCTCGAGCGTGGTCTTGCGCGCCACGCCACCGGCGACGACGAAGGCGGCCTGGCGACCGCGCCCGTTGAAGGCGGCGCCGTTGTCGACCACCAGCACGCCGGCCTTGCGCTCGGTGATCACGTTGACGTCGACCCGCATCTTGTTGCGCAGCAGCGGGTTGCGTGGCCTGGCCAGGTCGACCAGCAGCTTGATGGTGCCGTTCTGGATTTCGGGAAGGATGGTGTGGACGGTCCCGTCCATCAGTTCTCCGTTCTGCTCGACGCGCACCGCCTGGCCGGGTGCGAGCAGGCGCGCGTGGAAGTCGGACAAACTGGCCTCGACGCGGTAGTTGTTCATCTCCGATACGCGCGCCACCAGCTGGCCGGCCGCCACGCTGGCGCCTTCTTCTTCGACGAGGGACGTGAGCATGCCCGAGAAGGGCGCCGTGACGCGGGTCTGGGCCAGCAGCTGCTCCTGCCGGGCAATCTGCTTCTGCAGGATTGCCTGCTGCAGCTTGGCGGCGGCGATGGCGCCGGCCGTGGCGCGGCGCGTGTCCTCGATCAGTTCGCGCTGCTGGCGCAGCTGGATCTCGTTGCGCTTGACGTTCAGCTCCGCCGTCAGCAGGTCTTCGCCCGAGACCAGGCCGCTGGCGCGCAGCTTCTGGTTGCGTTCGTGGCGTACGCGCGTGGATTGCAAATCGATCTCCAGCAACTCGATGGCGCTCCGGGTCTGCTTGAGCTTCTGCTCCATCTCCAGGCCCAGCGTCATCACGCGGTTGTCCTGCTGCGCCAGCTGTTCCTTCAGCGCTTCCAGCGCCAGGCGGATCTCGCGGTCGTCCAGTTCCAGCAGCAGGTCACCCTGCCTGACCTGCTGGCCCGGCTTGGCGTGCACGTGGGCCACGCGGCTGGTACCCGGGCTGGACACCACTTCCTCGTGCACGGGGATGACCACGCCGGCCGCGTTGACGGTATTGTCGACGTTGCCGCGCCGGACCTCCGAGACGACGATGCTGTCCGCCGCCACGCTCGGACGCAGCACACGGTTCAGGCCCCAGGCCGCCGCGCACAGGACCGCGAACAGCAGCACGCCGGTGGCCAGGCGTTGCCGGCCGCGGCGGCGCAGGGTGTCGATGGGGATGGCTTGGTCCATGGTTTGCAAAATCAGGAAGTCGGGATGCTTCCTGTATTGCAAGCGGCGTGCCAGCTTGTGTTCCCTGTGGGAGCGGGCCGGCAGTCTCGCCGGCCTTGCCCGCCTGCGGGCAAGGGTGTCCGGATACGGACAACGCAAGCTTCATATGCCGAGGTGCTGGGCCAGGAAACTTTCGAGACGCTGGTAGAACTCGGTCCGGTTCTTCGTCGAATAGAAACCGTGCCCTTCGCCCGGCGCCAGCATCCATTCGGGCGGGCGCCCCGCCTGGATCAGCGCCGCACGCATCTTTTCGGCATGCTCGACCGGGGCGGTCTTGTCCTGGCCGCCGTGCACCAGCAGGACCGGTACGCGGATGCGGTCCGCCATCAGCACCGGCGACTGGCGATCCAGCGCGGCCCTGTCGGCGCCTACGGTCTTGCGGAAGTAGTTGGCCCGCATGTCGTCCAGGCGGTTGTTCTCGGGCTTGCCCAGCAGGTTCAGGTCGTACACGCCGGCATAGCCGATCGCGCATTTGAACAATGCCGGTTCGCGTGCGGCCAGCGTCAATGCGGCGTAGCCGCCGAAGCTGGCGCCGTACACGCACATCCGCGCGCCGTCGACTTCGCCCGACGCCACCGCCCAGCGCACCCCGTCGACCAGGTCGTCCTGGATCTTGCCGCCCCATTCCCGGTAGCCGCTTTCCTTGAAGTCCGGGCCGCGGTCGCCCGAGCCGCGGTAGTTCACCTGCAGCACGGCATAACCGCGGCTGGCCAGGAATTGCGCGTCGACGTCGAACAGCCAATCGTCGGCAATGCCGAAGGGGCCGCCATGCGGCAGCAGGACCAGGGGCGGCCTGGTGCCGGCGGCATGCGCCGGCATGGTCAGGAAGCCGTGCAGGAGAAGGCCGTCGCGGGCCTTGAAGCTGACAGGACGGCGCGGCGCCATCTGGCCGGCGTCGAGCTCTTCGTGCGAGGAGAGCAGCAGGTCGGCCTTCATGGTCTGGCGGTTGAACAGATAGTAGGAACCGGGATCGCGGTCGCTGGTCACCCTGAACAGGAGCACCTTGCCGTCGTCGCTGAAGTTGACGAACTCCAGGAGATGGTCAGGGAACTGTGCGCTCAACAGCTTGTGCAGCTTCGTCCCTTCGTCGTTCTGCTCGATGTAGCGCACCACCGGCCTGCCGACCGTCCCATAGGCAGCGAAAGGGAGGTCGCGGTCCGGCCCGAAGAGCGCA
>CAJYQM010000495.1 GCA_913777025.1 uncultured Massilia sp. | reverse complement strand
TCGTCGATGTATTCGCGGCACCCGGCCATCCGCTGGTGCTGTTCCTCGACGATCTGCAATGGGCCGACGCGGCTACGTTGCGCCTGCTCGAGCTGTGCATGCTGGCCGATGGCGGCGGCCACCTGCTGGTCCTCGGCGCCTTTCGCGACAACGACGTGGACGCCCTGCATCCACTGGCCGGATGGCGCGACAAGCTGCTGGCCCAGGGTGCCCACTTGTCCACCTTGACCCTCGATCCCTTGAGCGAGCCGCAGGTGGGGCGCATGGTCGCGGCCACCGTGCGCGTGCCGGACGCCGACTGCGTACCGCTGGCCCGCCTGTGCTTGAGCAAGACTGGCGGCAATCCCTTCTTCCTCAACCAGTTCCTCGACGCGATCCATGGCGCCGGCCACCTGCGCTACCGCGCCGCGCGGGATTGCTGGGACTGGGACCTGGCCGCAATCGAGCAAGCCGCCTACACCGACAACGTGGTCGACCTGCTGCTGGCAAAGATCCGGCGCCTGCCTGCGGCGACGCAAGGCCTGCTGCAGCTGGCGGCCTCGATCGGCAACCGCTTCGCGCTCGACACCCTGGCCCTCGCCGTCGGGCACGATGCCTGGCACACCCAGCAAGACCTGTGGCCGGCCCTCGAGGCCGCCCTGGTCCAGCCGCTCGACGAGCGCTACAAATACCTGGACCCCGATGCCGCGGATGGGGCCGGCATCGGCTACCGCTTCCTGCACGACCGCGTGCAGCAGGCCGCCTACCTGCTCGTCGACGCGGAGTCGCGCGCCGCCAACCACCTGCGCCTGGGCCGCCTGCTGCTACGCCAGGCGCCCGGCGAAGGCCGCGAGGACAGGCTGTTCGAGATTGCCGAGCAGCTCAACGCCGGTCGCGCGCTGCTCGAAGACGCCGGCGAACGCCTGCAGCTGGCGGCGCTGAACGTGCGCGCCGGCGCCAGGGCGCGCCGCTGCGCCGCCTTCCAGGCCATGCGCGAGCACATGCGCATCGGCCTGAGCCTGCTGCCGGCGCACGCCTGGGACAATCACGCCGCTCTCTGGCTCGACCTGCAGCTGGGCGCCGCCGAAGCGGCCTGGCTGTGCGGCGACTTCGCCGCGGCCGATGCCATCCATCCGCTGGTGCGCGCGCACAGCCCGGCGCCGCTCGACCAGGTACGCTGCATCGCGGTGCAGGCGCACCAGTACCAGCTGCAGGGGCGCCTGCTGGATGCCATCGCGGTGCAGCGCGAGGGGCTGGCGCTGCTGGGGATCGACGTGCCGCGCGAGCTACCCGCGCTGAAGGCCGGCTTCGACGCCATCTACGCCGACATCGAAACACTGCACCAAGGGCGCGCACACGCGCTGGTGGCCGATGCGCTGCTGGCCGCGCCCGAGCTGTCCGACCCGGCCGCGCTTGCCGCGATGCGCATGATGCATGGCCTGTGGATGGCCAGCTACTACGCTGGCCAGCAGGACCTGAGCGCGCTGATGGTACTGTCGATGACGCGCTTGTCCATGCAGCTCGGCAGCAGCGACTTCAGCCCGGTCGCCTACGTCGGCTATGCCTACATGGTGGCGCTGCAGAGCGGCAACCTCGCGCGCGGACACGGCTTCGGCGCGATGGCGCTGGCGCTGGCGCGGCGCCGCCCCAACCTGCAGACGCGCATCCAGACGGCACTGATGTTCGCGGCGCTGACCAGCCACTGGACACGCCCCTTGCGCGATTCGGACGCGCTGTACGACGAAGCGCTGGGCTGGGCGCTCGAGATCGCCGATTTCGTGCAGGTCGGCGTGGTGGTGGCGGTGCGCGCGACTGAACGCATCATCCTTGGGGACGACCTGGCGGACCTGATGCGGGACATCGAGCGCGACCTGGCGCTGATGCGCGCCAATGGCCAGCAGGCGATGGCCGATTGCTGCGTCGCCGCCGCGAGCCAGCCGGTCAAGGCGCTGATGGGAAGACTACCCCGCACCGACAGCTACGACGAAGAGGGCTTCAACGAGGCCCGCTTCCTAGAGCAGTACGGCGGTTCGCGCCTTTACCTGGCCTACTTCCTGCAGGGTAAGATCCGCAATGCCTACCTGTTCGACAGCCCCGACATGGAGGCGCTGGCCGACCAGCTCGAGCTCGTCACGCAAATGATGCGCGGCCAGGCCAAAGTGCTGGAATCGACCTTTTATGCCGCCCTGGCCTGGATCCGCGCCCTGCGTCGCGACCCGGGGCGCCCGGATGCGCCTTCCCTGCAAGCCCGCATCGACTTTTTGGAGGCCGAAATCGCGCGCTGGGCGGCGCAAGGCCCGGACAACGCCGGCCCCAAGCACCTGCTGGTGCAGGCCGAGCTGGCGCGCCTGCGCCGCGACCTGCCGCTGGCCACGCGCCGCTACCAGCAGGCGGTCGACGCCGCGGGCCTGGCCGGCTATGTCAACATCCAGGCGCTGGCCAACGAGCTGTGCGGCGAATGCTGGCTCGAGCAGGCGCAGCCGCGCGTGGCCGCCGTGTTCCTCCACGATGCCGTCGCGCGCTACGGCCAGTGGGGCGCCGGCGGCAAGGTGGCGCAGCTGCGCGCCCGCCACCCCGCCCTGCTGGCCCGGGCCGACAGCCCGGCCACCCGCTCGCACGCGGCCACCC
>CAJYQM010000494.1 GCA_913777025.1 uncultured Massilia sp. | reverse complement strand
CGGCGGCCGGCGCAGGCGCGCCGTTCTGCGGCATTGCGGGTGGCTGGACGGCGGCTTGCGGCGGCACGGGTACGGGTGCCGGGGCGGGTGCCTTTACCTGCACCTGGGCAGGTGCCTGCGCAGGCGTGCGGGCCAGCGTGGCCGGGGATTTCTGCTGCGGTGCCTGCGCCTGCGCGGCCGGGTTGGTGACCGGCTGGGCGGTGGCGGAAACGGCACCGCCGAGCAGGGCGGCGAGGAGGGAGAGTCGATAAGTCGTCATAGCGCTTCCTGCTGTGTTGCCTTTGGAAGCTTCAGGCTAATGCTGCTCCTGAGCATGGTCTGTGCGGGAACGAACTCATGAAGCGGCCGCCCGCCGCGGTTACAATCCGGCCATGAGCACCTTCACCATCACCCTCCAGCCGTCCGGCTGGACCTTCAACGCGGACGCCGGCAAGACCCTGCTGCAGGCGGCCGAACAGGCCGGTATCGACCTGCCCAGTTCCTGCCGCAACGGCACCTGCCGCACCTGCATCTGCCGCCTGGCGGAGGGGCAGGGCAAGGTGCGCCACCTGGTCGAATGGCCGGGCCTGTCCTACGATGAAAAACGTGAAGGCTACATCCTGCCATGCGTCGCGGTGGCCGAGGAAGACCTGGCGATCGAGCAGCGCCTGGCCAAACGCATCGTGTTCCCGGAGTAGCGCGCAACGCGCTACGGTTTCAGCGCCTTTTCGATGGCCTGCAGCACCAGCGGCCACGAGTTCGAGGTCGCGGCGACTTCATCGTAGTGGCTGGCGCCGGGCAGGATCACGACGTCGGCGCGGTCGCCCGCGGCCCGGACGCGCGCCGCGAAATCGTGGGCCACGCGCGGCGGCGACACCTTGTCCAGTTCCCCCGTCACCAGGATCGTGTGGCTGCCATTGGGCAGCAGGTCGCCGGCATTGGTGTCGGCAAACACGTCCGGCCGCGCCGGACTCGGGCTGCCGGCCAGTTCGGCCAGGTCGCGGTCGCAGCTCGACTTGATCAAGGCTTGCTCGCGGCGCAGGTCGGCCAGACCGCCCAGGCTGACGACCTGGCGCACCGGCAGCGAGCGCGGGGCGTACAGGGGGCTGGAAGCCGGGATGCGTCCACGGGCCGCCATCCACTGCACCAGCTGGCCGCCGGCGGAGTGGCCGACCGCCACCAGGCGCTGCAGGTCGAGCGGGTGGCTTTTCGCCTGCGCCGCGAGCAAGTCGAGCGCGGCATTCATGTCCTGGTAGGTGCCGGGATAGCCGCCGCCGGGCTCGTCCACGCGCCGGTATTCCACGTTCCAGGACGCGATGCCGCGCGCCGCCAGCGCCCCCGCCAGGTTGCGCAGCTGCGTGATGCCGCCGAACGCTTTCGTCCAGCAACCGCCGTGGACCAGCACCGCGACCGGGAACGGGCCCTCGCCCGGCGGCAGGAACAGTTCGGCGTACTGCGAGGGGGCGCTGCCGTAGCGGAAGGTCGCGTCGGGCGCCGGCCCTTTCAGGCCCATGTAGTCGGCCAGCTTCATCGGCGCCGCCGGTACGGGATCGACGGCATGGGCCGGCAGGGCGAGCAGGGCGGCAAACAGGGCGGACAGCGGGGCGGGCAGGCGCGGCATGGTCGTGTCGAGAAGGTGGCAAAACGCCACTATACAAGCAAACGCGGGCCGCCTCGACGCGAGCACCCGCGCCCCCCCCGCCACCGGCCGCGCACGATTGAAAACCGGCCCCGATCTTCCATGCTAGGCTGCGCAAAACGTCAACGGTTTCAACCGGAAGTTTCACACAGTCACTCAGGAGAAATGCCATGAGCCAATCGAAATCCAGCGGCAACCAGAACAAACAGTCGGCCAACATGTCGGAAGAGGACCTGGCCAAGCAGCGTGCCGGCAAGTCCGACAAGAGCAGCCACGACAACAAGGCGAACGTGAAGGCCGGTTCGAACGAAGGCGCGGGCGGCGGCGCCAAGCAGAAGCACCGGCGCTGATGCCGGGGCAGGAGGAACACGATGACCATGCAGGAAAACGACCTCACCCCTGACGATACGGTCCGCGCGCATTCGACGCCGGACCCGAGCATTCCGGATCCGACCGATCCGGACATGCCGCCGCCGGGTCCGAGCCCGGATCCGGATGACGTGCCGGCGCCATCGCGCGCACCGGTGCAGGAACCGGATGCGCCGACCGCGCCCGTGAAAGCGCAATAAGCCAACAGAAGCAAGGTATGAAAAAAAGTTCCGGGGCTGCGAGGCAGCGCCGGAACTTTCGGAGTTGTCGGCAGAAACCGGGCCGGCGTCAGCCAGCGGACGATTTGTCCTGGTCCTGCGGCTGCTTGCCGCCCGGCGGCAAGGGCGGGATTTCCTTGATCATCTGGTCGGTTTCATGCTGAGCGGGCGAGCGCTCGCCGCTGCCGATGTCGGCTTCGTGCAGGATGGACGGCGCTTTTGCGCCCGGCTCGGGTTTGGGTCCTGAAGTATTCATGGCTGCTCCTTGCGTTGACATGTTGACTCGATCCTAACAGTCGGCGCGGCTCGCCGGCGCGCAATAGAGGCCTGGACGCCGCCACAGAGTTTGCTTATAGGACAATTTATGCAGCGATGGTACGCTGGCGCACACAAGACGCCGGTGGAATTTCTATAATAGGCAAACGCCAAGTCAGATGGAGGAGAACACGACATGATGGGCACCACCTTGCACAACAAGATTTATTTGGGCCGCAACACCTTGCGCGATTCGCGCCGCATGCAAGTGGCGGTGGCGCTCAGCGCGCTGGCCGGCGCCGGCCTGATGTGGGCCGTGCGTGCCGCCGTGCGCGCGCGGCGATGAAACGCCGGCAAGCCCGCCGGCAACACTGCGGTTGCCCAACGGGCTTGCCACCGGTACCATGGCGGGTTTGTTTCCGCTGAAAGCCGTAATGAAGAATGAAAAACTGACGGGCGACGAATTCGACGCCCTCGAATGGATCCGCCGCGGCGCCCGCAACGATCGCGTGAATGCCTGCGTC
>CAJYQM010000493.1 GCA_913777025.1 uncultured Massilia sp. | reverse complement strand
GCTGAGCAGGTAGTGAACATGGTTCAGGCGTCCTGGGACCGGAATCGCGATCGTACTTCGGTGACCCGCACGAGCATGCCGCCGTGGACCGTCCTGAATCAAACGATTGGCACCGGGCACCGCAGTTTCCAGATCAAGGCAAGCGCGAATGGCGGCTACGAAGGTTTCGTGGCGCTGACGTCGCCGGCCCTGGCGCGTGAACCCAGGCCCTTGATCCGCTTGCCGCCGGAGGTAACGCCGGTGCAGATCATTGATTCGGTCGACAACGGCCGTATTTCCCAGCAGATCGTCGCGGTGTCGAAACGCTCGATAGACGCTACTGGCGCCGCGCTGGAGGCAAGCCTGAAAGCAGCCGGCTGGGAGCGTCACGTAATGAAGAAAAACGCGGGGACCCTGGTCTTTGCGGCTAACCGCAAAGGCCAGGAATTCGATGCCATCCTCACCGCCGAGAAAAACGGGTCGATGGTCATGATGAACATTGCCGATCAACCCAAACAGTAGGAGAAGCGATGCGGCACCGGAAAACTTGTGGACCAGGGAAGTGGGCGTGCATGCAACGTGGCCAGGCCATGATGGAGTACCTGCTGCTCGTCGTCGTCCTCGCAGTCGTGCTGTTCACGCCATCACCTATCACAAACAATATCGCGCCTGCCGATTTCCTGGCGCGTGCAATACGTTCCTTTTTCCGTGGATATAGCTTCCTTATTTCGGTTTTTTAACACTCACCTTCAAAGTTTTCCGTCTTGAAAATCTCGAAAAATACCTTGTTGCTCAGTGGGGCCATTGTCCTGGGCATCGTCTGTTACCTGGGCGCACAATACTATCTCCGATCCTCCCTGTCGGACGCGCAAGCGAAGCTGGCTGGCGACTACAAGACGCGCAAGGTCATCGTCGCCGCCACCGATATCCCCGCTGGAGGCGTCCTGAGCGCCGAGAACCTGGCCGCGCGTAGTATTCCGCAACGTTACCTGGCCAGTACGACGCTGGGGCCGGACGACTTCGACACGGTCGCTGGCCAGAAAATCGTGGTGGACGTGAAAGCGGGCGATCCGATCGACCGCGGTGCGCTGGACCGCGCCGACCGCGTGGCGCTGTCGACCACGGTCGCCAACGGCGAACGCGCCATCACTTTCCCCGTCGACGAAGTGAGCTCCATTTCCGGCATGCTGGTGCCGGGCGATGTGATCGACCTGCTTTACACGGGGCCGGGGAACACCGAGAACTCGTATCGCCGGCAGCCCGGGTCGGCGGAGCCGGGGCCGAAGGAGTTGTTGCATGTGCGGCCGATCCTGCAGGCGGTCCAGGTGATTGCGACCGGCAAGACCACCCGGAAACGCGTCGTGCAGACGCAGGCAGGCGGGTCGGAAGAAGTGAACATGGACTTCACGACCGTCACGCTGAAGGTCACGCCTGCCCAGGCGCAAGAGGTGCTGATGGGGCAGAGGCTGGGCTCGCTGACTGCGGTGCTGCGCAATCCCGAGGACAAGTCGTCACTGCCAAAGATGGTGCTCGACGAAACCAGGTTCAAAAAGGTGGCCGACGCGCCACAAGGGCGCGGTGGACGTTTCAATGGTTCCTACATCGAGATGTTCGTCGGCGGTCTCGGCGGCGGGGCCGTACGTTCGCGTTCTCAACAGGAAGCGGCCCCGCCGATCACGGTACGGCTCGACGGCGTGACCCCGCAGGCCGCGCAGACCCCGCCCGCGAACGCGCCGGCGCCGGCACCCAGTGCGCTCGACGTACGCAGCCGTCTCGGCATCACCGCGTCGGCACCGGCCACGAAAACACAGTAACCCTTTTCCTTTGACCCGAAACCAATAATGAAATACCTGAAGACTTTTATCTTGTTGTGCTGGATGTCGATGTGCGGGATGGCGCATGCGGGCACGGGGGGAGAGCAAACGCTTGAATTGTTCAGTGGGGAAGCCCGGGTGCTGCCGGTGTCCGTCAACCGGATCGTTGTGGGGAATGGCAAGGTGATCTCGGTGTCGAGCATCGCTTCCAATCAATTGCTGGTTCTCGCCGAAGGCGCCGGCACGTCCACCCTGCAGCTATGGCTCAAGGACGGATCGCAACAAAAGATGACCGTGGTGGTGCTGGAAGCCAACCTGAAACAGACGCTGGCCGATATCGAGCGCCTGCTCAGCAGCGTGGATAACGTCAAGGCCCGCATCGCCGGCTCCAAGATCGTGCTGGAAGGCGAGATGGTCAGCGACAGCGACCAGGAGCGCGCGCAGGCGATCCAGAAGATGTATCCCGAACAGGTGGTGAACTTCGTCGGCAAGGTAGGCTGGGAAAAGATGATCTACCTGGACGTCAAGGTGCTCGAGCTGACTACGAAAGGTTCGCGCGACCTGGGTATTCGCTGGGATGCGCAGATCAACGGACCACATGCCGGGGTGCTCGCCGACATTGCTTCGAACAATACCTTCCGTTACGTCCCGAAGGAAGAGCAAAGTGGACTCGATTTTAGCAATGTTCCGCTGCCGAACAAGGTCTGGCCACCGAAAGGCTTCGTTACGCTGGCGTCGCTGATCACCTCGAAGATCAACCTGCTGGTGCAGGATGGTGAGGCCGAAGTGCTTGCGGCGCCGAGCCTGAGCACCCGCAGCGGCTCCAAGGCGCGCTTTGTCGCGGGCGGCGAGATTCCGCTGCCGGTACAGGGAGCGCTTGGCCAGACCAGCGTCGAATTCAAGGAATACGGTGTCATCCTGGACGTCACGCCGGTCACCGACAAATCCGGCGCAATCTACGCCAAGGTCGACGTGGAAGTGAGTTCGATCGACCGCTCTGTAACGGTACTGGGCATTCCGGGACTGCTGAAACGCCGCTCGCAAAGCGAATTCAATTCGAAGGATGGCGAGACCGTCGTCCTCAACGGCCTGTATTCCTATGAAAAGTCGGACGACACGCAGAAAGTGCCCGGGCTGGGCGGCCTGCCGCTGATCGGCGGCCTGTTCCGCAACAAGGGCAGCAGCAGTTCGACGCGCGAAGTGGCGATCATCATTACCCCGCGTATCGTGCAGGCCACTCCAAATCCGAATCCGCAGGCGAAGGATCTCAACGCCGACAAGCTGTACGAGTTCGACAAGAAAGTCCGCGACCACGACCTGTCGCCGAAGAAGCCCCAACCCTTGACTGTTACCGAGTAGAACCATGATTTTGTTTGAAACCAGGAATCCCAGCGGCCAGCTGCAGGAATACACGGTCAGTGAACCGACCGTTCTCGGCAGCGCGGGCCCGGTGCCCCTGCCGTCGCACGCCGGCAAGCGTGCACTGGCGGTGGCATTCGACAAGGACGAGAATGTCCACGTGACGGACCTTGGCTGCCCATCCGGCGTGTTTGTCAATGGCGAACGCATCGTCCGCTACGGTCCACTGCGCGCCGACGATGTGATTACCATTGCCGGCCAGCCGCTGCGGGTCAAGGCCGTCGGCATCCAGCGTCCCGTGGAGCCGGTCAGGCCGACCATGCACGCCAGCGCACCGCCGGCGCCGCAGCAGGGTGGGGCTGCGGTTGTCCAGATGCCGAACCGGACCCCGGCCACTCCCCAGCCCACCGCACAGCCGGCGCCCCAGGCCCCTGCGCCCGCCGTGGCGCATGGCATCCCGCAGCGCAGCGACGCTGAGCGTGCGCACCAGATGGCGCTGACGACCAACGCCGTCGCGCTGCACAACGAATTGATCCAGACCCTGGACCTGAGGCGGCAGGACGTGACCCGCATGGCCGACGACGAGCTGCGCACCGTGGCGAGCAAGCTGATCGGCGAGCTGATCCAGAAAATGACGCTGCCGGCGCAGACCGATCCCGATGAGCTGGCGAAATTCGTGCTTGACGAGGCCGTGGGTCTCGGGGTGCTGGAAAGCCTGCTGGCCGATCCTTCGGTGACCGAGATCATGGTCAACGGCGTCGAAGACATCTTCATCGAACGCGGCGGCCAGACGGTGCGTTCCGACATCGCGTTCAGTAGCGAGAAGGCCTTGATGGGCGTGATCGAACGTATCGTCGCGCCGATCGGCCGGCGTGTCGACGAGTCCTCGCCGCTGTGCGACGCGCGCCTTAAAGACGGCTCGCGGGTCAATATCGTGATCCGCCCGATCGCCTTGAAGGGGCCGTCGATCTCGATCAGGAAATTCGCCCAGCGCCGCCTGCAGGTGGAAGACCTGGTGAAATTCGACTCGCTCGACCAGCAGATGGTTGATTTTCTGAAGATCTGCGTCGAGCAGAAGAAGAACATCGTCATTTCGGGTGGTACCGGTTCGGGCAAGACCACCTTGCTCAACATTATCTCGAACCTGATTCCACCGCTCGAACGCATCGTCACCATTGAGGATGCGGCCGAGCTGAAGCTGTACCACGACAACCTGGTCACGCTCGAAGCGCGCCCGGCCAACGTGGAAGGGCGGGGGCAGGTATCGATCCGCGACCTGGTCAAGAATTCGCTGCGTATGCGCCCGGACCGTATCGTCGTCGGCGAGTGCCGCGGCGGCGAAGCGCTCGACATGCTGCAGGCGATGAATACCGGTCACGACGGCTCGCTCACCACCGCCCACGCCAACTCGCCGCGCGACATGCTGTCGCGTCTCGAAACGATGGTGCTGATGGCGGGCATGGACTTGCCGGTCGCGGCGATCCGCGAACAGATCGCCTCCGCCGTGCAGATCATCGTGCAGCAGACCCGCTTTGCCTGCGG
>CAJYQM010000492.1 GCA_913777025.1 uncultured Massilia sp. | reverse complement strand
CGGTTCGGCGTGCGCCACGCGCATGCGGACCGGGGCGCATCGAAGCGGGAGCGGCGCCACAACCTGGTCTATTACGTCATCAGCAGCCTGGTGCCGATCGTGCTGCTGAGCGCGCCGACCGCGCTGCTGGCGGCGCTGGCCCATCACGTGGTGCCGGGTACGCTGACCGATGCGGTGCGGGGCCTGCCGCCCGCGCTGCGCATCGTGCTTGCCTTCGTGGTCGGCGAAACCGGGTTCTATTGGGGACACCGGCTCAGCCATGAATTGCCGTGGCTGTGGCGCTTCCATGCGCTGCACCACAGTACCGAACACATGCATTTCCTGGCGAATACCCGCACCCATCCGGTCGACATGGTCGTGACCCGGCTGTTCGGACTGGTGCCCCTGTACCTGCTGGGGCTGGCCGGCCCGAACGTGGAAGGCAGCGCGGTGCCGGCGCTGGTGCTGGTGGTGGGCACGGCCTGGGGCTTCTTCATCCATGCCGACCTGCGCTGGCGCCTGGGCCCGCTGGAATGGCTGGTCAGCACGCCGGCGTTCCACCACTGGCACCACAGCCGCCACGACCACATCAATCGCAACTACGCGGCCACGCTGCCGGTGCTGGACCGGCTGTTCGGCAGCCACTACCTGCCGCGCCATTGGCCGGCCGCGGTCGGCACCGATACGCCGGTTGCGCCGACGCTGGCGGGCCAGCTGCTCGATCCGCTGGCGCCGCCAAAGGCGGCAACTCAGGCGGCAACTCAGGCCGCAACTCAGGCCGCAACTCAGGCCGCGATGAACGCGAAGTCCTGAGCGGCGTCCTGTTCCAAGGCCGCCTGCCCTTGCGCCACGGCGGCCTCCACACGCCGCCTTCCCGAGTCCACCAGTACGCGCAGGGCGACCGCCAGGTCGACCTGCTGGTGCGCCATGGCCTGCGCCGCGGCGTTGCGGCCCTGCGCGCGCAAGGCGTCGCGCACCTTGGCCGCGGTGGCGTGATCGACGCGGCGCTCGCCTAGCGCGTGGATGGGCAAACCCTGGTCGTGCAGGTGCAGGAAGGTCATGGCAAATCTCCGTTGAAAGGTGGAGATATCGTCGCGCAATTGCCGCATTATCATTTAGTTGACATCAAGATAAGTTCCTTTCACCCAATCCTGATGCGCTTTGAGGATGAGCAAACCTCGCTCGCCGCCACGGCCGGATAGTAGCAACACCCGCCTCCGTCAAGCGCCGACGATGACCAACGCCAAACCATGGGATGCCCGTTCGATTGCCGTCGCTGCCGCGTTCTTTGGCGGCCTGTTCCTGCTGTACAGCCCGTTCGAGGACCCCGAGACCCATACGATGTGGCCCCGCTATTGCGCGGTGCTGGTCAGCCTGGCATGCCTGTTACCGGTCATGCTTGCGCGCCCGATCAGGATTACCTTGCCGTCGGTGTATATCTTGATCGGAATGTCCCTCATCGTGCTGCATACCGTGGTGTTCCGCCAGGTCTCATTCATTTACCCGTTCTTCATCGCGGCAAATATCTTTCTGGCAGTGCTTTTTTACGAAGCAAGCAAGCGATGGCCGAAGGAGTTCCGTGCCGCCCTCGCCGCATTGCTGGTGGTGAGCATAGGGGCCCTGTTCCTGCAGGTCGCCATGTTCTATCTGCTGGGCGGCCCGATGGTCGATATCCACGAACTGGTATTCGGTTCGGCCAGCCGAACGGCCGTCGATTTCGTCGGCATCAACCGTTTTTCCGGCCTGCAGGTGGAGCCGGGCATTTATGCGAACAACATGGCTTTCCTGCTCGGCGCGTATCTGTTCGTATCGGGTTTCAGCAAACCGGTGTACTGGATTTCGATCCTGACGGTCATATCGCTGGTGGTGACCGGTTCCGCGACCGCCGTCTATTTCACCGGCGTGCTGCTGGTGCTCTTGCCTTTCCTGTGGAGCAAGCGCATCAAGGTATGGCATGTGCTCGCGCTGTTCGTCTTCATCCTGGTCGTGCTCGCCTCGTCGAATATCCTCGAGCACATGAACGAACGCTTCGGCCACAATGACGACGGCAGCCTGTCGATCTGGAAGAATGGTTTGTACAGTTACCTGGCGACCGGCCTGGAGGAAAAGATCATCGGGCTCGGCTACGAGCATCCGCCCTGCGTCAATTGTCATTACCAGGATCTGGGCGTGATCTTCAACCTGGTCAGCGGCGGCGGCCTGCTGGCGCTGATCGTGCTGGCGATGCTGTTTTCCCGCGTGGCCCGTTTCAATGGCATCCTGCTGACCTTGGTCATTTTTGCGATGCCCGGAAATTCGCGCATGTATTACTACGAGGCGCCGGTATGGATGCTGTTCCTGTTCGGCCAGACGAATCTCAGGAAAAAGCACAACGTGCTGCAGGCGCCCATGGCGCCCTCCGTGCCTTCGCTGCCGCCGCTGCCCTCAAGCTTTGGCGTCAGGACAGCCGAGCGTGATTCAAAATCACCCATGCCACCGTGATCACGACCATGCCGGTCAGCGTGACGCAGGACCAGGTGAAGAACCAGGCCGACAGCAGGCCTGCCTGCAAGACTTTTTCGAACAGCACGCCAAGGGCGAAGTCGAAGGCGGTCAGGAAGGACCAGCGGCGCAGGTAGACGGGCAGGTAGCGGCTCATCTTGCGGTTGTGCTGGTGGGCGGCATGGCGCTCGATGCGGTCGCGTGCGGCACTGACGTCGCGGAACAGCCAGTCGAAGAACAGGAAACGGTATAGCAGGCGCCGGAACGGCATCTCGGGTGCCGGCGCGTCGTGGGGAGGCTGCGTTTCCTTTTCAATTCTCATGATCACACCGCTTGTCAGATGGCATGGCCGGCATCGTGTCCGGATTAGGGTTGGATGCCGTGACCGTCCATCCTACGTCATTCGATGTGTCGAGCACGTGCGATGACTAACGTAGTGGGTAGGGCGGGACGCGGCCTCTTTTGCCATTCTTCACCCAAACGGAGCACGCCTTCATGCGCGGTGTCCAAGCCCGTTATTGCGTGTAGGCATGATTGCAACAAGGCCGCTGCCGCAAAAGAAAAACGGGCGCCGCAGCGCCCGTTACACAGTTCAAGCAAAAGCCGTTCAGGCCTGCGCGACCCGCTTCGAGATGTGTGCCAGTGCCTCATCGACCTGGTCGATCAGGATCAGGGACAAATCGCCCGGCTGCAAACGTTCCAGCGCGCGGTCGATGGCGACGAATTCCCCCTTGATTTCCTCGATGTGGTCGGTGCGCGTGGCATCCAGCAGGCCCTGGCGCAGCAGGGCGACGACTTCGCCCTCCGAGCGGCCGCGCTGGCACTGGTCCTCGTACAGCAGCACGTCGTCGAAGGCGCGGCCCAGGATGCGCGTCTGGTCGCGGATGTCTTCGTCGCGGCGGTCGCCGGCGCCGGAAATCACCACCGAGCGGCGCTTGGCCGGCATCGATTCGACGGCGTTCACCAGGGCCTGGATCGCGTCCGGGTTGTGGCCGTAGTCGGCGATCACGGTCGCACCACGATAGTCGAACACGTTGAAGCGGCCCGGCGCGTTGTCGCTTTCGCCGACGAAGGTCTTGAGGCCGAGGCGGATCGCATCCCAGTCGATGCCCACCGCCCAGGCGGCGGCCACCGAGGCCATCGTGTTCTCGACCTGGAAGCCGACCACGCCGCCGCGGGTGATCGGCACCTCGGCCAGCGCGATGCGCTCTTCCTTCTTGCCCTGCGCGGCCACCAGGTGGCCGTTGTCGACGTAGACGATGCGGCGGCCCTGGGCGCGGTGCTTCTGCATGACCGGCAGCGAGCAGTCCGCGGCAAAATAGGTGATGTCGCCGCGCGTGTTCTCGGCCATGCCGGCCACGATCGGGTCGGCCGCGTTCAGCACGGCCATGCCGGTCGGCGCCACGTTCTGCACGATCACGCGCTTCAGGACCGCGAGGTCTTCCAGCGTGGTGATGTAGTTCAGGCCCAGGTGGTCGCCCGAACCGATGTTGGTGACCACGCCGACCTGGCAGCGATCGAAGGCCAGGCCTTCGCGCAGGATGCCGCCGCGCGCGGTCTCGAACACGGCCGCGTCCACGTCCGGGTGCATTAGCACGTTGCGCGCGCTGCGCGGCCCGCTGCAGTCGCCGCTGTCGATGCGGCGGCCCTGGATGTAGACGCCGTCGGTGTTGGTCATGCCGGTGCGCAGGCCGCTCGAGGCCAGCAGGTGGGCGATCAGGCGCACGGTGGTGGTCTTGCCGTTGGTGCCGGTCACGGCCACCACCGGGATGCGGCCGTCGTCGCCGGGGCCGTACAGGGTGTCCATGATCGCTTCGCCGACCGCGCGGCCCTTGCCGAAGGATGGCGAGATGTGCATGCGCAGGCCCGGCGCGGCGTTCACTTCGACGATGCCGCCATGCTGCTCCTCGATCGGTTTCAGCACGCTGTCGCACACCAGGTCGACGCCGCAGATGTCCAGGCCGACCATGTGGGCAGCGGCGATGGCGCGCGCGGCGACGTCCGGATGCACGTCGTCGGTGACGTCGGTGGCCGAGCCGCCGGTGGAGAGGTTCGCGTTGTTGCGCAGGGTGACGCGCTGGCCCTTGGGCGGGATCGACTCGGCGTCGTAGCCCTGCTTGGCGAGCGAAGCCAGGGCGATGTCGTCGAAGCGGATCTTGGTCAGGGCGGTGCCGTGGCCGCTGCCGCGGCGCGGGTCGCGGTTGACGATCTCGACCAGCTCGCGCACCGTGTTCCTGCCGTCGCCGACCACGTGCGGCGGGTCGCGACGGGCGGCGGCGATCAGCTTGTTGCCGATCACCAGCAGGCGGTAGTCGTGGCCCGGCAGGTATTTTTCGACCATGATGTCGTCGCGGAACTCGGACGCGGCGGCAAAGCCGGCATCCAGCTGTTCGCGCGTGGTCACGTTCACGGTCACGCCCTTGCCCTGGTTGCCGTCCTTCGGCTTGATGACGACCGGCAGGCCGACCTCCAGCGCGGCGGCCCATGCGTCGTCAGGGTCGCTTACGGCGCGGCCCAGCGGCACCGGCACGCCGGCGGCGTCGAGCAGCTTCTTGGTCAGTTCCTTGTCCTGGGCGATGGTCTCGGCGATGGCGCCGGTGGCGTCGATCTCGGCGGCCTGGATGCGGCGCTGGCGGCTGCCCCAGCCGAACTGCACCAGGCTGCCTTCGGTCAGGCGGCGGTAGGGGATGCCGCGCGCCACCGCGGCGTGCACGATCGAGCCGGTCGAAGGCCCCAGGCGCACGTCCTCGTCCAGGTCGCGCAGCTGGGCCAGCGCCCCTTCCAGGTCGAACGGCTGGTCGCGGCGCGCGGCCTCGCACAGTTGTTCGGCCAGGTTCAGGGCCAGGCGGCCGACGTCTTCCTCGCTGTACTCGACGACCACCTGGTAGATGCCGGTTTCCAGCGTGGCGGTGGTGCGCGAAAAGGTGACGGGGCAGCCGGCCTGCGCCTGCAGGGCGAGGGCGGCCACTTCCAGCACTTGCGCCAGCGGGATGGTGTCGTCATGGCCGGTCGGCTGCAGCGGCCAGATTTCCGGGAACAGGGCGCGCAGGCGCGTTTCGAAACCGGGCAGTGCGCCGATCGACTCCTCCTCCGGGGTGCAGGCGACGATCGCCTCCACCGAGGTGTGGTGGCTCCAGAGGTTGGGGCCGCGCAGGGCCCGTACGCGTGATACTTCCATAAACCTTCGATCGCTTTCTATTAAATGTTCGACTTCGTCACGGC
>CAJYQM010000491.1 GCA_913777025.1 uncultured Massilia sp. | reverse complement strand
TGGCCATGAAGGCCGAGATCGATACCTGGCGCTGGGCCGGCGTGCCCTTCTACCTGCGCACCGGCAAACGCATGGCCGACCGCCTGGCCGAGATCGTGGTGCGCTTCAAGCAGATCCCGCACTCGATCTTCAACCAGCCCAATTCCAGCTTCCAGCCGAACAGCCTGGTGATCCGCCTGCAGCCGGACGAAGGCCTGTCGCTGAACCTGATGGCCAAGACCCCGGGCGACTCGATGCGCCTGAAGCAGGCCGAACTCGAACTCGACTTCCGCGAGCAGTTCGGCGGCCCGCGCATGGAAGCCTACGAACGGCTGCTGCTGGACGTCCTGCGCGGCCAGCTGACGCTGTTCATGCGCGGCGACGAGCTGGAAGCGGCCTGGGAATGGGTGGAACCGATCCTGGATCACTGGGAGCAGGACGACACCACGCCGGTGCCCTACACCTCGGGCACCTGGGGTCCGGCCGCATCGTCGGCGCTGATCGGCCGCGACGGCCTGCAGTGGCGCGAAGAAGCGCTACCGGAAGACTAAAGGAACCGCCTTGCTGCTCGATTCGATCCGCACCCAGCTCGACTCGCTGTCCAAGTCCGAGCGCAAGGTCGCGCTCGCGGTGCTGGCCGCACCCAGCGCCACGGTGAGCCAGAACATCACGGCGCTGGCCAGGAACGCGCAAGTCTCGGAGCCGACCGTGGTGCGCTTCTGCCGCACCCTCGGCTACGAAGGCTGGCACGAGTTCAAGCTGAAGCTGGCGCAAGGCCTGGCGCTCGCCCTGCCCGGGACCAACGAGCAGCCGACCCAGGACGACCTGGCGTCGGACCTGGTCAACAAGATCTGCAGCCGCTCGATCAACACCCTGCTCGACCTGCGCAACAACCTGAAGCCGGAACTGATCCAGAAGGCGCTCGACATCCTGTCGCGCGCCAACAAGATCGAGTTCTACGGCCAGGGCTCGTCCGGCTTCGTCGCCGCCGACGCCCAGCACAAATTCTTCCGCTCGGGCGTGCCGACCGTGTCTTACACCGACCCCGCCATCCACGCGATCGCCGCCGCCCTGCTGCGCGAAGGCGACGCGCTGGTGGCGATCTCGCAGCGTGGCAACAACCCGGCGCTGGTGCGCTCGGCCAAGCTGGCCCGCCGCGGCGGCGCCGACGTGATCGTGCTGGCGCCGTCGGGCACGGCGCTGGCCGAGATGGCGACGGTCCTGATCCCGATCGACCTGGTGTTCGCGACCGACCCCTACACGCCCATCTCGGCGCGCCTGGCTTACCTGGTCGTCATCGATGTGCTGGCGGTGGGGCTGGCGCTGCAGCGCGGGCCGGAGTTCAGGAAGAAGATGCAGAATGCGCAGAAGGCGCTGCAGGAGTTCGACATGCAGTTCGATTCCTTCATCGGGTAAGCGCGACGCGATCACGTACCAGATCGTCAAAATTGTTTCGAATTCATTGGATTGTCGCTTAAATGTGACGGAATCAACGAAGCAAAGCGGGTTTGTGTGGGGATCAGGTAATATTGCCGACGGTAAATTTTACGTATAACTACGTAATGAAAGCCGTCAACCCCTACCTGTTCCCATGAAAATATCCGACCTCCAAATCGGCACCCGGCTTTACCTGGCTTTCGGTGCCGTCGTCGCGCTGCTCATCCTGCTGGTCAGCCTGTCGTACGTGAATTTCTCCCGTCTTGGCAACGCCAACGACATGAACATCCATACCTACCAGGTGCTGGGCGAAGTCGACGCGGCCCTCGTCAGCCTGACCAACATCGAAACCGGGGAGCGCGGCTTTGCGCTGACCGGCAAGGAAGCGTCGCTCGAACCCTACAAGGCCGGCAAGACCGATTTTGCCGCCCACATCGACGCTGCACGCAAGCTCACGTCCGACAACCCGCACCAGCTGGCGCGCCTGGCACGCCTGGCCGAGACGGAGCGCACCTGGCTCGAGACGGCCATCGACCCGACCATCCAGCTGCGCCGCGCCACCGCCGACGCCGACATGGCCGCCGTCGTCGCGGTCGAGCAGGCCGGCAAGGGCAAGCACAGCATGGATGCGATGCGCAAGTTGATCGCCGAGATCAAGTCGGAAGAATCGGGGTTGATGCGCGAGCGCGCCGGCACCGTGGCCTCGCTCGCGTCGACGATGTCCTGGACCCTGGCCGGCGGCGGCGCCATGGCCGCCGTGCTGGCGGTCGCGCTGGCCATGTGGCTGGCCCGGAACATCACCGCGCCGCTGGCCTACGCGGTGGGCGTCGCCCGGCGCGTCGCCCAGGGTGACCTGACGGTGCGGGTGGACGTGCGCTCCAGGGATGAAACCGGCCAGTTGCTGCAGGCCCTGAAGGACATGAACGACGCCCTGCGCGACATCGTGACCCGCGTGCGCACGGGCACCGATACCATCGCGACGGCGTCGAGCGAGATCAATTCCGGCAACCAGGACTTGTCGTCGCGTACCGAACAGCAAGCCAGCTCGCTGGAGGAGACGGCCTCGTCGATGGAAGAGCTGACCTCGACCGTCAAGCAGAACGCGGACAACGCCCGTGCGGCAAGCCAGCTGGCGGCCTCGGCGTCCGAGACGGCGGAACGCGGCGGCGGTGTCGTGGCCCAGGTCGTGGACACCATGGGTGCGATCAACGCGTCGTCGCGCAAGGTGGCCGACATCATCACCGTGATCGACGGTATCGCCTTCCAGACGAATATCCTGGCGCTGAACGCGGCCGTGGAAGCGGCACGCGCCGGCGAGCAGGGCCGCGGCTTTGCCGTCGTGGCCGGCGAGGTGCGTACCCTCGCCCAGCGTTCGGCGGCGGCGGCCAAGGAAATCAAGGAGCTCATCGCCGACTCGGTCGAGCAGGTCTCGACGGGCGCGCGCCTGGTCGATTTGGCCGGCAACACCATGCAGGAGGTGGTCGGCAGCGTCAAGCGGGTCACCGACCTGATCAACGATATCGCGGCCGCCAGCGACGAGCAGCGCACCGGCATCGAGCAAGTCAACCAGGCCATCGTCCAGATGGAC
>CAJYQM010000490.1 GCA_913777025.1 uncultured Massilia sp. | reverse complement strand
CCAAATTGGAACAATAAAGAATCACATGCCTAACTCACACATCCCCGTCATCACCATCGACGGACCGACCGCATCCGGCAAAGGCACCGTGGCCCACAAGGTCGCGGACCGGCTGGGCTTCCACCTGCTCGATTCCGGCGCCCTGTACCGCCTGACCGCGCTGTCGGCGCTGCGCCGCGCGACCCCCCTGAACGACGAGCACGCGCTGGCCAAGGTGGCCGAGCACCTGCCGGTGCGCTTCAACGGCGGCCATATCTATTTGGGTACGGAAGAGGTCAGCCATGCGATCCGGGCCGAGGAGGTCGGCAATACGGCGTCCAGGATCGCGGCACTGCCGGCGGTGCGCCAGGCCCTGTTCGCCCTGCAGCTGGGCTTTCGCGAGACGCCGGGCCTGGTGGCCGACGGGCGCGACATGGGTACCGTCATCTTCCCCAATGCCCAGCTAAAAGTGTACTTGACGGCAAGTGTTGAGGCCCGTGCGCAACGCCGGTATAAGCAATTGATTGACAAAGGATTTTCTGCTAATATGGACGATCTGCTGGAAGATTTGCAGTCCCGCGATGCGCGCGATACCCAGCGCGCCGTGGCACCGCTGGTCCCGGCGGAGGATGCGCATATCCTCGACACCTCGAGCATGAACGCTGATCAAGCGGTCGAACAGGTGCTGGCATGGTATGCGGGAAAACATACGTAACAAGCAAGCGTGGTTTCTCGTCCCCCTGTTGTACAAGATCGAGGGGATGCGCGGCGAGCGGTAAAAAGCGCCGCGTTCGTGGTGCCCGGGGTTCGTCTCCGGGCGTGGTTCAACCTGACCCAGTTCAGAGCGCATTTCGCCGCCCTGCTGGCTAACCTTTTAAAATCTCATGGCTACTGCAGCAAATCAAGACACCGGTATGGAAAGCTTCGCAGCACTCTTCGAAGAGTCGCTGTCGCGCCAAGACATGCGTTCGGGCGAAGTCATCTCGGCGGAAGTCGTGCGTCTGGATCACAACTTCGTGATCGTCAACGCCGGCCTGAAGTCGGAAGCATTCATTCCGGTCGAAGAATTCAAGAATGACCAGGGCGAACTGGAAGTCCAGATCGGCGACTTCGTTTCCGTGGCCATCGAATCGCTGGAAAACGGTTTCGGCGATACCATCCTGTCGCGCGACAAGGCCAAGCGCCTGGCATCGTGGCTGGCTCTGGAAAAAGCAATGGAATCGGGCGAAATCGTCACCGGTACCGTCAACGGCAAAGTCAAGGGCGGCCTGACCGTCCTGACCAACGGCATCCGCGCATTCCTGCCGGGTTCGCTGGTCGACACCCGTCCGGTCAAGGACACCACCCCGTTCGAAGGCAAGACCCTGGAATTCAAGGTCATCAAGCTGGACCGCAAGCGTAACAACGTCGTGCTGTCGCGCCGCGCCGTCATCGAAGCATCGATGGGCGAAGAGCGCGCGAAGCTGATGGAAACCCTGAAAGAAGGCACCGTGGTCACCGGCGTCGTCAAGAACATCACCGACTACGGTGCGTTCGTCGACCTGGGCGGCATCGACGGCCTGCTGCACATCACCGACCTGGCATGGCGTCGTGTGCGTCACCCGTCGGAAGTCCTGACCGTCGGCCAGGAAATCACCGCCAAGGTCCTGAAGTACGACCAGGAAAAGAACCGCGTCTCGCTGGGCGTGAAGCAACTGGGCGACGATCCGTGGACCGGCCTGTCGCGTCGCTACCCGCAAGGCACCCGCCTGTTCGGCAAGGTCACCAACCTGACCGACTACGGTGCGTTCGTGGAAGTCGAGCAGGGCATCGAAGGCCTGGTGCACGTCTCGGAAATGGACTGGACCAACAAGAACGTGGCCCCGAACAAAGTCGTGCAGCTGGGCGACGAAGTCGAAGTCATGGTCCTGGAAATCGACGAAGAGCGTCGCCGTATCTCGCTGGGCATGAAGCAGTGCAAGGCGAATCCGTGGGATGACTTCGGCATGACCCACAAGAAGGGCGACAAGGTCAAGGGTTCGATCAAGTCGATCACCGACTTCGGCGTGTTCATCGGCCTGCCGGGCAACATCGACGGCCTGGTGCACCTGTCGGACCTGTCCTGGACCGAAGCCGGCGAAGAAGCTGTGCGTCGCTTCAAGAAGGGTGACGAGCTGGAAGCCGTCGTCCTGGCCATCGACGTCGAGCGCGAGCGTGTTTCGCTGGGCGTGAAGCAGCTGGAAGGCGACCCGTTCAACAACTTCGCATCGCTGAACGACAAGGGCACCCTGGTCACCGGCACCGTGAAGTCGGTCGAGCCGAAAGGCGCCGTGATCGCCCTGAACGAAGAAGTCGAAGGCTACCTGCGCGCTTCGGAAATCTCGCGCGACCGCGTGGAAGATGCCGGCACCCACCTGAAAGTGGGCGACAAGGTCGAAGCCCTGGTCATCAACATCGACCGCAAGGCACGCAGCATCCAGCTGTCGATCAAGGCCAAGGACAACGCCGACACCCAGGAAGCCATGCAGAAGCTGGCTTCGGACAACAGCGCTGCCACCGGCACCACCTCGCTGGGCGCACTGCTGAAGGCCAAGTTCGACAATAAAGGTTAATTCCTTACCGGAAGCGAGCAGATGACCAAGTCCGAGCTGATCAACCGTCTGGCCGAGCGTTATTCTCAGCTGGTCGCGAAAGACGCCGAGTTTGCCGTCAAGACCATCCTCGATGCGATGACCAACGCCCTGGCGACGGGCCAGCGCATCGAGATCCGCGGTTTTGGCAGCTTTGCGCTGAACAGCCGGCCGCCCCGCATCGGCCGCAACCCGAAGTCCGGCGACAAGGTGATGGTGCCCGAAAAACGGGTGCCCCACTTCAAGCCGGGCAAGCAGTTGCGCGAGCGGGTCGACGCGATGGTCGGGCAACCGATCATCGAAGACTGAAGTCGTCTGCGCATGCGGAGTCTGCTGCAAGCAGACAAGAACGGCGTCCTTTCGGGGATGCCGTTTTTTTTCGCCGTTTGCATCCGCGGCCTCACAACCGTCGTCCCCGCGGAGGCGGGGACCCAAGTTCGTTGCTCAGTCACGAGAAACGTTATTGGTCACATACGCAAACTTGGGCCCCCGCCGTTGCGGGGGTGACGTCCCGGCGCTGCCGGGAACGTCACTTTGAAAACTCGTTTCAAATATGCGACACTGCGCCTTTGACGTCTTTCCCCACGGGACCTGCCGATGAAATTTGTCTCGACCATTGCTGGCTGCCTGCTGTTTGTATTCTTTTTCTTCTTTGCCTTGAAGAATACGCACCAGGTCGACCTGATCTTGCCGGGTTATCAATTGCAGGGGCCGTTGGTACTGATGCTGCTGGGCGCCTTCATCGCCGGCGCCTTCCTCGGCATCCTGGCCGTCACGCCCACGGTGTTCCGCCACCGCCGCGAAAGCTCGCAGCACAAGGACACCATCCAGGCCCTGCAGAACGCCGCCGGCACCGCCGCCGCCGCGCCGCAGCCGGACAGCGTCGCGCCGCGCGGCTGACCGACCCCGTCACACACTAATAAGAATCACATGGAATTTGAAATCTGGTGGCTGCTCGGCATCCCCGTCTTTTTCGCCCTCGGCTGGATTGCCGCCCGCGTCGACATCAAGCAACTGGTCTCGGAATCCCGGAGCCTGCCGCGCGGTTACTTCAAGGGCCTGAACTTCCTGCTCAACGAGCAGCCGGACAAGGCGATCGACGCCTTCATCGAGATCGTCAAGCTCGATCCCGAAACCGCCGACATGCACTTCGCCCTCGGCAACCTGTTCCGCCGCCGCGGCGAGACCGAGCGCGCGATCCGCGTCCACCAGAACCTGCTGTCGCGCCCCGACCTGCCGATCGAGCAGCAGGTGCATGCCCAGTATGAGCTGGGCATGGATTACCTGAAGGCGGGCCTGCTGGACCGCGCCGAGGAAACCTTCAACCTGCTGGTCGACACGACCTATGCCGTGCAAGCGCGCCGCGCCTTGCTCGAGATCTTCCAGCGCGAGAAGGAATGGCGCCGCGCGATCGCCGCCGCCGAAGGCCTGCAGGAATCCGGCGCCGGCGCCCAGCACAAGGAAATCGCCCAGTTCTACTGCGAGCTGGCCCAGGACGCGATGGTCCACCTGCAGCCGGCCGACGCGATGGGGCTGCTGGACAAGGCGCTGCAATCGGACCGCAAGAGCGTGCGCGCGACCATGCTGTACGGCGACGCGCAGCTGGCCCAGGGCGACGTCGAAGGCGCGCTCAAGACCTGGCGCCGCGTCGAGCAGCAAAGCGTGCCGCACGTGGCGCTGGTCGCGGGCCGCCTGATGGACGGCTACCGCAAGGTCGGCAGGCCGGAAGAAGGCGTCAGCCTGCTGCGTTCCTATCTGGAAGAAGCGTCATCCATTGATCTGATCGAGGTCGTGTTCAAGGCCGTCATCGAACTCAATGGCGTCGACGCTGCCAAACAGCTGGTGGTGGAAGAGCTGCGCCGCAACCCGACCCTGCTCGGCCTGGACAAGCTGCTCGAAGCGCGCCTGATGGACGCGCCGGCCAACGTCTGGGAAGAGCTGTCGATGGTGAAGAACCTGGTGCACGGCTACACGCAAAAGCTGGCCCGCTACCAGTGCAGCCATTGCGGTTTCAAGGCGCGCCAGTACTACTGGCACTGCCCGGGGTGCAGCAAGTGGGAAACCTACCCGCCGCGCCGTACCGAAGAATTGAATGTCATGAACTGATGAAGTGAACCAATGAAGATTACGATTATCGGCACCGGCTACGTCGGCCTGGTCACGGGCGCCTGCCTGGCGGAACTCGGCAACGACGTGTTCTGCCTCGACGTCGATCCGCGCAAGATCGACATGCTCAACAACGGCGGCATCCCGATCCACGAACCCGGCCTGGAGGAGGTCGTCGCGCGCAACCGCGCCGCCGGTCGCCTGCAATTCTCCACCGACGTCGCCGCCAGCGTGGCGCACGGCCAGCTGCAGTTCATCGCCGTCGGTACGCCGCCGGACGAGGACGGCTCGGCCGACCTGCAGTACGTGCTGGCCGCCGCCCGCAACATCGGGCGCCACATGGAGGGCTACAAGGTCATCGTCGACAAGTCCACCGTGCCGGTCGGCACCGCGGACCGCGTGGCCGCCGCCATCCGGGAGGAGCTGGCCGCCCGCGGCAAGGATGCGTCGGCGTTCGCGGTGGTGTCCAACCCGGAATTCCTGAAGGAAGGCGCGGCCGTCGACGACTTCATGCGTCCGGACCGCATCGTGATCGGCACCGACGACACGCCCGCCGGCCTGCGCGCGCGCGACCTCATGAAACTGCTGTACGCGCCGTTCAACCGCAACCACGAGCGCGTCTACTGGATGGACGTGCGCTCGGCCGAGTTCACCAAGTATGCTGCCAACGCCATGCTGGCGACCCGGATCTCGTTCATGAACGAACTGGCCAACCTGGCCGACCAGGTCGGCGCCGACATCGAAGCGGTGCGCCACGGCATCGGTTCCGATCCGCGCATCGGCACCAGCTTCCTGTACGCCGGCGCCGGCTACGGCGGCTCCTGCTTCCCGAAGGACGTGCAGGCGCTGGAACGCACCGCGCGCCAGTACGACCAGGAACTCCTGATCCTGCGCGCCGTGGAAGCCGTCAACGACCGCCAGAAGCAGGTGCTGGGCCGCAAGGTCGTGCAGCGTTTTGGCGAAGACCTGGCGGGCAAACGCTTCGCGGTCTGGGGCCTGGCCTTCAAGCCGAACACCGACGACATGCGCGAAGCGCCGTCGCGCGTGCTGCTGGCCGAACTGGTCCAGCGCGGCGCCACCGTCGCCGTGCACGATCCGGTCGCGATGGAAGAGGCCAAGCGCGTGCTGGCGCTGGACCTGGCGCCCGAGCAGCTGGCCTGCATCGAGTTCAAGGCGGCGCCGATGGAAGCGCTCGATGGCGCCGAGGCGCTGGTGATCGTCACCGAGTGGAAGGCTTTCCGCAGCCCCGACTTCGACCAGATCAAGGCGCGCCTGAAGCACCCGGTCATCATCGACGGCCGCAACCTGTTCGACCCTTCCCTGATGACGGGACAGGGGATCGAGTACCACGGCATCGGCCGTTCGGTCCTGACCAGCGGCAACGACGGAAAATGAGGCGGGCATGAACGACAAGATCCCGAGCCGCCTCCTGCAGGCCGACAGCTACCGCCAGGCCGAGGCGCCGGCCCTGGAAGGCGTGCGCCTGCTGGTCGTCGGCGACGTCATGCTGGACCGCTACTGGTTCGGCGACGTCTCGCGCATCTCGCCGGAAGCGCCGGTGCCCGTGGTGCGCATCGAAAAGCGCGAGGAACGCCTGGGCGGCGCCGCCAACGTGGCGCGCAACGCCGCGGCGCTGGGTACGCAATGCGGCCTGCTGGGCGTGGTCGGCAACGACGAGGCCGGCGATTCGGTCGAGCAGATCCTGCGCGAATCGAGCATCCAGAGCTACCTGAAGCGCGACGAGGCCATCTCCACCATCATCAAGCTGCGCGTGATCGGACGCCAGCAGCAGATGGTGCGCATCGACTTCGAAGATACGCCCACCGAGACCGTCCTGCGCGACAAGCTCACGCAGTTCAAGGCGCTGCTGCCGGACTACGACGTCATCATCCTGTCCGACTACAACAAGGGCAGCCTGGTCGACGTGGCGGAGATGATCAAGCTCGCGCGCGAGGCCGGCAAGACCGTGCTGGTCGACCCCAAGGGCGACGATTTCACGCCCTACCGCGGCGCCACCATGCTCACGCCGAACAAGTCGGAACTCAAGCGCGTCGTCGGCAGCTGGAAGACCGAGGAACAGCTGACCGAGAAGGCCCAGCGCCTGCGCGAGGAACTGGGCCTGCAGGCGCTGCTGCTGACGCGTTCGGAAGAGGGCATGAGCCTGTACACGGCGGATGAGGTGCTGCACGTGAACGCCGATGCGCGTGAAGTGTTCGACGTCTCCGGCGCCGGCGACACCGTGATCGCCACGCTGGCCGCCATGCTGGGCGCCGGCGCCTCGATGCCGGAAGCCCTGGCCACGGCGAATCGCGCCGGCGGCATCGTGGTCGGCAAGCTGGGTACGGCCACCGTCACCCGCGACGAGCTGTTCCCGCAGCGGCGCCGGACCGACGACGCCTGATCTCGCACAAACTTCAAGCGTCAACGCGGCCTCGTCCGCGCACGTTATCTCCGGAGGCGGCATCCGCCGCCTTCATTCCAACGATAACGGAGAACGAACGATGATCAAGAAACTGATGCTTGCTGTTGCCACCCTGGTGGCATCGACGGGTTTTGCCTGGGCACAGGTCGACGTCAACAAGGCCGATGCGGCGGCCCTGGACGGCGTCAAGGGCGTCGGGCCGAGCATGTCGAAGGCAATCATCGATGAACGCGGCAAGAGCCCGTTCAAGGACTGGGCCGACTTCCAGAAGCGCGTGAAGGGCGTGGGCGACAAGCGCGCGGCCAAGCTGTCGCAGGCCGGCCTGCAGGTCAATGGGCAATCGAAGGAAGGCGCGCCGATGGGGGCGGCGGACGACAAGGCCAGCAAGCCGGCCAAGGCTGCGAAAAGCAGCGCCAAGCCGGCCGAGGGCAAGGCCGATGCCAAGTCCAGCACCTGAGTCGCCACCTGAGCCGCCACCTGAGCAGTCAGCGCCGCTCAAGTGAGCAAATGAAAGCCCCGCCCCGTGCGGGGCTTTTTCGTTGGCAAGCGAGCACACCGGTCCCTGCCATACGCCAGGGGGCATCTCGGATTAAAATGCTGTTTTCGAGTTCGCAAGAGAGCAAGCAATGGCCAACAACACGGCATACAAGACCATCGAAGACACGATCGGCAATACCCCGCTGGTGCAGCTGGTGCGCATCCCGGGCGCGGAAGCGGCGGCGCGCAACAACATCATCCTCGGCAAGCTCGAAGGCAACAACCCGGCGGGTTCGGTCAAGGACCGCGCCGCGATGTCGATGCTGCGCGGCGCGGAACAGCGCGGCCAGATCAAGCCGGGCGATACCCTGATCGAGGCCACCAGCGGCAACACCGGCATCGCGCTGGCGATGGCGGCGGCGATCCGCGGCTACAAGATGGTCCTGATCATGCCGGACAACCTGTCGATCGAACGGCGCCAGAGCATGGCGGCCTACGGCGCCCAGATCATCCTGACCCCGAAGACCGGCGGCATGGAATACGCGCGCGACCTGGCGGAACAGATGCAGAAGGATGGCCAGGGCATCATCCTGGACCAGTTCGCCAACCAGGACAACCCGCGCGCGCACTACGAGACCACCGGCCCCGAGATCTGGCGCGATACCGGCGGACGCATCACCCACTTCGTCAGTGCGATGGGCACGACGGGCACCATCATGGGCGTGTCGCACTACCTGAAGGAACAGAACGAGGCCATCCGCATCATCGGTGCGCAGCCGGAAGAGGGGTCGTCGATCCCCGGTATCCGCAAATGGCCGGAAGCCTATCTGCCGAGGATCTTCGACAAGTCGCGCGTCGACCAGGTCGAAAGCGTGACCCAGGCAGCGGCCGAGCAGATGGCGCGCCGCTTGGCGGCCGAAGAGGGTATTTTCTGTGGAATTTCCGCGGCCGGCGCCTGCGAAATCGCATTGCGTATTTCGCAGACCGTGGAGAACGCGACGATCGTCTTCATCGTCTGCGACCGCGGCGATCGCTACTTGTCGACGGGCGTCTTCCCCGCCTGATTCTTGTGAATCCTCGGTCCCGGCGCGACGTTTGGGCGCTGGGCGAGTCCCCGCTGAGGGGAAACTTGATCATCTGTCCCATGATGGGGCAGGTTGCAATCCTTACGACTTGGACATTGCGGCGGCATCAGGATGTGCCGCCGTCCGGTCCGGTGCCCACGATTACTCAGCGCCGGAAGCGTTGTTGTCCTTGTCCTTCGGCTTGAACTGCTTGTCGCTGATGCGGAACTTGGCGCGGCGGTCACCCATGAGGTAGCGCAGGTCGCGGATCGACAGGTCGCTGACTTCGTGCATGCGGATCAGCAGCGAAGCGCCGACCGGCAGGCGGTGATGGCGGATCTTCGAAATCACCGGCGGGGCCACTTCGAGCGCGCGCGACAGCGCGGCGTCATTTTTCAGGCGCAGGTTCTCGATCAGGGTATCGAGCAAACGGTTCGGGTTGTATTGCAGCAGTTCATCGGATTCCGAATCACTGTTCATGTCGATGCCGACTTGATTGGTCATGATGTCACTATTCCTATGTGGGTTACGGAGCGCGGGCGGCGTTCAAACCTTTCACGCTACAGAAAGGTTTTAAAAATTGCTATTAAATTATACAACTAATTTCTAAATTAGTACTCAAAAGCAATAATAATCAGTGCTTGCTGTTGAGTTCGTTGTCTCATCGCAACAATAGCCGCAATGCAATTCTCTCACAAACTCACTGAAAAAATAATTGTTTTTAACTTAAAATTAATTGTAAAGCAATTATCGATGCGCCGCCGCACGTTTCACCACTGCATAGTGGAATGACAAATATCAAGGGGGTATGCAGGATTGATATCGTATTTCCTAGGAGAACTGCTTCGAAGAAACCAGCATACACCCCGGGGGTATATCGTTGTCACTACGATATCAGCTCATCCATTTTCGCCAAATGTCGTTACAAACTGATACAAAGTTTCAGGCTCGTCAAGAGTTAGATACCGCGTGACAACTTCACGGCACGGCCCAACTCGACGACCGACATGGCATAAAAATAACTGCGATTGTACTTAGTGATAGCAAAGAAGTTAGCATTTGCCACCCAGTACTCGGTCGGATCGGCCCCATTCTGCAGGTCGATCAAGCCATACAGGCGTTGTTCGGGCAGGCTGCTGCGCGGCGCCACGCCGGCCGCCGTCAATTCGCCCGGGCTGTAGCGCGCCTCCAGGCCGCCCAGCAGGGGCTGCCAGGCCTGGCTTGGCGCCACGTCGACCTGGAATACGGCCGGACCGCGGTTGCTACGGTCCCAGCCATGCTGGACCAGGAAGTTGGCGACGCTGCCGATGGCGTCGGTGGGCGAGCCGCGCAGGTCGACGATGCCGTCGCCGTCGTAATCGACGCCGTATTTCAGGATATTGCTCGGCATGAACTGCGGCATGCCGACCGCGCCGGCAAACGAGCCCAGCAGCGAGAATGGATCGATGTGTTCCTGGCGCGCCAGGATCAGGGTCTTGGCCAGTTCGTCGCGGAAGAACTGCATGCGGTCGTTGCGGTTCGGCGCTTCCGGATAGGCAAAGGCGAGGGTGGCCAGCACGTCGACCACGCGGAAGCGGCCGGTATCGCGGCCGTAGATGGTTTCCACGCCGATGATGCCGACGATGATCTCGGCCGGCACGCCGTACTCCGCTTCGGCGCGCGCCAGCGTCTCGGCATTCTCGTTCCAGAAGCGCACGCCGGCGCCGATGCGGATCGGCTCGATGAAGCGCTCGCTGTAGGCGTTCCAGTTCTTGGGCTTGCCCGGCGGCGCCGGCTTGACCAGCTGGACCGCGGAATCGATGAAGCGGGCCTGGCCGACGAGCTGCGCGAGGGCGGCGCGGTCGAAGCCGTGCTTGTCGACCATCTCGTCCTCGAACTCGCGCACCGCCTGCCATTCGCTGAAGTTGACCTGTTCGCCATCGTAGTCGATGGTGCGGCGCGCGGGTGCGGCGGCCTTGACCGTTTTCGCGGTCTTGCCCTTCGTGGCCGCCTTGCCGGACTTGGCCGGCTTGGCATGCTGGGTGGAAGAAACGGCGAGGGCGTCGGAGGGCTGCCCGGCACCGACGGCCAGGGCAAGCAACAGTGGAATGCAGGATTTCATCGAACTCGGGACAGCAAATCTTTAAGGATCGGAACCAGGCCGGCGGCGGCTGCCTGCGGCCCATAGCGATATGCGCTGTAGCGGCGCAGGAAGTCGGCGGCGGCCGCGCTGGGGCCGGGCGCGAGGTGGCCGCCAGCGACCCGCGCCGCGTAGGCGGTCGGACCTTCGTCCGGCGCGCGCGGCAGGCCGAGCTGGCCGAGCCGCTGGCACAAGGCCGAGTATAGCGCATCGACCGGGTCGACCCGGCGCCGCCGTGACAATTTCGCAGCAGCCAGCAACATCAGGCCGGCCAGCACCAGCAGCGCCAGGTTGTGCCAGTCGAGCACGCCGTCGCGCAGGCGCTGCACCAGGTCTTGCTGGCGCTGCGGGTTGTAGTTCAGCACCCACTGGTTCCAGCCGTTGTTGGCCGCGCCGATCATGTAGCGCAGC
>CAJYQM010000489.1 GCA_913777025.1 uncultured Massilia sp. | reverse complement strand
AAGGCCGCTTCATCATCTATGCCGCCCGGTTCGAGCACATGAATGCGCTGCTGGGCTTCCTGACCGAGAACTGCTGCGGCGGCGGTTCCTGCTCGCCCGTCGGCGCCTTGGGCTGCGCAAAAGGAGAGCCGGCATGAACGTCCTGTTTCTCTGCACCGGCAATTCCTGCCGCTCGCTGATGGGCGAAGCCGTCTTCAAGCACCTGGCGCCAAACGGCTGGCACGCGATCAGCGCCGGCAGCCAGCCCACGGGCAAGCTGAACGAACGCGCGCTGGCCCTGCTGGCCCGCAAGGGCATCCCGACCGAAGGCTATTACAGCAAGTCCTGGGATGACCTGCCGCTGACGCCCGACATCGTGGTAACGGTGTGCGCCAGCGCCGCCGGCGAGACCTGCCCGGCCTACCTGGGACCGGTCCTGCGCACGCACTGGGGCGTGGAGGACCCGAGCCATGTGGCCGGGTCCGAAGACGAGATCGAAGCCGCGTTCGAACAGGCCTACGCGATCCTGCGGGCGCGCATCGAGGCCTTCCTGGCGCTGCCGCTGTCTACCTTGACTCGGGATCGCGTGGCGTTCAAGGCGGCGCTGGACCACATTGGCGATCTCGGCGCCTGAAGGACCTGCGTGCCGACCGCCCTGCTCATCTTCCTGGCCACGCTCACGCTCGTGATCTGGCAACCGCGCGGCCTCGGCATCGGCTGGAGCGCAGCAAGCGGCGCCGTCGTCGCGCTGCTGGCCGGCGTCATCCACGTGGACGACATCCCGGTCGTCTGGCACATCGTCTGGAACGCCACCGGCGCCTTCGTCGCCGTGATCATCATCAGCCTGCTGCTCGACAAGGCCGGCTTCTTCGAGTGGGCCGCGCTGCACGTGGCGCGCTGGGGGGCCGGCCGCGGCCGGCGCCTGTTCGTGCTGCTGGTCCTGCTCGGCGCGGCGGTGGCCGCGCTGTTCGCCAACGACGGCGCCGCGCTGATCCTGACGCCCATCGTCATCGCCATGCTGGCCGCGCTGCGCTTCACACCCCAGGCGACGCTGGCCTTCGTGATGGCGGCCGGCTTCATCGCCGATACCGCCAGCCTGCCGCTGGTGGTGTCGAACCTGGTCAACATCGTGTCGAGCGATTACTTCGGCATCGGCTTCACGCGCTATGCGGCGGTGATGGTGCCGGTGAACCTGGTGTCGGTCGCCGCCACGCTAGGCGCGCTGGCCTGGTTCTTCCGCAAGGACATCCCGCTCGACTACGACCTGGCCCAATTGAAGCGTCCCGAACAAGCCATCCACGACCGCGCCACCTTCGTCACCGGCTGGTGGGTGCTGGCGCTGCTGCTGGTCGGCTTCTTCTGGCTGGACGCGATCGGCATCCCGATCAGCGCCGTCGCCGCGGCGGGTGCACTCATCCTGCTGGCGGTGGCGGCGCGCGGCCACCGGATCTCGACGCGCGAGGTGCTGCGCGGGGCGCCGTGGCAGGTGGTCGTGTTCTCGCTGGGGATGTACCTTGTCGTCTACGGCTTGCGCAACGCCGGGCTGACCGCCTACCTGACGGCCCTGCTCGACCGCTGCGCCGCGCATGGCGTCTGGGGCGCCGCGCTCGGCACCGGCTTCGTCACGGCCATCCTGTCGTCCATCATGAACAACATGCCGACCGTGCTGGTCGGCGCCCTGGCCATCGACGCCACGTCGGCCCAAGGCGCGGTGCGCGAAGCGATGGTGTACGCGAACGTGATCGGCGCCGACCTGGGTCCGAAGATCACGCCGATCGGCAGCCTGGCCACCCTGCTGTGGCTGCACGTGCTGTCGGCACGTGGCGTCCGCATCTCCTGGGCCTATTACTTCCGCATCGGCATCGTGCTGACGCTGCCGATCCTGCTGCTGACCTTGTGCGCACTCGCGCTGCGCCTGGGCTGAACCGAGGACTCACATGGACAAGCTTCCCGACCTTCCCAACATCAAACCCGAACTGCTGGACCTGCCCACGCCGGACAAGCTGGCCCCCGTCGGCGACATCGGCCACCCGCCGCGCATCCTGCTGCTGTACGGCTCCCTGCGCGAGCGCTCCTTCAGCCGCTTCCTGACCGAGGAGGCCGCGCGCATCCTCGAGCACTTCGGCGCCGAGGTGCAAATCTTCGACCCGACCGAATTGCCGATGGTGGGCAGCGTACCGGAGACGCATCCGAAGGTGGTCGAGCTGCGCGCGCTGTGCCTGTGGTCGGAAGGCCAGGTGTGGTGCAGCCCGGAGCGCCACGGCGCGGTCACGGCGGTGATAAAGAACCAGATCGACTGGATCCCGCTGGAGATGGGTGCGATCCGGCCGAGCCAGGGCCGCACGCTGGCGGTGATGCAGGTATGCGGCGGCTCGCAATCCTTCAACGTGGTCAACACCCTGCGCCTGCTGGGCCGCTGGATGCGCATGTTCACGATCCCGAACCAGTCCTCGGTGCCAATGGCGTACAAGGAGTTCGACGACGCCGGCCGCATGCGCCCCTCCGCCTATTACGACCGCGTCGTCGACGTGATGGAAGAGCTGTTCAAGATGACGCTGCTGCTGCGCGGCCGCTCCGACTACCTGACCGACCGCTACAGCGAACGCAACGAACGGGCGCGCAAGGCGATCGACCGCCAGATCGACAAGCTGTAAGCGCGGACTTCAGCCGGGCGGATCGACGTACTGGCTGCTCAGGATGTCGTTTTCGGGCTGGTAGAAGCGGGTCCGGATCCCGAGCAGGCCAAGCAGGGTATGGTCGAGATAGTCGGTCCGGTAATCGCGGGCCTCGAGCGCGGCACGGCGTTCTGCCGGGTCCGGGTCCGGGCCCTTCGTCCAGTACAGCAGGGGAATCTGGTAGCCACTCGGATCGGTCGAGGAATGGCCCGAGAAATTGCGGTAGTGGCCCACTTCCTGCCCGTGGTCCGAGACGTAGAGGAGCGAGACCGGCGATGCCGTCGTGCTCTCTTCGGCCGTCTTCAGGATCGAGGACAGCACGTGGTCGGTGTACAGCATCGCATTGTCGTACTGGTTGCGCGCCTTGCGGATCCAGTAGGGACGGCCCGCCTTGTACAGGGTCGTGGAGACAGCGTCGTCGGCCCCCGAGAATCTATCGAAGGCGGCCGGATAGCGCAGGTCATAGCGCAGGTGCGCGCCCAGCATGTGGACGACGACCAGCTTGCGCGGCGCCGGTCCTTCGAGCACGCGCTTCAGGTGGGGCAGCAGGCGTTCGTCCAGGCTGCGGGCGCCGCGGCCGTGGCCATTGTTGACGAAGATCTGTTCATGCGCGTGCTCGGCCAGGATCTGGATCGGCCCGTCGCCCTGTTCCTGGTTGGACAGCCAGGTAATGTGGTAACCGGCCGTGCGCGCCAGGGCGAGCACATTCGGTTCGGTCAGCCAGGCATCCGGCTGCTTCAGCGTGGCTGGCGTCAGCATCTTGAGCAGGGACTGGACGGTGGCGGCATCGGATGAGCGCACGTTCCGGAAGACGAGCAGGTCGTCGCGCCGCGCGGCCAGTTCGGGCGTCGTATTCCTCGGGTAGCCATACAGCGACCAGTTGCTGCGGTTGACGCTTTCGCCCAGCACCAGCACCAGGGTTTGCCGGGGCTGGCCGACATACGCCGTCTTGTACTGCCGCGCCATCGCCAGGTCCCGGGCGACCTTGCTCTTCACCTCCGCCAGGAAGGCGCGCTGCTGTTGATAGTCCGCGAAGTAGTTCGGCCAATACACGAGCGGGTTTTCCTCGGCCATCGTGGCGTTGAAATGAAGCAGGGCAAACAGGGCGAACATGCCGCTGCCCAGCAGGCGCTCGCGCCGGTTGCCGGCTTTCGGCGTGCCGGCGCGCACGGTATTGAATTTGCGCTCGACCCAGGCCTGCAGCCCGATCATCGCCACCAGCAATGCCGAGACCAGCACGATGTGCACCCAATAGCTTGCGATGAACTCGCGCGCTTCGTTGGCGTTGCTGCCGAGGATGGCATCGGCGACCACGATGTGCTTCGGCGCCAGCCCGTACAGCCAGAACAGGAAACCTTCCACGGTGGCATTCAGCAGGACCAGGCTGTTGAGTGCCAGGGCGCCGGCGGCCACCCATTTCCGATTGCAGCGCAGGAGTTGCAGGCCGGCCAGGCCGGCATTCGCGAACAGGACAAAGACGGATGCCTTGGTGAGACTGTGCAGGTCCTGCATGCCAAGTTGCCAATATAGTGCAAGTGCAACCATGGTCGTGGCGGCGCGCAGGGCGGCCTGCCGGAGCGCCGCCGAGGTGGCGCTGGAGCTAACGTCGATCAAACTGAGTCCTTCATAAATACACCGGAATGCCGCATACTAAACTGTCGGGCTCGATATGTGCTGTTTTCAGTGTTCCAGCAGCATGTCGGCCGCGCCATCCTTGTCGTGCACGGCGAACCTGTCCACCAGGGTGGCGCTCGCTTCGTTCAGGCCGATGAGCTCGACCCTGGCCCCGCCGCGCCGGAACCTGAGCACGACCTTGTCCAGGGCACCGACCGCGGTGATGTCCCAGAGATGCGCGCGGCCGACGTCGATGCGCACGACGTCGAGGGCTTCCCGGTAGTCGAAGGCCCTGGCGAATTTGTCTGCCGACGCAAAGAACACCTGGCCGGTGACCACGTAGGTGCGGGTACGGCCGTCGTCCGCGCTCGTCGAGCCGACATGCAGGATGCGGCCGATCTTGTGCGCGAAAAAGAAGCCCGACAGCAGCACCCCGACCAGCACGCCCTTGGCCAGGTCGTGCGTCGCCACCACGACGATGACGGTGGCCAGCATCACCGCGCTCGAGCTCTTCGGATGATCGCGCAGGTTGCGCAGGGAGACCCAGCTGAAGGTACCGATCGACACCATGATCATCACGGCCACCAGGGCAGCCATCGGGATGCGCGCCACCCAGTCGCCGGCGAACACCACCATCAGCAGCAGCAACACGCCCGCCGCGAAGGTGGACAGCCGTCCGCGCCCGCCCGACTTCACGTTGATGACCGATTGCCCGATCATGGCACAGCCGGCCATGCCGCCGAGCAGGCCGGTGGCGATGTTGGCAACACCCTGGCCAACGCATTCGCGGTTCTTGTCGCTGCCCGTGTCGGTGAAGTCGTCGACGATCGACGCCGTCATCATCGATTCCAGCAGCCCCACCACCGCCAGCGTGGCCGATACCGGGAAGATGATCGCCAGCGTCTCCAGGTTCAGCGGAACCTCGGGCAGGAGGAATACCGGCAGGCTGTCGGGCAACTTGCCCATGTCGCCGACGGTGCGCACGTCCAGGCCGAAATAGATGGAGACGGCGGTCAGCACCACGATCGTCACCAGCGGCGAAGGGATCGCCCGGGTGACATAGGGGAACAGGTAGATGATGGCCAGGCCCGCCGCCGTCATCGCATACACCTGCCAGCCGACGTTGGTCAGCTCGGGCAACTGGGCCATGAAGATCAGGATGGCCAGCGCATTGACGAAGCCGGTGATGACCGAACGGGACACGAAGCGCATCAATGCGCCGAGCCTGAGCCAGCCGGCGAGCATCTGCAGCAGGCCGGTCAGGATCGTGGCGGCGAGCAGGTACTGCAAGCCGTGCGCCTTGACCAGCGTGACCATCACCAAGGCCATGGCGCCGGTGGCGGCCGAGATCATGCCCGGACGTCCGCCCGCGAACGCGATGACCACCGCCATCGAGAACGAGGCATACAGGCCGACCCTGGGATCGACACCGGCGATGATGGAAAAGGCGATCGCCTCCGGAATCAGTGCGAGCGCGACGACCGCGCCCGCGAGGAGATCGGCGCGGATATTGGAGAACCAATCCTGGCGAATGGTTTGTAGAGACATGAGTTTTCCTTCCCAAATGGACGACGAGCGCCATGTTCCCTATACATGAACATGACAAAACGAAACGAGATGAATCAGCCGGGATCGCGGAGGCGACACCGGCGCGGTTCAGAGCTGAACAGGGAAGGAATTACGGAGGCGTGACGGAGTGGAAGTGACCGCGCGGCAGTTCCGAGCCGGGATAGGCCAGGGCCTCCATGCGCTTCGACGCGAAACGTGCGCACGCGACGCTGCACATGGCAAGCGCGGTGAGATAGGGCATGGAAACAAAGGCGGTCATGCGTCTATTTTGCAATGCAGCATACCTGTCCGTCAAGCCGGACTTCATCCAAAGAGGCCATGTAAAAACCACCTCGGCTCCGCATCGTCCGCCCCGATGCGCTCGCGGTACACCCAATACAAGGTATGGTCCTGCCCTTCCGCGATGAAGTAATCGCGCGTTTGCGGCCCGTCCCACCAGCCGGCCTCGATCCGTTCCGGATTCGACGCCATGCGCAGCGGCGAGCCGTAGAAGGGCCGGTGGTCGCGCATCAGGAGCGCGATCGGCTTGGCCAGGATCCAGGTCGGGCGCGGCAGCCGCATCGTATCGGGCGGCAGCTGCGCGTCGCGCACCTTGTCGCGCACCTTCTGCTGGACCGGCACCCAGGCATTGGCCTGCTCCGGGCGGTAATCGGCCTTGGGCAAAGGCTGCAGCACGTTGTCGGCACCGAGGCGCGCGGCCAGCAGTTCCAGCATGCGCATGCGGTCTTCCTCGGTGCCGCCCGGCTCCGGGAACAGCGATTCGCTGGGCGGCGCCATCGGCTGCACCTGCGACGCTTCCAGGCCCAGGCCGATCACCGGCGCGTCCAGCACCAGCTTGGCCAGGCGCTCCTTCAGCAGGCGCACCAGGTGCTCGTCGCGCCAGGCCGGTTCGGCCAGCACCACCTCGATGCAGGTCGGCGGCCGCGCCACCCTGCCCCGCTCGTGCTCGAGCCTGAGCGTGATGCGCTCCACCGCCAGCTGGCGCGCGGTCAGCC
>CAJYQM010000488.1 GCA_913777025.1 uncultured Massilia sp. | reverse complement strand
CGTCGAGCGCGGCACCGGCGATGCTGCCCTGCTCCAGCGCGGCCAGCAGGGCCTGCTGGTCCACCAGCGAGCCGCGCGCCACGTTCACGAGATAGCCCTGCGGCCCCAGCGCCGCCAGCACGCGCGCGTCGACCAGGTGCCTGGTCTCGGCGCCGCCGGGCGCGACCACGACCAGGATGTCGACGTCGCGCGCCAGTGCCATGAGGTCGGGCTCGTAGCGCCAAGCCAGGTTCTGGTCGCTGCGGCCGTGGTAGGCCAGCGCCACGCCGAAGGGTTCCAGCCGGCGCGCGATGTCCTTGCCGATGCGGCCCAGCCCGACAATGCCGACGTGCTTGCCGGCCAGGCTGGTCGACAGCGGGAAAGCCGCGTCCCGCCAGCGCCCCTCGCGCACGAAGCGGTCCGCCTGCGGCAGGCGGCGCAGCAGCGCCAGCAGCGTGCCGACGCACAGCTCGGCCACCGCGGCGTTCAGCACGTCGGGGGTGTTGGCCACCACGATGCCGCGTTCGGCGGCCAGCGCCAGCGGGATCAGGTCGTAGCCGACGCCGTTGGTGGCGATGATCTCGAGTTTGGGCAGGCGCTCGACCAGCGCGGCCGGCACTTCCAGGTTGCTGCGGGTGACGATGGCGCGGACCTCATCCGCCAGCGCCGGCTCGCGTTCCAGGTCGGCGACTTGCAGGCAGCGGAATTCCTGGTCCAGCTGGACCTGCACCTCGGGCGGGAAGCTGCCGATTTGCAGGAGCGTGGTCATGCCTGGCCGATCTCGAGTTCGAAGCTGGTGACGCCATCCACGCCGCCGCGCACGCGGTCGCCCGGTTGAAGCGCGCCGACGCCGGACGGCGTGCCGGTGTAGATCAGGTCACCCGGGGCCAGCGCGACGAAGCGCGACAGGTAGGCGATCACGTCGGGGATCGGCCAGATCATCTCGTTCAGGTTGCCTTCCTGCTTCAGCTGGCCGTTCACCTCGAGCCAGATGCGCGCATCGCGCGGATGGCCGACGGCGCTCACCGGCAGGAGGGGGCTGCACGGGGCCGAGGCGTCGAAGCCCTTGGCCATGTCCCAGGGCCGGCCATCCTTCTTGGCGACGGCCTGCAGGTCGCGCCGCGTCAGGTCCAGGCCCACGCCATAGCCCCACACCAGGTCGAGCGCCTGTTCGGGCGCGATGTCGGTGCCGCCGCCCTTCAGGGCCACGACCAGTTCGACCTCGTGGTGCAGTTCCTGCGTCGACGACGGATACGGCACGCTGCCGCTGGCCGGCACCACGGCGTCAGCCGGTTTGCTGAAGAAGAACGGCGGTTCGCGATTCGGGTCGCTGCCCATTTCGCGCGCGTGGGCGGCGTAGTTGCGGCCGACGCAGAACACGCGGCGCAGCGGGAAGACCTGGTCGGAGCCCGCCACGGCGAGCGAGGGAACGGCGGGAGGGGTAATGACGAAGCCAGTCATGCTAATCCTTGTAAAGACGGTGGTCCGAGCGCGCGGGCTGGGCCCGGGTGCGTTGGATACCTTATCACAATCGCAGCGATGACGAAGTTGACAACCCAAATACGTCGCCCCCGCGAAGGCGGGGGCCCAAGTCACTTGCGAGTCCGCAGCGTGTGGCGCGGATTGCTCGTGCAACCTGGGCCCCCGCCTGCGCGGGGGCGACGGTAGGCTACGGCTTCAGGCGGGCGCGATCAGAACTCTTCCCAATCGCTCTCCACGACCTCGCGCGGCATCGCGCGGGTCGAGGCGCCCGGCGTCGACGCGGGCTTGGCGGGTGCCGCCGGCTTGGCCGCGGGCTTCGCAGCCGGCTTGGCGGCGGCAGCGGAAACGGAAACGGCGGGCGCCGCCAGCGGACGCTTGGCCGGCGCCGGATTGGCTGCCGGCAGGCGCGGCGCCGAGCCGATGGTCGCAGGTGCGACGGCCGCGTGCGCATCCAGCTTGAACACCGCCACCGCCTCGCTCAGGCGGCCTGCCTGTTCCTGCAGCGACTGCGACGCCGCCGCGGCTTCCTCGACCAGCGCCGCATTCTGCTGGGTCACGCCATCCATCTGCGTGACGGCTTCGTTGACCTGCTGGATCCCGGCACTCTGCTCCTGGCTGGCCGAGCTGATCTCGTTGAGGATATCGGTCACGTGGCGCACGCTGGTCACGATCTCTTCCATCGTGGCGCCGGCGTCCTGCACCAGGCGGCTGCCGGCTTCGACCTTCTCGCTCGAGTCGCCGATCAGCGCCTTGATTTCCTTGGCGGCGCCGGCCGAGCGCTGGGCCAGGTTGCGCACCTCGCCCGCGACCACGGCAAAGCCGCGGCCCTGCTCGCCCGCGCGTGCCGCTTCCACCGCGGCATTCAGCGCCAGGATGTTGGTCTGGAAGGCGATGCCGTCGATGACGCTGATGATGTCGACGATCTTGCCGGACGCCGTGTGGATCTGGTCCATGGTCTGCACCACTTCCTGGATCACCTGGCCGCCGCGCGCGGCGACGCCGGCCGCCGTCTCGGCCAGCGTGTTGGCCTGGCGCGCATTGTCGGCGTTCTGCTTGACGGTCGAGGTCAGCTCTTCCATCGAGGACGCCGTCTCTTCCAGCGAACCGGCCTGCTGCTCGGTGCGCGCGGACAGGTCCAGGTTGCCAGCCGCGACCTGTGCCGAGGCGGTGGCGATGGAGTCGCTGCTCGAGCGCACCGTGCCCACGGTGGCCACCAGCTGTTCGTTCATGGACTTCAGGGCTTTCAGCAGGTGGGCCACCTCGCAGTCGCCCTTGACCTCGACGCGGCTGGTCAGGTCGCCGCTGGCGACGGCATTGGCGACGTCCAGCGCCTGGTGCACCGGGCGCGTGATCGACACCGTGATCCAGCGCGCCAGCGCGGCGGCGGCCGCCAGGATGACCAGGCCGAGGACGATCATCAGGGTGCGCGTCTGTTCATAGGTCTGCTGGGCCTCGAGCGCCTTCTCCTGCGCCAGCGTCTTCTGCACTTCGATCTGCTCGGCGACCGCCTGCTTGAGCGCGGCCAGTGCCGGACGCAGTTCCTTGGTCAGGTAAGTCCTCGATCCCGGCACGTCGCCGGCCTCGATCAGGCGCATCAGTTCTTCCTGGCCTTTCAGGTAGCGGGCACTGGCTTCCTTCTGCTTGGCCAGCACCGCACGGGCCTTCGGATGGTACAGCTCGCTGTCCAACTTCTGCAGGATGGCTTCGATTTCCTTGCGCGAGGAAGCCACCTCCTCGACCTGCCTGGCACGATCGGCCGGGTCGTCGTTCAGCATCATGTTGCGCAGCGCGATGGCGATGTCGCCGATTTCAGCCTGCATGCGCGTCGGCATGTCGATGCGCGGCATGCGCTGGTTGACGATCTCGTTGGTGCCGTCGTTGACCCGGCCCAGCATGACCGTACCCTGCCCGACCATGAAGACGAGGGCTGTGCAGATCGCGCCGAAACCGATGGCGAGCCGCGTTCCAATTTTTAGATTGTCGATGTTCATTCTTATCTCCGCTTGAACCTGATCCGATGCGGGCGGCGCGATCGCGTATTTACCCGAACTAGCAATTTACGGCCCAGTATGGTGCGGACTCAATGGCTAAGAATTAACACACGGCAATTATTTGCGAATATTGCGATTACAAAGCAACAATTTGGTGCATCTGAGTAATTGAACAATAATACTTGTTCAATAAATTTCGGACGCAGCCGCCCGGACCGCATGCAGCAGCAGCTCCGCGCCCGGCGACAGCAGGTGGTCGCGCTGGCGGATGATGCCGAAGGCGTCCATCTTGCACGGCAGCTCGATCGGCAGGATCTGCACCACGTTCAGCGACGCGTAGTACTGCGCCACCTCGCGCGGCATCACGTGCAGCGAATCGGTCTGCTGCAGCAGCGCCGTGATGACCAGCATGGCCGTGGTGTCGACCACGTTGGCCGGCGGTTCCAGGCCGGCGCGGCGGAACATCATGTCGAAGCGGTAGCGCAGGATGCTGCCGTGCGGCGGCAGGATCCAGGGCAGCGGCGCGATGTCCTTCAGTGCCAGCTGGGGGTTGTCCAGCAGCGGATGGCCGGGACGCACGACCGCGCAGGCCGGCTCCTCGGTCAGCTCTTCGTAGATCAGGCCCGAGGTGTCGATGGTGTCGAAGATGCGGCCGATCATGAAGTCCAGCGTCCCATGCTGCAGCTTGTCGAGCAGGACGTTGCTGGTCTCGAGCTGCACCCCGATGCGCAGCAGCGGCGCGCCCTCCTTGACCCGCGCGATCGCGCGCGGCAGCAGCGACATCGCCGGCGCCATGATCACCCCGACTTCGACCTGTCCCGACAGCCCGGACTTGAGCGTGAGGATGTCGTCGTGCGCCAGGGCCAGGCTGGTCAAGGCCATGCGCGCGTGGCGGATCATGGTCTCGCCGTAGATGGTCGGCTCCATCCCGCGCGGCAGGCGCTCGAACAGCTTCACCTCCAGCATCTCCTCCAGGTCCTTGATCTGCTTGGAGGCCGCCGGCTGGGTCATGTGCAGCTCGTCGGCCGCGCGGTGGATGTTGCGGTAGTCGTCGAGGGCGATCAAGAGCAGCAGCTGGCGCGTCTTGAGGCGCGCCTTGAGAAACCAGTTCGGGTTGTTCGAGTCCATCAGCATAGGATATCAGCCCTCATGACATCAGCCCCTCGGGCCGCCCATCAGGCGCTGCACGACGCAGAACACGAACAACAGGCCGCCGATCACGATCTTCGTCCACCACGAACTGAGAGTGCCGTCGAAGGCGATCAGGGTCTGGATCGCGCCCAGCACCAGCACGCCCGACAGCGCCCCGGCGATGTAGCCGTAGCCGCCGGTCAGCAGGGTACCGCCGATGACGACGGCCGCGATCGCATCCAGCTCGATCCCCTGCCCGTGCAGCCCGTACCCGGACAGCATGTAGAACGAGAACAGCACCCCGCCCAGCGCCGCGCAAAAACCCGACAACGCATACACGCCGACGCGGGTCCCCCCGACGCTCAGGCCCATCATCGCCGCCGACTGCTCGTTGCCGCCGACGGCGTACACCGCGCGCCCGAAGGACGTGTAATGCGCCAGCCAGACCGCCAGCAGCAGCACGACCAGGGCGACGACCGCACCCGGCGACAGGAAGCCCCCCAGGATCGGAATCTGGGTCTGCGACACGGCCGCGAAGAAGGGCTGGTCGATGGTGATCGACTCGGTGCTGATCAGATAGCAGATCCCCCGCGCCAGGAACATGCCGGCCAGTGTGACGATGAAGGGCTGCAGCTTGAACAGGTGGATGATGCCCCCCTGGGCCGCGCCGAACAGCGCGCCCAGCACCAGCACCGTGGCGATGGCAAGCAGCGGATGCCAGTGCGCCGTCTGCAGCAGCCAGGCCGTGATCATCGTCGACAGCGCCAGCACCGAGCCCACCGACAGGTCGATCCCGCCGGACAGGATCACGAAGCCCATGCCGATCGCGATCACCAGCAAGAACGCGTTATCGATCAAGAGGTTGAAGATCACCTGCAGCGACAGGAAGCCCGGATACGCGGCCCCGCCGATGCCCAGCATGGCCACCAGCAGGATCACCGTCACCAGGGAGGTGAACCAGGGCGCGGCGGACAGGCCGCGTGCGCCCCTCAAGATCATTGCGCTCATGCGGGCCTCCGCTTGATCAGCTGCCGGAACTCGGACGACTGCGAAATGCAGACGATGAAGACCACCACGGCCTTGACCACCATGTTCACCTCGGGCGGCACGCCCAGCGAATAGATCGTGTAGGTCAGCGTCTGGATGATCAGCGCGCCGATCATGCTGCCCACCAGGCTGAATTTGCCGCCGGCGAGCGAGGTGCCGCCCAGCGTGACGGCCAGGATCGCGTCCAGTTCGAGCAGAAGGCCCGCGTTGTTGGCGTCCGCGCTCTTGATGTTCGAGGTGACGAGCAGGCCCGCC
>CAJYQM010000487.1 GCA_913777025.1 uncultured Massilia sp. | reverse complement strand
TCAGCGTATCGAGATGCTTGAGGAAGTGCTCGAACTTGCTCGCATGCATGACGACTCCGGACGGTGGTTCAGGTCGTCGTTGGACCCCAGCCGTTCAAGAAGTTCAACACGTAATGCGAACAGCGCCTTTCTTTTTGGCGACTCGGATTGTTGCGCTTCAGATGCCGTGCCAGTTGGCCATGATGTGCATCGCCGCCGCATACAGCGCCGCCGCGCTGGCGATGCAAACGACGACCGTCATCAGGCGGTTCATGCGGCGCTGCGCCTTCAGCACTTCAGCCAGCAGCTCGCTGATGTCGGCCACCGGATGGGCCTTGCGGTCCAGCACCTGGTGGGCCAGGCGCGGCAGTTGCGGGAAGATCTGGGCGAAGCGTGGCGCCTCGGCCTTCAGGCGCTCGACCATGCCGCGCCAGCCGACCTGCTCCGCCATCCAGCGCTCCAGGTAGGGTTTCGCGGTCTTCCACAGGTCCAGGTCAGGATCCAGCTGGCGCCCCAGGCCCTCGATGTTGAGCATGGTCTTCTGCAGCAGCACCAGTTGCGGCTGCACCTCGACGTTGAAGCGGCGCGAAGTCTGGAACAGGCGCAGCAGCACTTGGCCAAAGGAAATATCCTTCAACGGCCGGTCGAAGATCGGTTCGCAAGTCGCGCGCACCGCCGCTTCGAGTTCGTCGACGCGGGTGTCGCGCGGCGCCCAGCCGGATTCGATGTGGGCTTCGGCCACGCGCTTGTAGTCGCGGCGGAAGAAGGCCAGGAAGTTCTGCGACAGGTAATCCTTGTCGAAATCGTTCAGCGTGCCGACGATGCCGAAGTCCAGCGCGATGTAACGCCCGAAGGTGGCCTCGTCGATCGACACCAGGATGTTCCCTGGGTGCATATCCGCGTGGAAGAAACCATCGCGGAATACCTGGGTGAAGAAGATCTCGACGCCATCGCTGGACAGCTTTTTCAGGTCGACCCCGGCCGCGACCAGGCGGTCGGTTTGCGAGATCGGGATGCCGTTCATGCGCTCCATCACGATCACGCTGCTGGAGCAGTAATCCCAGTACATTTCCGGCACCAGCAGCAGGTCCGAGGACGCGAAATTGCGGCGCAGCTGGCTGGCGTTGGCGGCCTCGCGCATCAGGTCGAGCTCGTCGTGCAGGTATTTGTCGAACTCGGCCACGACCTCGCGCGGCTTCAGGCGGCGGCTGTCCGGCCACACCCGTTCGATCAGGCCGGCCGCCATCTGCATCAGGGCCAGGTCTTCGTCGATGGTGTTCTTCATGCCTGGACGCAAGACCTTCACGGCGACCTGCTTGCCGTTCTTCAGCGTGGCGAAGTGGACTTGCGCGATCGAAGCCGAGGCCACCGGCGTATGCTCGAAGCTGGCGAACAACTGGTCCGGATGCGCACCCAGCGCGCGCGTGATTTGCACGACGGCTTGTTCCGATGGGAAGGGCGGCACCCGGTCCTGCAGCAGCGACAGCTCGGCCACGATGTCCGGCGGCATCAGGTCGGGACGGGTCGACAGCACTTGACCGAACTTGACGAAGATCGGCCCCAGCTCTTCCAGCGCCAGGCGCAGGCGGATCGCGCGCGGCGAGGTGATGCGGCGCCAGAAAAATACCGTGTTGAGCAGGCGGGTGGTGCGCGGCACGCGCAGGCCGGACATGGCGATCTCGTCCAGGCCATAGCGGGTCGCCACGGTCAGGATTTTCAGCAGGCGCAGGAATTTCAGGATCATCAGGTATGCGAATTGGGGTCAGGGAGGGCGGGCAGCGGCGTGACATTGCGCTGTGCCAGCCGCTGGTCCAGCTGTTGTTCGAGTTTGGCGATGCGTTTGGCGCTGCGCTCGACATCGTCGCGCAGGCGGCTGACCTCGTCGCCGAAGCCGTCGACGTGGTTCGGGCGCACCAGCACGCGGCGCTCCTCGAGCAGGAATTCGGCCACGTTCTCGGCCAGGCGGCGCCCCGCCGAGGTGGCGCCGCCCGCCAGGCTGCGTGCGCCGCCGACCAGGCGCGTGGCCGCGATCGGGCCGAGGAAGCGCTCGAGGTCGTGCTCGGCATCCCAGCGCAGGCCTTTCGACAGCTGCGAGATCGTGTTGGCGAACTCGGCATCGCCATCGATGCGCACGTAGGAAAACGCGCGATCGCTGTTCTGCAGGATCAGCGGCAGGTCGCCCAGCTTGACGTGGATGGTCACGCCGGGCACGTCGTCCGCCCCGGCCGTCTCCAGCATGCCGTCGCGCGCCACGCGCATGCACAGGCGCACATGCCCCATGTCGATGCAGGCGACCTTGCCGGCGTGGCGCATCAGCGTCTCGCGTGCCCAGGCTTCCTGGGCCAGCAGGTGATTGATCGTCGCTACCGCGGATGCCGTCAGGCCATGTTGCGGTGTCAGGAAAGTGGAGATTGCCATGATCCGTTCGGTATAAAAGAAAACCGCCCAATGATGGGCGGTTTTATCCGCCCATCGCGGGCGGGGTCGATCTTACCAGTTCATCGGGGCACAAACCCCGCAGCACGAGCGCAACCGGAAAAATTTCTTGCTTATCAAGTAATTTGCTGGATACCCGCCAACACCCAGCCACCATTGCCTTGCAAGGGCTTGGACAGGTTCCACACCTCGACGAAAGGCTCGGCCGGCGCGTTCGGCGCATTGCGGATCATGCCGTTGAACTGCACGCTGGCCAGGTAATCGCGGTCGGTGGTTTCGATGCCCAGCAGCTGGGCGTCGATCGAGACCACGTCGGTGAAGTCCGGGTTGTTGCCGCGCTCCTGGATCTGCATCGACAGCTCGCCATAGACTTCCGGCGAGGTGAACTCGCGCAGGTCGGCCAGGTCGGCGCGGTCCCAGGCCGCCTGCATGCGGATGAAGGAGGCCTTGGCGTGGCGCAGGAAGGCCTCGTTGTCGAAGCCGGCCGGGACGCCCCATTGCTGGTGCGGCGCGCTGCTTTCCAGCGTGGCGTTCTTGTCGAAGGACACGCCGCCGGTGGTGCCGCCCATCGGGTAGCCCGGCTGCGAACCCTGGTAGGCGTTGTAGTCGGACGCGCCATTGGCCGGCGCCGGGGTCGGGTTGAAGCCCGAATACGAGGTGTTGCTCGGCGTCGACTTGCGGCGGAACATGCGCACGATGAACATCACGGCCAGGGCCAGCAGCACGATCATCAGGATCGAGGACAGGGCGCTGGCCATGGCGCCGCCGATGCCGAAGTGCGAGAACAGCGCGCCCAGGCCGAGGCCCAGCAGCGCACCGCCCAGGATGCCCTTCCACATGCTCGGGCGCTGCTGCGGCACCTGCGGACGCGGCGCGGCGGCGGGTGGCACGGCCTGGCGCTGGGGTTGCTGGTAAGCCGGTGCCGGGGCCGGCGCCGGGGCGCGCATCTGGCGCACCGGTTGCGACTGGCGGCCGAACGAACGTCCGCCGCCGACCGGGCGCGCGAAGGCTTCCGCCACCGAGGACAGCGCCGTCACTGCAATCAACATGCTGGCCAAGAATTTTTTCATGGTCATCCCCTTTGCATCCTTAAAGTTTGATACCGGTGTGTAAAGCGGCCACACCCGCCGTCAGGTTGTAGTACTGGACGCGTTCCAGGCCCGCGCCTTCCATCATCGACTTCAGCGTGTCCTGGTCAGGATGCATGCGGATCGACTCGGCCAGGTAGCGGTAGCTCTCGGCGTCGCCCGCGATGCGCTTGCCCAGCCACGGCAGCACCGAGAACGAGTACACGTCGTACGGTTTCTGCAGCGGCGTCGCCACTTTCGAGAATTCGAGCACCAGCAGCTTGCCGCCCGGTTTGAGCACACGGCGCATTTCCGCCAGTGCCTGGTCCTTGTGCGTCATGTTGCGCAAGCCGAAGGCCACGCTGACCCGGTCGAAGTAATTGTCCGGGAACGGCAGTTTTTCGGCGTCACACAGCAAGGTGGGGGTCACCAGACCCTTATTCAATAGACGGTCGCGGCCGACGCGCAGCATCGACTCGTTGATGTCCGTGAGCCAGACTTCGCCGCTGGGACCGGCCTGCTTGGCAAAGGCCTTGGACAGGTCGCCGGTACCGCCCGCGATGTCGAGCACCTTGAAGCCCGGGCGGATGCCGGCCTGGGCAATGGTGAAGGCTTTCCAGATACGGTGCAGGCCGCCGGACATGAGGTCGTTCATCACGTCGTACTTCGACGCGACCGAGTGGAAAACCTTGGCGACCTCGTGGACCTTCTCGTCCTCCGAGACGGTCTTGTAGCCGAAATGGGTGGTGTTGTTGGTCATATGCTCTGCCGGTTTGATGTTGACGCATTATACAAGCCGCGTCATTCACCCATGCTTAAACCCGTCTTAGCCTCCAAAAACGGCCACTGTGCTTACGAAAGTGGCACTCAAGACATTTTTGTTACATTTATCTAACTCAGCAGTAAAAAAAAGATATCGATTGTGCTCCACAAGTGCAAATTGCTCCATATAATCAAACTCGGCTTTGCAAGGGGATGCGCTTGCTGCGAACCTGGCTGGCAAGCGGACGTACAAAGTCCATTAACACACATAACTTAAGCGAGTAAAAACATGGCGACTGGCACTGTTAAATGGTTCAACGATGCAAAAGGTTTTGGCTTCATCACCCCGGACGGCGGTGGCGAGGACCTGTTTGCGCACTTCTCGGCAATCAACGCCCAGGGCTTCAAGTCGCTGGCTGAAAACCAGCGCGTCAGCTTCGAAGTGACCACCGGTCCGAAGGGCAAGCAGGCTGCGAACATCCAGCCGCAGTAATTCCTCAGGGAACGCTCCCTTCGGGGACATGAAAAAAGCGCCGCATGCGGCGCTTTTATTTTTTCCGCTACCCGGGCGGCTCAGGGGATCGTGATCGCCTTGCTCTGCAAGGTGTTGTTGCGGCCGTCGGTCAGCGATGCCAGCCGCAACACGAGCTGGGCCCTGCCCTCGCGGATCGCTTTCAGCACATCGGGCGCCTTCCATGTCGTGTCATGGAAGCTGTTGATGTAGAGCTCGCGTTTCACGGTGCCGCCATCGGCCAGGCCGGCATCGCCGAAATACAGCCGCACGTCCTTGGAAAACGTGTTGTGGTCGGAATCGATGACCGGCTTGTTTTCGCCCTGGATGAACAGTTGCAGGTGGAAGGCCGCATCGCTCAGCGTCAGGCCGGCGTGGTTGGTCATCGTCAGCTGGATGTTCGGCTCCTTGTCGCCGAAGCTGTCCGCCTTCAGCGACAGCGCGACCTTGCCGACGTCAAGGCGGCTGTCGCTCAGCACCACGTGCTCGCCGGCCTGGAAGCGCTGGCGATAGGTGGCCGCGTCGGTCGTCGGGGTGGCCGCCTTCGGTGCGGCCGCGCTGGCGCCGGCCTGGACCGCGGGCCAGGCGCGCGGCCCGCCGCCGAAGTCTTCCTTGCGCCCGTCGGACACTTGCGCAATGCGCAGCAACAGCGTGCGCTTGCCGGCATTGATGGCGTCCGGCAGTTTCCAGCGGTCGTCTCCGAACAGGCCGACCGATACTTTCCTGCGCGCGCCCGGCGCCAGGCCTTCGTCGCCGAAGAACAGGTAGAGCGGCTTGTCGCCGGCCGTCGTGTCGACCAGGGGCGTGGCTTCACCGCCGACATACAGGCGCCCGTCGGCCCGGGCCGACGAGATGGTACGGTCCGAGGTGTTGCGCACGGTGACCGCGATCCTGGGCTCGGTGTCGTTGAAACCGCCCTTGGCGTAGCCGAACTCGACCGACTCCACGGCAAGCACGTCGTTGCCGATACCCTGGTGGGCACCGATGGCGACCGGCGGACTTGCCTTCTCGCCCTGCCCGGCGCTGGAGGCCGGTGCACCCGTGTCCTGCTGGCGGCGCGCCGGCGCAGCGTCCGGCACGGGTGCCGCCGGCGATGGCGCATCCGCTTCCGTATTTTGCACCGTGGCCAGTTCCGCCTCGGGCATCGATGCGTCCGGCCTCGACGGCTGCATCGCCCACCAGACGCCGGCCAGGGCCAGCGCGACGCCGCCCAGCTTCAGGAGCCTGACGTTGCCATTGCCGCGCCTGAGCGTCCGCTGCTGGGCTACTCGCATGGCGATCGCGTGCGCTTCCTGCAACTCCGCGCAGACGGATTCGCACTTGCGCACGTAATCCTCGGTATCCTTGAGTTCATAGCCTTCCTCATGCACGCAGCGGTTGCGCACGCGCGCCAGATAGGCGATGCGCTGCTGCAGCGGCTGGGGAATCGGATAGCGGGCACTGTCCAGCTTTTCCCGCATGCCCCGGCCCGTACCACCGAACTGCTCGGTCAATATGCGTTCAATAGATTTCGCACCGGCAATAATCTTGTTAAGATCCGTCATTGTTTATTCTTAGAAATATTGAGGAAAGCTATGCTGAAGCTGCTAAAAAATTTCTTTGGTGCAAATAACAAGAACTCTACACCAAGCGAGTGGACGGATGAAAGCTGGAATGCCGCCAGCTATGAAAAAATGCTGACGGGCGCTGGGTCGACCGGAGTCGGCAGCATGGTCGGCGGCGGTGGGGGATTCGAAGGGATGTTCAGCAACAGTACGAACAATGTACTGGCCGACGACATGATGTCCAGCACCAGCATGTTCGATGACACGAGCCGGCCCATGTTCAACATCGACGGCACGCCGATGGTCGGTGACATGGATATCCATGGCAATTTCTACGGCATGACCAGCAGCCACTCGACGTTCGACAGTGGCAGCAGCTGGTCCTCGAGCAGCGACAGCTTTGGCAGCAGCTGGTCATCGAGCAGCGACAGTTTCGGCAGCAGCTGGTCGAGCGACAGTCAGTTCTGAGCACGCGGCGGGACCCGCTCCTCCGGGAGCGGGTGGCGTGAGACAGCCGTCAGTGGCAACCGCAGCTGCCGCTGCCGCAGCCGCCGCCTGACGTTGCGCCCGGCGCATCAGGCACCGGCTCGCGGCCAGTGTCGCCGAAATAGCCGGCGGCATGCAAACGGCCTACGTAGTCATGCCAAAGCGCCTGTTGCTCGTTGCCGAGCTTGTACAGGTAATCCCAGGTGTAGATACCGGATTCGTGGCCATCGGTAAACAGCGGCTTGACGCCATAGTTGCCGACCGGTTCGATACCCTTGATACCGACGTCGCGCTTGCCGACCTGCAGCACTTCCTGGCCGGGACCGTGCCCCTGGACGGCCGCCGACGGGGAATACACGCGCAGCAGTTCGAAGGGGATGGAAAATTCGCTGCCGTCGTCGAAGGCGATTTCCAGGAGTTTGGATTGTTGACGGACGGTCAGGTTGGTTGGGGTAGGCATGATATGTCGAGATACGTGGATTGATAGCACGTCATTCCCGCGGAGGCGGGAATCCAAGTTTGCATGAGCTGTCGAAACGCGTCCAACTTGGGTCCCCGCCAAGGGGGCCGCCTAGGCCGGGGACGACGGTTTCGCGTTACGTTAGAAGTATTTTAGTGGCTTGCGAACTTGCGTGTGATCGCCTCTACTAATTGCGGCAATAGCGCTTTCCGTTCCGTCAACACGGCCGCATCGGTCGAACGCACCGCCTGCGCCCACACCGGCGCCGGGAAATGCGCATCGTCGGCGTAGCGCGGAATGACGTGCCAGTGCAGGTGCGGCACCACATTGCCCAGGCTGGCGACATTTACCTTCAAGGGCTGCATCACCTCGCGTACCGCCTGCTCCAGCTTCCAGACGGCATCGTTGACGAGCAGGCGATCTTCATCCGCCAGGTCGCTCATCTCGCGCACATGATCCTTCCAGATCACGCGCGCGAAGCCGGGATAATTGGCATCGTCGACCAGGATGACGGCGAACTTGTCGTTCTCGAACACCTTGGGAACAGACAGTTCGCACAGTTCGCAACCGGCCACGCGCGTCATACCAGCACCCGCTCGATACCGCCGTTGTTGGCCTTGGCCACGTAGTCCGGCATCCAGTTCTCGCCCAGCAGGTGCCGCGCGATCTCGACCACGATGTAGTCGGCGGTGGTGCCGGCGTCTTCGTTGTAGCGCGACAGGCCCTGCAGGCAGGACGGGCAGCTGGTCAGGATCTTGACCTGGCCGTCGAAGCCGTCGGCGCGCAGTTTATCGGCACCCTTCTCCATTTCCTGCTCCTTGCGGAAGCGGACCTGGGTCGAGATGTCCGGACGCGAAATGGCAAAGGTGCCCGACTCGCCGCAGCAGCGGTCGTTCTTCTCGATCTTGACCTTGTCGACGGTCTGCACCAGCGCGTTCACGGTCTTCATCGAATCCTGCAGCTTCATCGGCGTGTGGCAGGGGTCGTGGTACATGTAGCGGGTACCGGTCACGCCTTCCAGCTTGACGCCCTTCTCAAGCAGGTACTCGTGGATGTCGATGATGCGGCAGCCCGGGAAGATCTTCTCGAACTCGTAGCCCGCCAGCGAGTCGTAGCAGGTGCCGCACGAGACCACGACCGTCTTGATGTCGAGGTAGTTCAGCGTGTTCGCCATGCGGTGGAACAGCACGCGGTTATCCGTCACCATCTTGTCGGCCTTGTCGAACTGGCCGGCGCCGCGCTGCGGGTAGCCGCAGCACAGGTAACCCGGCGGCATCACGGTCTGCACGCCGACTTCCCACAGCATCGCCTGGGTCGCGAGACCCACCTGCGAGAACAGGCGCTCGGAGCCGCAGCCGGGGAAGTAGAACACGGCTTCGGTGTCGGCGTTGGTGACCTTCGGGTTGCGGATGATCGGGATGACCTTGTCGTCCTCGATGTCGAGCAGCGCGCGGGCCGTCTTCTTCGGCAGGTTACCCGGCATCTTCTTGTTGACGAAGTGGATCACCTGCTCGCGCACCGGCAGCTTGCCGGTGGTCGGCGGCGGCGCTTTCGTCGTCTCTTTCGCCAGGCCCTTCAGCAGCGTGTTGCCCAGACGCTGGGCCTTGAAGCCGAAGTCCACCATCGCCTTGCGGGTGGCGTTGATGGTGGTGGGGTCGGTCGCGTTCAGGAAGAACATGGCCGCGCGGTTGGCCGGCTTGAAGCTGCGCTTGTCCATCTTGCGCAGCAGGTTACGCATGTTCATCGAGACGTCGCCGAAGTCGATGTTGACCGGGCACGGCGTCACGCACTTGTGGCACACGGTGCAGTGGTCGGACACGTCCTCGAATTCTTCCCAGTGCCGGATCGACACGCCGCGGCGGGTCTGCTCTTCGTACAGGAAGGCTTCGATCAGCGCGGAGGTCGCGAGGATCTTGTCGCGCGGCGAGTACAGCAGGTTCGATTGCGGCACGTGGGTCGTGCACACCGGCTTGCATTTACCGCAGCGCAGACAGTCCTTGATGCTGTGGGCGATCTCGCCGATGTCGCTCTGCTGCATGATCAGCGACTCGTGGCCCATCAGGCCGAACGAGGGCGTGTAGGCGTTGGTCAGGTCTGCCGACACCGCGGTGGTGTTCAGCAGCTTGCCCTTGTTGAAGCGCCCTTCCGGATCGACGCGCAGCTTGTAGTCGCGGAATTCGCGGATTTCCTCGTCGGTCAGGAATTCCAGTTTCGTGATGCCGATGCCGTGCTCGCCCGAAATCACGCCGTCCAGGGAGCGGGCCAGCTTCATGATGCGCTCGACCGCCTTGTGGGCGTCCTGCAGCATCGCGTAATCGTCCGAGTTCACCGGCAGGTTGGTGTGCACGTTGCCGTCGCCGGCGTGCATGTGCAGGGCGACGAAGACGCGCGAACGCAGCACGCGCTGGTGGATCGCGGTGGCTTCGTCCAGGATCGGCTTGTACGCCGCGCCATTGAAGATCTGGCGCAGCGGCGCGCGGATCTCGTTCTTCCACGAGACGCGCACCGTGTGGTCCTGCACCACGTCGAACAAGGTGGCTTGCGGCTGCCTGGCGACGCGTTCCTCGAACGCGGCCAGCAGGCCGTCCAGGCCATATTCTTCCAGATTCGAACGCACGTCCGTCAGCGGCTGGTCCAGGTTGGCCATCACCCAGCCCCAGCGCGAGGCCACGCGCGCCAGCAGGTCGTCGGCCTGCTGCGGGCGGTCGCCCAGGATCTCTTCCTTCGAGACGCCCTCGCCGGTCGCATCGTCGGCCTTCGTCACTTCCAGCTGGCCGGACGTGAAGTACGCGTGCAACTCCTCGACCAGCTGCAGCTTGTTCTTGATCGACAGTTCGATGTTGATGCGCTCGATGCCGTCGGTGTACTCGCCCATCCGGTTCAGCGGGATGACGACGTCCTCGTTGATTTTAAAAGCGTTGGTGTGGCGCGCGATCGCCGCGGTGCGCGAGCGGTCCAGCCAGAATTTCTTGCGCGCTTCCGGGCTGACGGCAATGAAGCCTTCGCCCACGCGGGTGTTCGCCAGGCGCACCACTTCCGAAGTGGCCAGCGCGACGGCGTTCTCGTCGTCGCCGACGATGTCGCCGAACAGCGCCATCTTGGGCAGCGTGCCGCGCTTGGATTTCGTCGCGTAGCCGACCGCGCGCAGGTAGCGCTCGTCCAGGTGCTCCAGGCCCGCCAGGCGCAGGCTCTCGAATTCGGGCTTGCCGCTCCTGGGCAGGCTGTCCAGGTAATTCTTGATCTCGACGATCGACGGGATCGCGTCGCGCGCCTGGCCGAAGAATTCCAGCGCCACGGTGCGCGTGAACTTCGGCATCTTGTGCAGGATCCAGCGACCCGAGGTGATCAAGCCGTCGGTGCCCTCTTTCTGCACGCCCGGCAGGCCGGCCAGGAACTTGTCGGTGACGTCCTTGCCGAGTCCCTCCTTGCGGAAGCGGCGGCCTTCGATCGACAGGGTCTCGGTGCGGAAGGGCTCGCCCTTCGGTGCGCCCTTTTCCGACGGGTGCGTCCATTCCAGCTTGAAGGTCGCGACGGGGGCGTCGTGGATCTTGCCCAGGTTGTGGTCGACGCGCGTGACGTCGAGCCAGTCGCCGTTCGGGTCGACCATGCGCCACGAGGCCAGGTTGTCCAGCGCAGTGCCCCACAGGACGGCCTTCTTGCCGCCCGCGTTCATCGCGATGTTGCCGCCGACGCAGGACGCGTGCGCCGAGGTCGGGTCGACCGCGAACACGTAGCCGGCCTTTTCCGCGGCCTGCGAGACGCGCTGGGTCACCACGCCTGCACCGGTGTAAATGGTCGCGTAGTCGCGCTCCACGCCCGGCAGGCGGGTCAGCTCGACCTCGCTCATGTGGATGAGTTTTTCGGTGTTGATCACCGCCGACATGGGCGTCAATGGAATCGCCCCGCCCGTGTAGCCGGTGCCGCCGCCGCGCGGGATGATGGTCAGCCCGAGTTCGATGCAGCCCTTGACCAGGCCGGCCATCTCGTCTTCGCTGTCCGGCATCAGGACCAGGAACGGGTATTCGACGCGCCAGTCGGTGGCGTCGGTGACGTGCGAGGTGCGGTGCATGCCGTCGAAGCGGATGTTACGCTTGTCGGTGTAGCGTCCGAGAACGGCCTTGGCGCGCTTGCGCAGGTCGTACATGTCGGAAAACTCACGGCCGAAATCGTCGACCGCCTTGCGCGCGGCGGCCAGCAGTTGTTCGACGGCGGCGCTGCGCGCGGGATCGGCGTTCTCGCCGGCGTCGATCGTCAGGCGGCGCTTGTCGACTTCCGCCAGGCGGTGATGCAGGGCCTCGATCAGCTTGGCGCGCCGCTTCGGGTTGTCCAGCATGTCGTCCTGCAGGTAGGGATTGCGGCGTACCACCCAGATATCCCCCAGCACCTCGTACAGCATGCGCGCGGAGCGGCCGGTCTGGCGGGCACCGCGTAACTGGTCGAGCAGCTCCCAGGAAGAAGCGCCCAGCAGCCGGATCACGATCTCGCGATCGGAAAACGAGGTGTAGTTATAGGGGATTTCACGCAGGCGGGCCGGCGCGTTTTCTTCGAGCAGGGCGTGGATATTAGCAGGAGCGTTCATGGGGAAATCGGCTGACGAACTGACGCGTAGGACATCCATTCTAGCCTATTGCGCTGCACTACGCTGGGGATCGATCGGCCCTGGTCAAGGCCGGACAGAGGAAAACCACAGCGCAAGCCGATTCTGATCGAATTAACTTTGGCTAAAAGAAATTTTTAACGAAAAAAACACGGGAGCGTAAACAAGGCGGCAACTTATCCACGATGGGTTCCCGGGAAGCCAACAGGCCAGCCATGATTCTTGTCTTTTTTGTCGAAATTCTTTACATGCAAATACGTCAAGCATTGTGCATCTCAGAATAAGTCTTTGTTTAAATGCAATAAATTCCTGATGGCACAATAGTTGCTCGTTGTTGATTCCAATTTACATAAGGGAATGTCATGAAAAAAATTCGTACCATCCTCGCGCTGGGCCTGGCATTTGCGTCCATGAGCGCCGCACATGCGGTGCCGGCTTCGTATTCGAATCCGGGCACGCCGAACCCGGTTGTCTACAGTTTTACGGCGGCGACAACCGGTAAGGTGGTGGCGTATTTTGCCGGTTCCGATGCCGCCAATACCAACATGATCACCTTACTGGTCAATAACCGGCCGACCGACGTCTACGGACTGGGCAATCACACCTCGGCCTACGGCGACATGCTCGATTTCGGCGTGGTGCAGGCCGGCTCCGTCCTGACCTTCCAGCTGGTGACCACGGACACCTACGACGGCTCGACGATTCCGACCTGGTCCACCGATCCGACCCAGAATGCCGACCTCACCCAGCATATCTACTCCTCGATCTACAGCGGCGACGCCCTGATCCCGGCAGGCATCGCGATCGGCTTCGAAGACCTGGACCGCGCCCACGGCACCGACTTCGACTACAACGACGAAAACTTCGTATTCATGAACATCGCGCTGGAAACGAACGACGTTCCCGAGCCTGCTTCGCTGGCGCTGCTGGGTCTCGGCGCCGCCGGCCTCGGCGTTGCGCGCCGCCGCCGTGCACGCGGCAGCAAATAATCGCATCATACGCAGCCTGCCCAGCCCCGCTCGCGGGGCTGTCCTGTCAGCCGATCAAACGGCTGCTCATGTCCCCAAGCCACTTCCACCACCCATCCGGCACATACAGCAAGGTCGCCGTCATGAAGATATAGCGCCCGAACTTGCCGATGGCCATATACGCCACGCTCGGCCAGAACGGCAGGTGCAGCCAGCCGGCCAGCGTGCACAGCGGATCGCCGATGCCCGGCACCCAGGACAGCAGCATGGTCTTGGCGCCGTATTTGGCGAGCCAGTGGAACCAGCGCGACTTGCGCTCCTTGGCAAAGGCGACCTTGGCGCGGTAGCCGATGAAGTAGTCGACGATGCCGCCCAGCGTGTTGCCGAGGGTGGCCACCAGCACGGCCGGCCAGAACATCGCCGGGTTGGCTTTCACGACCGCGAACACGGCCGGCTCGGAGCCGAGCGGCAGCAGGGTCGCGGAGACGAAACTGATCAGGAATACCGACGTCAGGCCGACGCTGGGAGCGGCAAGGATTTTGAGCAGCCAGAGGACGGCGGATTCGATCATCGATAGTCGATAGGAAATGGAGGCGGGGCCGGACGCGTCCATTATAATGAGGCGAACCTTATCGTATCGACACGGTTGGCCGCGCCCTACCCCCGCGCCCGCCGCCGTACTGCACAAGTCTCGGTTATCCACCCTGCAGGACAGTCCCAGTCGCCCGGAACTCAGTAACGAAACCATCCGCCATGACCAACGACTATCTCAAGAAAATCCTGACCGCGCGCGTCTACGACGTGGCCGAAGAAACCCCGCTCGAACTGGCACCGACGCTGTCGCAGCGCATGGGCAACCGCATCTATTTCAAGCGCGAGGACATGCAGAGCGTGTTCTCGTTCAAACTGCGCGGCGCCTACAACAAGATGGCGCACCTGTCGGCGGAACAGCTGAAACGCGGCGTGATCTGCGCCTCCGCCGGCAACCATGCGCAGGGTGTCGCGCTGTCGGCCAGCCGCCTTGGCTGCCGCGCGCTGATCGTGATGCCGACCACCACGCCGCCGGTCAAGATCAACGCGGTCAAGTCCCGCGGCGGCGCCAACGTCGAGATCGTCCTGCATGGCGATTCCTACACCGACGCCTACAACCACGCCCTGCTGCTCGAGCGCGAACAGAAGCTGACCTTCGTGCACCCCTTCGACGATCCCGACGTGATCGCCGGCCAGGGCACGATCGGCATGGAGATCCTGCGCCAGCATGCCGGCCCGATCCACGCGATCTTCGTCGCGATCGGCGGCGGCGGGCTGGTGAGCGGCATCGGCGCCTACGTCAAGGCCGTGCGGCCGGACATCAAGATCATCGGCGTGCAGACCATCGATTCGGATGCGATGGCCAAGAGCCTGAAGGCCGGCCAGCGCGTGACGCTGCCGGACGTCGGCCTGTTCTCCGACGGCACCGCGGTGCGCCTGGTGGGCGAAGAGACCTTCCGCATCGCGAAGGAAGTCGTCGACGAGGTGATCATCGTCGACACCGATGCCATCTGCGCCGCGATCCAGGACGTGTTCCAGGACACGCGCAGCATCCTGGAACCAGCCGGCGCGCTGGCCGTGGCAGGCGCCAAGGCCTATGTCGAACGCTCGCAGATGGCGCGCCAGCCCGTGAAGAACGAGACCCTGGTCGCCGTCGCCTGCGGCGCCAACATGAATTTCGACCGCCTGCGCTTTGTGGCCGAACGCGCCGAGGTGGGCGAAGCGCGCGAAGCCGTGTTCGCGGTCACCATTCCCGAGCAGCGCGGCAGTTTCAAGCGCTTCTGCGGCTTGGTCGGCCCGCGCAACGTCACCGAATTCATCTACCGCATCAGCGACGAGCGCGAGGCCCACGTGTTCGTGGGCGTGCAGGTGGGCGGGCGCAGCGAATCGAGCGTGGTCGGACGCACCTTTGAGGAGCACGGTTTCCGCACCCTCGATTTGACGCACGACGAACTGGCCAAGCAGCACGTGCGCCACCTGGTCGGCGGCAAGAGCCCGCTGGCGCATGACGAGTTGCTGTACCGCTTCGAGTTCCCGGAACGCCCCGGAGCGCTGATGCGTTTCCTGGACAGCATGGCGCCGAATTGGAATATCTCGCTGTTTCACTACCGCAACCAGGGCGGCGATGTGGGACGCATCCTGGTCGGGCTGCAAGTGCCGGCCGGGGAGATGGATGAGTTCCGGCAATTCCTGGCGACGCTGGGCTATCGTTACTGGGACGAGAGCGCGAATCCGGTCTACAAGCTGTTCCTGTAACGCACGCGTTGGTGGGCACGGGGTGCCCACCGAGCCCATCGGCAAATCAAGCAGACAGAACGCGCGGCCGAATCCGGAAAGGTGTACGATACGGGGCTTTGCCGCCGCCGGTACGGCATCCTGACCCCGCCGGCATATCGAGATAACACCATGACCAATACCCCCGATCAATCGCCGCTCGGCAAGTCTTCGGCCTACCAGACCCAGTACGCCCCCGAGCTGCTGTTTCCCATCCCGCGCCAGCAAAAGCGCGACGAGCTCGGCCTGACGGGCACGCTGCCCTTCTTCGGCGTCGACATCTGGAATGCCTACGAACTGTCGTGGCTGAACCTGCGCGGCAAGCCGCAGGTGGCGATCGCGACCGTCAGCGCGCCGGCGGACTCGCCGAACATCGTCGAGTCGAAATCGTTCAAGCTCTACCTGAACTCCTTCAACCAGACCCGCCTGGCCAACAGCGACGCCCTGCTGACGCTGTTGCGCGACGACTTGTCGAATGCCTTCGGCGCCCCGGTGCACATCACGCTGACGCCTGCGGAAGACTTCGGCAAGCTCAAGATGGGCGAACTCGACGGTTTGCTGCTGGACCGCCTCGACATCGAGGTCGACAGCTACAGCCCGGCACCGGAACTGCTCAAAGCCAACTTCGAAGAAGCGGCGGTCGAGGAAACCCTGGTGTCGCACCTGCTGAAGTCGAACTGCCTGGTCACCGGCCAGCCCGACTGGGGCAGCGTGCAGATCCATTACGCCGGCCCGCAGATCGACCAGGAAAGCCTGTTGCGCTACCTGATCGGCTTCCGCGAACACAACGAATTCCACGAGCAATGTGTTGAGCGCATCTTCACGGACATCCTGCGTCAGTGCAAGCCGAACAAGCTGGCCGTCTACGCGCGTTACACGCGCCGCGGCGGCCTCGACATCAACCCCTGGCGCGCCAATTTCAGCACCGGCAAACCGCCAAACCTGCGCACCGCCCGTCAATAAACTGTCACTGGGCCGATGAAATTGATGGAATCGACACCATCTAGTGTCCGATTCCAGCGACAAGGAGCGGTTTTTTGCGGCCGCTCCAGCCACCCGGCGGCGCACCGCGCATCTTGCAAGAATGCGTCGGCAAAGCCACAAAAATCGGCGTGGACGCCCCGGCAGCAGTATTTCGTGCGCGAAATCTCATATTTTGTCTAGGAAATTGCGCACGGCCTTAGGTTGCTTACAAACCCTGTGTCGGCACCCGGATCGAGCGATGCGAAAACGTATTACACGGCCATGAAACAGGCCTATAATTCCCGCTCGCAAGCACCGGTGGTGCACCGCAATATCGAAGCGTGTCATGACTAACTTAAGCAAAATCCTCTCGCTCGACAATGTCCAGCTCGACCTGGAAGTTTCGAGCAAGAAACGCGCCTTTGAACAGGCTGGTTTGATTTTCGAAAACAATTGCGGCATCGCCCGCTCGACCGTGTCGGACAACCTGTTCGCGCGCGAGCGCCTGGGCTCGACGGGCCTGGGCCATGGCGTCGCCGTTCCGCACGGGCGCATCAAGGGCAGCAAGAGCCTGAAGTCGCCGCTGGCGGCCTTCGTGCGCCTGGTCGAACCGATCCCGTTCGAATCCCCGGACGGCGAACCGGTCAAGCTGCTGTTCTTCCTCCTGATTCCCGACCACGTGACCCAGCAGCACCTCGAGATCCTGTCCGAGATCGCCGAGCTGTTTTCCGACGAGGCGATCCGCACGGCGCTGGCCACCGATCCGGATCCGAAATCGGTGCACGAGCGCATCATCAACTGGCAGCCGAGTCTGCAGGCGCTGGGCTGATGCCATGCTGCAGACCCCGCTGACCATCCAGAGGCTGTACGACGACAACCGCGACAGCCTGCAACTCGGCTGGTTCGCGGGCTTCCCCGGCGGCGAGCGCCTGATCTCGGGCGACGCGGTCTCGGCCGCCGACCAGGTCGGCCACCTGAACCTGATCCACCCGGGCCGCATCCAGGTGTTCGGGCACCAGGAACTGAATTACTACCAGCGCCTCAAATCGGGCTCGCGCAGCCACGTGATCGGCGAACTGATCGGGGGTGGCCCGCCGGCCCTGATCATCGCGCAGGGCCTGGACACGCCGCCCGACATCCTCGCCATCTGCGACGAGCAGAACATCCCGCTGTTCTCGACGCCATTGCCGGCGGCGCAGGTGATCGACTTCCTGCGCGTCTATTTATCCAAGAAACTGGCGCAGCGCGTGATCATGCATGGCGTGTTCATGGACGTGCTGGGCGTGGGGGTCTTGATCACCGGCGATTCGGGCCTGGGCAAGAGCGAACTGGGCCTCGAACTGATTTCGCGTTCGCACGGCCTGGTGGCCGACGATGCCGTCGAATTCTCGCGCATCGCGCCGAACATGATCGAGGGCCGCTGCCCGCCGCTGCTGCAGAACCTGCTCGAAGTGCGCGGCCTGGGCTTGCTCGACATCAAGGCGATCTTCGGCGAGACCGCCGTTCGCCGCAAGATGCGGCTGAAATTGATCGTGCACCTGGTCAAGCGCGGCGCGCTGGACGAGGAAGTCGAACGCCTGCCTTTCCACTTCCCGACCGAGGATGTGCTCGGACTGCCGATCCGCAAGGTCGTGATCCCGGTGGCGGCCGGCCGCAACATCGCGGTGCTGCTCGAGGCCGCGGTGCGCAACACCATCCTGCAACTGCGCGGGATCGATACGCTGCAGGAGTTCATGGAGCGTCAAAGACAGGCAATGAGCAGCGATTAGTGCTGCAGTGCCCGCGTGTAAAATGACATGTAAATGAGCATCACGGGCGTCACTACGGTATCATTACCGTATGCGCATCGTCCTCCTCACCGGTATCTCGGGCTCCGGCAAATCGGTTGCCCTGAACGTCCTCGAAGACGCAGGTTATTATTGCGTCGACAACCTGCCCCCTGCCCTGCTGCCCGCGCTGGTCAAGACCGTCGATGGCGGCGACAGCAAGTGCGTGGCCGTGGCGGTCGACGCCCGCAGCGCCGAGTCGCTGGCGGAGCTGCCGTCCACGGTCGAATCGCTGCGCGAGGAAGGCCATGAAGTCCGCGTGATCTTCCTGACCGCCAGCACCCATTCGCTGGTGGCGCGCTTTTCCGAAACGCGCCGCAGCCACCCGCTGTCGCACGAGCTGCACCCTGGCGAAAACCCATCGTCGCGCCGCACCCTCATCGAGTGCATTTCGGAAGAGCGCGACCGCCTGGTGCCGATCGAAAAGCTGGGCCACGTGATCGACACCTCCGAACTGTCGGCCAACAAGCTGCGCGCCTGGGTCAAGGAACTGACCGAGATCGAGTACGCGCCGCTGACCCTGTACTTCGAATCCTTCGCCTTCAAGCGTGGCGTGCCGCTGGATGCGGACTTCGTGTTCGACGTGCGCGCCGTGCCGAACCCGTATTACGACCTGACGCTGCGCCCGCTGAACGGCAAGGACGAACCCGTCATCGCCTTCCTGGACGCCCAGCCGCAGGCGATCGAACTGCTGTCCGACATCCGCGCCTTCGTCGCCAAGTGGCTGCCCTCGTTCAAGAAGGACAACCGCAGCTACCTGACGGTGGCGGTGGGCTGCACCGGCGGCCAGCACCGCTCGGTCTACATGGCCGAGCGCCTCGGCGCCTACTTCGCCGAGACCGAGCGGGTGGTGGTGCGGCACCGCGAACAGCACGTGCCGCATTAGCCACCACGTCGTTCCCGCGAAAGCGGGAACCCATGCCTGGAGTCCGTGGCCGGTCAGCTCAGTATGGCTCTCCGCTTTCGCGGGGATGACGTCAGCTCAAACCAGCCCGGTCGCGTAATACACGCCGATCACGAAGAACACCGCCACCGTCTTGATCACCGTGACCGCAAAGATCTCGCGGTAGGACTCGCGGTGCGTCAGTCCCGTCACCGCCAGCAGCGTGATGACGGCGCCGTTGTGCGGCAGCGTGTCCATGCCGCCGCTGGCCATCGCCACCACCCGGTGCAGCACTTCCATCGGAATCTGCGCGGCTTGCGCGCCCTGGATGAACAGGTCGGACATGGCCGCCAGCGCGATGCTCATGCCGCCCGAGGCCGAGCCGGTAATGCCGGCCAGCGAGCTGACCGACACCGCCGCATTCACCAGCGGATTCGGAATCCCTTTCAACGCATCGCTGACCACGATGAAACCCGGCAGCGCGGCGATCACGCCGCCGAAGCCGTATTCGGAGGCGGTGTTCATCGCCGCCAGCAGCGCGCCGCCGACCGCGTCCTTGGAGCCGGCCGCGAACTTCTGGCTGATGCGGCGGAAGGCCGTCACCACGACCAGCAGGATCCCGAGCAGCAGCGCCGCCTCGACCGCCCAGATCGCGACCACGGTCTTCACCGTCGCCGTCACCGGCGTGTGCACGCCGGGCAGCACCTCGGGCGGCACCGTGTAGGCGCCGGCGCCGTACCAGACCGGGATCATCCGCGTGAACACGAAGTTGGCGACGCCCACCAGCACCAGCGGCAGGATGGCCAGGGCCGGATGCGGCAGCGCTTCGGTGCCGGCGGCAGCGGGTTCGTTGACGAGCGAGCTGCCATAACCTTCACCCTTGGCCATGACCGCGCGGCGGCGCCATTCCAGGTAGGCCAGGCCGACCACGATGATGAACAGCGAGCCGATCGTGCCCAGTACCGGCGCGGCCCAACCGGTGGTCTTGAAGAAGGTGGTCGGGATGATGTTCTGGATTTGCGGCGTGCCGGGCAGCGAGTCCATGGTGAACGAGAACGCGCCCAGCGCGATCGCGCCCGGCATCAGGCGCTTCGGGATGTTGCTCTGCCGGTAAAGCTCGGCCGCGAACGGGTAGACCGCGAACACCACCACGAACAGCGACACGCCGCCGTAGGTCAGCAGCGCGCACACGGCGACGATCACGGCGTTGGCGCGCGAGCGGCCGATGTAGCGGATCGCGGCCTGCACGATGGATTTCGAAAAGCCCGACATCTCGATCACCTTGCCGAACACGGCGCCGAGCATGAAGACTGGGAAGTAGAGCTTCACGAAGCCCACCATCTTTTCCATGAAGATCCCGGAAAACACTGGCGCGACGGCGGCCGGCTCGGTGAGCAGCACCGCCGCGAGCGCGGCGACGGGGGCGAACAGGATGACGCTGTAGCCGCGGTAGGCGGCCACCATCAGGAAGGCCAGTGCGGCCAGGACGATCAGGAATGACAAGGCAGCTCCTCCATTATGGTTGTGCTGCGATCATCCCATGAAACGCGTGAATGTTGTCAAAAGAACTCGTCCAGCAGCCGGTAGAAGGCGGCGCGCCGCGCGTCATGCGCCACACCATAGGCCTGCAAAAAGGGGGTGATCCACTTCTTGCCCAGGTTTTCGCCGATATCGCGCGTCGCCAGCGCCAGGTCCTGCCAGCGGTCGGCCACGCCCAGGCGGCCGCAATCGATCCAGCCCGAGACTTCCCCGTCCTGCACCATCAGGTTCGGCAGGCAGGCGTCGCCATGCGCGACCACATGGTCCTCGTGCGCGGGCGCCTGTGTGCGCAGGCGCGCGAACAGTTCGGCGGGCGCCAGGTGACGGTGCTCGTCGTCCAGGTCGGCATCGATGACCAGGCCGGCCTGCAGGCGCGCCCGGGCATGCTCGATGCGCATTGCCGCGCGATGGTCGAAGGGACAGGCGGCGGCGTCCAGCGCGTGCAGGCGGCGCAGCGCTTCGGCCATCAGGCGCACGGTGGTGGTGGCATCGAGGCCGGCGTCTTCCAGGTTGCGTCCCGCGACGGCGCCCAGCAGCATCCAGTCCCGCCCCGCTTCCGTGGCGAATCCGAGCACCGGCGCGCAGGGAATGCCCTGGGCCGCCAGCCAGCGCAGGCGCTCCGCCTCGCCACCCAATTCGGCGAGCGGTCCGGCGGCTTCGGTCTTCACGAACAGCGCCGGCCGGCCGGGCGCGTCGAGCCGGTACACGGATGCCTCCGAGCAGCCCTCCGTCGCCGGCGTCCAGCGGTAGCCCCGCAGCCGTTCGCGCCAGGCTGCCGGTGCCCGATGTGCCCCAGGGTCCATGATGGCCTCAATCCTGGCGCAACTGGCGCCGGCGGCGCGCCTTGAGGTCGGCGATGCGGTCCTCGTCCCAGGTATGAAAGCCCTGGCCGGTGGCCGCGCCGAGTTCGCCCTTGTCGACGTGCTCGCGCATCAGTTCGAGCACGTCCTCGTCCTTGGCCAGTTCCGGCATCAGGTTGGCGCCGATGCCGAGCAAGGTGTGCAGGCCGCCCAGGTCTGCGCTTTCGAACGGTCCCATGATGCTGTAGCGCCGGCCCAGGCAAGCCTTCATGACGGCGTCGACGGTGTCCGGCGTGGCCGCGCCGGAACGCACGATGTGCAGGGCTTCGCGCAGCACGGCGAACTGCAGGCGGTTGCCGATGAAGCCGGGGATGGCCGCCTTCAGCACCACCGGCTCGGCGCCTGCCCGGTCCAGCAGGCGCACGATGCGCTCGACCGCGTCCGGATCGGTGGCACTGCCCGGCACGACTTCCACCAGCGGGATCGCATGCGGCGGATTCCAGAAATGGGCGACCAGGAAGCGCTCGCGTGCCCGCATCTGCGCGGACAGCGCGTCCGGCGGGAAGCCGCTGGTATTGCTGGCGATGATGGCATCAAGCGCCACCACGGCTTCGAGCTGCGCATACAGGGCCTGCTTGGCCTGCAGGTCTTCGGGAATCGCCTCGATCACGACCGGCGCCGCGGCCAGTCCGGCCAGGTCCGCCGTCACGCGCAACCGGGCCAGCGCGGCGTCGCACCGGGCCCCGTCGATGACCCCGGCGTCCAGCAGCTGGGACAGGATATCCTGCGCCACCAGCGGGATGCCGGCCGCGCGTTCGCCGCGTGCCTCGACTACCAGCGCGGGCATGCCGGCCAGTGCGAAGCGGGTCGCGATGCCGACGCCCATCAGGCCGCCGCCGACGATGCCGACGCTGATGCTATCCTGGTCTGCCATCACCTCTCCTTCCTGTCAGAGATCGCGCAAGGGATGCGCATGCGTCGGCCATACCGGCTCGAAGAAGCGTTCCACCATCCCGGGCGTCACTTGCTCCAGCACCGGCGGGTTCCACACCGGCGCATTGTCCTTGTCGATGACCAGCGCGCGCACGCCTTCGAGGATCTCGCCGTGCTCGAAGGTGCGGCGCACCAGGGACCGTTCCATGCGCAGGCAGTCGGCCACGCCGAGCGATGCGCCGCGCGCCAGCATCTCGTGGGTCACGCACATCATCAGCGGCGAGCGCTGGCGCATCAGGGCCAGCGCCTTTTGCGCGAGGGGATCCGCATCGCCTCCCAGCGAGGCCATGATGCCGTCCACCGAAGCGGCGCCGAAGTGCATATCGATGCGCTCACGCTGCGCCTGCAGTTCGCTGGCACCCGCCTGCGCCGCGAAAGGCGCGGCAAAGGCGCGGATCGCCGCCGCCAGGCCGGCACCCGGCGTGGCGGCGACCAGCGCACGCAAGGCTTCTAGTTGAGCGGAAGGGACGAACACGTCGGCCAGGCCGACATATAAAGCGTCGGCGGCGCCGATGGTCGCGCCCGTGAGGCCCAGGTACCAGCCCAGGCGGCCCGGCGCGTGCGCCAGGAAGTGGCTGCCGCCCACGTCCGGGAACATGCCGATGTTCACCTCGGGCATCGCCATCTTCGTGCGTTCGGTCACGATGCGCAGGCCGCAGTCCGGCCCGCCCTGGGCGATGCCCATGCCGCCGCCCATCACCACGCCGTCCATCAGCGCGATATACGGTTTCGGATAAAAATGAATGAGGTGGTTGAGCGCGTATTCCTCGGTAAAGAAATCCTCGAGCAGCGCGCTGCCGCCCTGCGGCGTGAGCTGGCCCAGCTGGTGGAAGAAGCGGATGTCGCCGCCGGCGCACAGGGCTTTTTCGCTGCTGCTGGTGAGGAAGACGGCGTCGATGGCGGGGTCGCTGCGCCAGGCCAGCAGCGCCGCGGCCAGCGCGCGGACCATGTCCAGCGACAGCGAATTCAGGGCCTTGGGACGGTCCAGGGTCAGGATGCCGGTGCCGTTGGCAACGCGGACGTGTACGTGTTCGCTCATGTCTCTCGTTATCGGAATTGTGATGCGCACCATTGTAACGAGCAAAAGCAAAAAGGGCGCCGATGCGCCCTTTGTCCCTGGTGTTGCGGATGGCGTTATGCCGTGGCAGGCGCCTCGCCCTCATCGCCAGCCAGGCGCTTGAGCGCCGTATGACTGTGATTCTGGAGCATCTGTTTGTACTTGACGACCTGGCGGTCGAGGCGATCCATCAGCATGTCGATCGCGGCGTACAAGTCATGGGCGGCACTGGTGATGTGCAGGATCTTGCCTGCGACACGCAGGTTGATCTCGGCCTTCTGGCGTTTTTCTTTCTCGGTGAGATTGTCGATGCAGAGGATGACGTGGGAGTCGATCACTTGGTCGAAATGGCGGGTGATCCGTTCAAGCTTGTTTTGTACGTATTCACGGATGGCGGGGGTTACATCGAGATGATGGCCACTGATGGTGAGATTCATACACACTCCTTTGAAGATGCGCGCCGTTCACGCGCGCACTCCGTTTGGCGCCATGAACAGCACTTGTTACAAGGATTTGCGGAGGCTGACGGGTGGAATCTTCAGCGCCTCTCGGTACTTGGCGACCGTACGGCGCGCGATGACCATTCCTTGCTCCCCCAGCATTTCCGCGATCTTGCTATCGGATAATGGATTCTTGGGGTCTTCGGCTCCTGTGAGTTGCACGATGAGCGCACGTATTGCCGTCGAGGACGCTTCACCGCCCGCCTCTGTCGCAACGTGGCTACCAAAAAAGTACTTCAGCTCGAACATGCCGTGCGGTGTCAGCATGTACTTCTGCGTTGTGACACGAGAAATTGTGCTCTCGTGTAGACCCAGTGTATCAGCTATCTCGCGTAAAACAAGGGGCCGCATGGCAACCGCGCCGTGGGAGAAAAAATTGCGCTGGCGATCGACGATGGCCTGGGCCACGCGCAGGATGGTGTCGAAGCGCTGGCGCATGTTCTTGATGAGCCACTTGGCTTCCTGCAATTGCGCGTTCAGCTGGCTCTCCGATTTCGCCTGGCGCAGCGCTTGCGCGTACAGGCTGTTCACGCGCAGGCGCGGCATCACGTCCGGGTTCAGCTGCACGCTCCAGCCATCCTTGGCACGGCGCACGATCACGTCCGGCACGACGAAATCCGAGACGTCCGAGGCGAAGGCCGCTCCCGGGTGCGGATTGCACTGGCGGATCACGGCCTGGGCTTCGCGCAGGTCTTCGTCGTCGCAGTCGAGCGCCTTCTTGAGCTTGTTGAATTCGCGCTGCGCGAACCAGCTGAGGTACTTCTCGACGATGACCAGCGCCATGCGCCGCGTGACCAGCGGCACGTTCGGCATGCGGCGGATCTGCAGCGCCAGGCACTCGGCCGCGCTGCGCGCGCCTACGCCCGGCGGATCCATGCTCTGCACCATCGCCAGCGCGGTGCGCAGCTCGTCGAACTCGATCTCCAGCTCTTCCGGCAGGCGCGCATGGATGTCGTCGAGCGGCTCTTCCAGGTAGCCGTTGTCGTCGAGCGCATCGACCACCAGCTCGACCAGCGCGCAATCGCGCGCCGCGCTGCAGGTCATGCGCACCTGTTCCATCAGGTGCTCGCGCAGCGTGACGGGACTGGCTTCCAGCTGCGGGCGGCCGTCCTCGTCCTCGCCGCCGCCCGCGCCGCGGCCGGCCTCGCCCCAGTCGGCGTCGGGCTCGCCCGCCGGGGCATCGTCGGCGCCGCCTTCGGAAGCTTCGCCTTCGCTGTTAGCGTTGCCGCCCTCTTCCGCCTGCGCGCCCGGTGCAGGCGCTTCGCCCGGTGTGGCCGCATTGTGGTTGATGGCCCCGTCTGCCAGCAGGCGCACGGAGCGGTCGAGCGGATCGTCGAGCCGCTCGAGCAGGGGATTGTCGCTCAGGACCTGCTCGATCTCCTGGTGCAATTCGAGAGTGGACAGCTGCAGCAGCCGGATCGACTGCTGGAGTTGCGGGGTCAGTGCAAGGTGCTGTGATGTCTTGAGTTGCAGCGTCTGTTTCATGACTACATTCGGAAGTGTTCACCCAGGTAGACGCGGCGTACGGATTCGTTGGCGATAATATCGTCGGGGCGGCCGGATGCGAGCACCGCGCCCTGGTTGATGATGTAGGCGCGGTCGCAGATGCCGAGCGTTTCGCGCACGTTGTGGTCGGTGATCAGGACCCCGATCCCACGCTCCTTCAGGAAGCGCACGATGCGCTGGATCTCGATCACGGCGATCGGGTCGACGCCGGCGAAGGGTTCGTCGAGCAGCACGAAGCGCGGGTTGGTCGCCAGCGCGCGCGCGATCTCCACGCGGCGCCGCTCGCCGCCCGACAGCGACAGCGCCGGGTTCTCGCGCAGCTTCTCGATCTGCAGTTCGGCCAGCAGCTCGTCGAGGCGTTCGGTGATGCGCGCCTTGGTCAATGGCTTGCCGTTCTCGCGCTGCAGTTCCAGCACGGCGCGGATGTTCTCCTCCACCGTCAGCTTGCGGAACACCGAGGCTTCCTGCGGCAGGTAGGACAGGCCGAGCAAGGCGCGGCGGTGGATCGGCAGGCCGGTGACGTCGTTGCCGTTGATGTCGATGCTGCCGGCGTCCGACGGCACCAGGCCGACGATCATGTAGAACGAGGTGGTCTTGCCGGCGCCGTTCGGGCCGAGCAGGCCGACCACTTCGCCGCAGGCCACCTGCAGCGAAACGTCGCGCACGACCAGGCGCTTGCCGTAGCTCTTCTGCAGGCCCTTGACGACGAGGGTGTTGCCGCAATCGGCATCAGCAGCGCCGACGGCGGTGGCGGTGGCTTCTGGACGGACTTCCATCATTGCTTCCCTGCGCCTGCACCCGCGGCCGGGGCCGCTGGTGCTGGCGTGGCGGAGGAAGAAGACCCTGCGCGAGCACCTGCGGCCGGGGCCGCTGGTGCTGGCGCAGTACGCCGCGGCTCGAAGGTGATGCTGCCGCGGCCCTTGCCGACGTTGTCGGCGCCGCCGGCATCGTTACGGCCGAGCAGGACTTCCTTGCGGCTGTCGTAGGAGATGAAGGTCTGTTCCATCTGCTGCGTGACCTTCTGGCCTTCGAGCTGGCGGATCATGGCGTTCGACATCAGCTTGACCAGGTCCGCGCGCTCGTCGTATTCGATGCGCTGGGCGTGGCCCTCGGCCCACAGGTCGGGACCGCCGTCGCGCTTCTGGCGGAAGGTGGCGAGCTTGCCCGGCGACGCGGTCAGGATGAAGGTGCGGAAGCCTTCCGGCGATTCGACGACTTCCGCCCGGTCCGACTTCAGCACCATGGTGCCGCGCGTGATCACGACGTTGCCGGTGGCGATCGTGTGCTGGGTGACGTTGTCGACGTGGATGTCGTTGAAATCGACCTTGAGCGGCTTGAGCGCATCCGCCCGCTCCGCCTGCGCGGCCAGCGGCAGGAGCAGGAGGGCGGCGCAGCCGGCGGCGAGAATTTTTTTCATTGTTGTCATTGGCTTGTCCTTGAAATGCTTGCGGTCAGCGCTGGCGCGGCGGGTAGTTGAGGTGGCCGCGGCCGACCTGCAATTGCTGGGTCGCGTTGTTGGCCACCATGCCGATGCCGTTCATGGTCGCATCGCCAAGCGTCATCTGGACCGGCTTGTCGGTCTTCGCGATGTCCTCGTCCGGCAAGAAGGTCAGCGCCTCGGTCTGGATGTGCATCGGCTGGGCCTTGCCGCTGCCCGGGCGCCGGATGTCGACGTTGCCGACCAGGTCGACCTGGCTCTGGTTCTGGGTCACCAGCGCGCGCTCCGCAGTGGTGGTCATCGGCGGATGCTCGGTGTTCAAGCCCTGCATCACCGGTTTGTCGATGACCGACGAATTGTCGGCCGGCCGGTGGGTCAGGCGCTCGCCCGAGATCACGTAGCGCGGCTTGCCGGTTTCCGCCATGCGCACGAAACTGAAATTCTCGACGATGTAGTCCGGCGCGTTGCCCGCGTTGAGGTTCGGCCCGTTGTCGTCGCGGCCCATGATCTGGACCAGCCAGAAGCTGCCGAAGACGCAGAACAGGCCGGTCAGCATCAGGGCCAGCAGCTTGCCCCGGTGCGCGGTACGTTTATAGTTCGCCGGTGCCATGTCAGCTTATCCGAAATAAGGCGCGAGCGCCTGGTCGTAAGTGCCCTGGGCGCGCATCACCATGTCGCACACTTCGCGCACGGCGCCGCGGCCGCCCGGGTTCCTGGTCACGTAATGCGCGCGGTGCTGCACTTCCGAGTGCCCGCTCGGCACCGTGACGGCAAAGCCCACGCGCGAGAGCAGCGGCAGGTCGATCACGTCGTCGCCGATGTAGCCGCATTCCTCGGCCGTCACGCCGGTGGCCGCAAGCAGCTCGGCAAACGCGATGCGCTTGTCGTGCTGGCCCTGGAACACGTGGGTGATCCCGAGGTCGGCCGCGCGCTTGACCACGATCGGCGAATTCCGCGCGCTGATGATCGCGGTCTTCACCCCGGTGCGGTTCAAGAGCTGGATGCCCAGGCCGTCCAGCACGAAGAAGGTCTTGGTGATTTCGCCGTCGGCGTTGTAGGTCAGGCTGCCGTCGGTCAGCACGCCGTCGACGTCGAAGATCATGACTTTTACACGCGCGGCGCGCTCCATGTGGGCCAGTGGCGTCATCAGATCACCTTCGCGCGGGTCAGGTCGTGGATGTGCAGCGCGCCCACCAGCTTGTCGTCGGCGTCGGTCACCAGCATCTGGTTGATGCGGAACTCTTCCATGACCGCGACCGCGTCCACGGCCAGCTGCTCCGGATGGATGCGGCGCGGATCGGCGTGCATGACGTCGCGGATCACGAGCTTGCTGAAGTCCTGGACCTTGGCGATCAGGCGGCGCAGGTCGCCGTCGGTGAACACGCCGACCGGGCGGCCGTCCGCGTCGACGATGGCGGTCATGCCCATGCCCTTGTTCGAGATTTCCAGCAGTGCGTCGAGCAGAAGCGCATCGGGGCCGACCTTCGGCACGGCGTCGCCGCTGCGCATCACGTCGGCCACGCGTGTCAGGAGGCGGCGGCCCAGGGCGCCGCCCGGGTGCGACAGCGCGAAATCCTCGGACTTGAAGCCACGCAGCTCGAGCAGCGCCACGGCCAATGCGTCGCCCAGCGCCAGCGTGACGGTGGTGCTGGCGGTCGGCGCCAGGTTCAGGGGGCAGGCTTCCTTCTCGACCGAGACGTCCAGGTGCACGTCCGCGGTCTGCGCCAGGCGCGATTCCGGCTTGCCGGTCATCGCGATCACGGGCACGCCCATACGCTTGACGGCCGGGATCACGACCGCCAGCTCGCTGCTTTCGCCCGAATACGAGATCGCGATCAGCACGTCCTGCGGGGTGACCATGCCGAGGTCGCCGTGGGCCGCTTCGGCCGGGTGCAGGAACAGGGCCGGGGTGCCGGTCGACGCCAGGGTGGCGGCGATCTTGCGCCCGATGTGGCCCGACTTGCCGATGCCGGAGACGACCACGCGGCCTTTGCAAGCCAGCATCAGCGCGACCGCGCGCGGCAGGCTGTCGTCCTGGTCCAGGCGCGCTTGCAGTTTGCGGATCGCGTCACCCTCGATGTCCAGCGTGGCGCGGGCCAGGTCCAGCGCGCGGCGCGCCTGGGCCGCGTCAAAACTTGTCAGCATTATTTCTTCATGGGTTACACTCATAGACAAAGTATATCCGAATTGAGAAAGCAAGAAACTTGCCAGACGTAACAAATAACAACATCCCCGGACTACGCCGTTTGATTGGATGACTTCAGGCCTCGAACTCACACTCCTTTTTCTCGGCAGCGCCGTTTTCGGCGTGGTCGTCTTCCGCATGTTGCACCTGCCGCCGATGCTGGGTTACCTGGCCGTCGGCGTCCTGATCGGCCCGCATGCCCTGAAACTGGCCGACAACGGCGACTCGACCCACGCGCTGGCCGAATTCGGCGTGGTATTCCTGATGTTCTCGATCGGCCTAGAATTCTCGCTGGCCCAGCTCAAGGCAATGCGCCGCATCGTGTTCGGGCTCGGACTGGCCCAGGTCGCGCTGACCATCCTGGTGACGGTGCTGGCCGCCCTGCTGCTCCAGTTTTTGGCAACTGCGCTTCCGCTGCCGGTCCGGATCAGCTGGCAGGCCGCGCTGGGCCTGGGCGGGGCGCTGGCGATGTCCTCCACCGCCATCGTATCCAAACTCCTGACCGAGCGCCTGGAGCTGGAAAGCCAGCATGGCCGCCGCATCATCGGCATCCTGCTGTTCCAGGACCTGGCCGTGGTGCCGCTGCTGATCCTGATTCCCTCGCTGGCCAAACCCGCCGAGGAACTGGCCATGACCCTGGCCTGGGCCGGCATCAAGGCCGCCGCCGTGCTGGCCCTGCTGCTGTTCTTCGGCCAGAAGCTGATGCGCAACTGGTTCACCATCGTGGTCAAGCGCCGCTCGCAGGAGCTGTTCATGCTGAACCTGCTCCTGGTGACGCTTGGCGCGGCCTGGATCACCGAGCACGCGGGCTTGTCGATGGCGCTGGGCGCTTTCGTGGCCGGCATGCTGATCTCGGAAACGCAATACAAGCACCAGGTGGAAGAGGATATCAAACCCTTCCGCGACGTGCTGCTCGGCCTGTTCTTCATCACCATCGGCATGCTGCTCGACCTGCGCCTGGTGCTGGAGAACTGGTACATCGTGCTCCTGCTGCTGGTACTGCCCGTGCTGCTGAAATTCGCCCTGATCGCGGCGCTTGCCAAGGCCTTCGGCTCCTCGGACGGCGTGGCCATGCGCACCGGCCTGGCGTTGGCCCAGGCCGGCGAATTCGGTTTCGTGCTGCTCAACCTCGCTTCCGGCTCGAAGCTGATCGACCCTTTTCTCATCCAGCTGGTGCTGGCGTCGATGGTGCTGTCGATGCTGGCGGCGCCCTTCATCATCGCCAACATGGATAGAATCGCGATGAAGGTGGCGTCCAACGAATGGATGCTGCAATCGCTGCAGCTGACCCAGCTGGCGAGCCGCACGATGGCGGCGCAGAAGCACGTGATCATCGCCGGCTTCGGCCGCAGCGGCCAGAGCCTGGCCACGCTGCTGTCCGAGGAAAAGCTGCCCTGGTACGCGCTCGACCTCGATCCTGAGCGGGTGCAGGAAGCGAGAAGCGCCGGCATCAACGTCTCCTATGGCGACTGCACGCGCCGCGAAAGCCTGATCGCGGCCGGCATCAACCGCGCCAGCGCGCTGGTGATTACCTTTGCCGACACCCGCCTGGCGCTGAAAGTGCTGCACCTGGTGCACGAACTGGCACCCAAGCTGCCGGTGATCGTGCGCGCGCACGACGACACCGAACTGGAGGTGTTGAAGAAGGCCGGGGCCACCGAAGTGGTGCCGGAAGCGCTGGAATCGAGCCTGATGCTGGCCTCGCACGCGCTGGTCGTGATGGGCGTGCCGCTGCGCCGCGTGGTGCACCGCGTGCAGGCCGCGCGCGACGAGCGCTATGCCTCGCTGCGCGGCTTCTTCCACGGCGCCAGCGACCTGGCCGAGGACCCGGAACACAGCTACGTGCGCCTGCATTCGGTGACCCTGAAGGACGACGCCGGCGCGGTCGGACGCTGCATCGCCGAGCTGCAGCTGGACGAGGTCGGCGCCGAAGTCACGGCGCTGCGGCGCGGCCAGGAAAGGATCGAGCCGGATCCGGAGACGACGTTGCGGGCCGGCGACGTGGTGGTGCTGCGCGGGACGGGATCGGCGGTGACGCGGGCCGAGGGACGTTTACTAAGGTGAAATATTATTTCAATTTGTTGCCGAATTTGAAATATTATTTCGCCACTACGCGATTGCGCCCGCCTTCCTTGGCCTCGTACAGCGCCTGGTCCGCCTGCGCCACCAGCTGCTGCGCCACGCCCTCGATCGCCTGGTCGCGCCCGGCATCGCCGAGCGTCGCCACGCCGATCGACACCGATACCGACAGCATCTGCCCCTCGCCCACCACGAAAGGCTGGTCGGCCACGCCGGCGCGGATGCGCTGGGCGACCATGCTGGCGCTGTCCAGGTCCGCATCGATCAGCAGCACCACGAATTCCTCGCCGCCGAAGCGTCCCAGCGCGTCCGACATGCGCAGCTCGGCCTTGATGCGTCCCGCGACTTCGCGCAGCACGTCGTCGCCGGCCTGGTGGCCGTAGGTGTCGTTGACCTGCTTGAAGTAATCGACGTCGATGTACATGCACGAGACGCGGTAGGCCTGGCGCTGGGCGCGCGCGATCTCCTCGACCAGGCGCCGGTCCATGTAGCGGCGGTTGTAGACGCCGGTCAGCGCATCGGTCAGGCCGATGTACTTCAGCATCTCGTTGCTGATCACGTTTTCCAGGCAGATCGCGATGATGGACCCCATGTGCTCGACAAAGTCGGTACCGAGGATGGGCGTGAAGCGGCTCGGATCGCGGCTGCCCAGGTTCAGGCTGCCCAGCAGGCGCTTGTTGCGCAGCAGCGGCACCAGCGCCACGCTGGCCAGGCCGGCCGGCGCCTGCGGGAACGCCATCGGATACAGCGCCGGGTCGTACAGCCCCAGGCGCGGCCTGGGCGCCTGGCCACCGGCGAGGTCGTAACCCAGCGCTTCCGGGTCCTCGTGGAACAGCAGGTTCGGCAGCGATTCGAAGTCGACGCCCAGCCGGTCCATCACGGTATAGATATCGGCGCCGCTGTCGACCAATGACACGGTCACGATGTCGAGGTTGCAGACGGCCGGCAGCTTGCTGAAGATGGTATTGACCAGTTCCTGGAAGCTGCTCGCGGCGACCAGCTCCAGGTCGAAGGCCTGGTGGCGCATCATGATAGCGTGGTTGCTCTCGGCCTGGTCGATGAGGCTCGACAGCTGGCGGCGCAAGGCCTCGTTCTCGGCGATGAGTTCGCGCACACTGGCGCCACGCTCGTGCATTGATCTTCCCTTTCAGCAATACGCGCTACATTACGCCAACTCGGCCGTATTGAAAACCGAAAATGCGTTACATATGTGTAACCGGCGCCGAACTGTCAGTTCGATGCCAATCCCCGGCGACGCAGGGCGGCGATGACGGCGTCCTGCATGCCAGGCGACAGCATGTGCACGGCGCGCGGCACCAGGTCCAGGTGGACCTCGGCATCCAGTTCAGCCAGGCGCGCGGCGGCCCGACGGCTGTGATCGGCGGGCACCGTGCCATCCATGGTGCCATGCACCAGGCTGACCGTGGTTGCTTGCGGCCAGCGCGCCGGCAGCGGCGCGAAACGGCCGGCGATGGCAACGACGTGGCGCGCCAGCCAGGCGGCGTGGCAGCCGGCCAGGGACATGATCGCGCCTTGCGAGAAGCCGACCAGCGTGGTGGTCTCGGGCGCGGCGCCGTGCTCTCCCTGCACCGCCTGGATCGTCGCGATGAAGGCGTCCAGCGCGGCCTGGATGCGGCCCGGGCGGTTTTCCTCGGTGATGCCGTCCACCGAAAACCATTGGTAGCCCTGCGGGCCGAGGTCGAAGGGATGCGCTGCCGGCAGCGCGGCGATGCGCACCTCCGGCAGTTCGGCGGCGATGCGCTCGCCCAGCGGCGCCATGTCGGCCGGGGTGCCGCCCACGCCGTGCAGCAGGATGACCAACGGCGACGCCATGCTCAAAAAGCCAGTTCGCTGTCGAGCTGTTGGCCGACGCGCAGTTCGCTGCCGGCCCCGCGCACCACGATGCAGTTCATGCCCATGCAGACGGCGCCTTCCATGCGAGCGTTGGCGCGGTAGGTTTGCAGGATGTCGAGCGGGTCCGGGCCGGGGACGGCGGTGGCCTGGTCGATCGATGGAATCGGGCAGCGCGCGCAGGGTTTCACCGGATGGATCGCGAAGTCCTCGGTGCGCAGCGTCTCGACGTAGTCCTCTTCGAAGGCTTCCAGGCCGTCGACCACCAGGTTCGGGCGGAAGCGGTCCATGCCCAGCCCGTCGCGCCCGGCGGCGCGCAGGCGTAGGTTCAGGTCGTCGAGCGAAGCCTGGCCGATCAGCAGCAGCGGATAGCCATCGGCGAAGCGCGTCTGCGACAGCACGCCGCCGGTCCACTTGACGCTGGTCGGGCGGATCACGTCGCGGCGGAAGCGGACCAGGCGGCATGGGGTTTGCAGCGCCCGGGTGAACCAGGCCGCGGCGTCCTCGCCGCAATCGGCGGCGTCGACCAGGTCGTCCCAGATGCGGACCCGGCGCGGCGCGGCGTCGCCGTTCCAGGCCAGCGGCAGCGTGAGATCGTCCATCGCGGGGAAGCTCACGCGCAGCGCGTCGCCATCCGGGCGCGGCTTGACGAGCGCCATGCGCGGGAATTCGCGCTGGGTCAGGAACTGGCCATCGTCCGTCACCAGCATCCATTCGCGGTCGTGCACGCCACGGGCCTGCAGGCCGGATTCGAGCAGGGTGGCGCTGTCCACGGCCATGCCGGCGCAGGACTTGATCGGGTAGAGGATGAGCTGGGTGAGGGTAGGCATGGCCGCTAGTATCGCATGCGCCGGCGCTCCAGGTACATTGCCATCTCCCGAAAACCGACGTACACTTCCGCCGTCGCCCCAGCCGGGGCGGCAACAACGCTAGGGGTCCTGCGCCATGACGGCACGGGTGAGACATACCCTCTGAACCTGATCTGGATAATGCCAGCGAAGGGAAGCTACAGAGTCTACGTACGTCCTCACGTACGCATCTTTGCACTCCTCCGCTGGATCGCCGATCTTCAGTGACCAAAGGAGTGCACTTGAACGCCGATCCGAAATTCCTGTCCGCCAGCGCCACGGTCGATGCCGCGGCCGTGACGCCTCTACCCAACTCGCGCAAGGTCTATGTTGGCGGCAGCCGCCCCGACATCCGCGTGCCGATGCGCGAGATCCGCCAGTCCGACACCCCCGCCTCGTTCGGCCACGAGCCGAACCCGCCGCTGTGGGTGTATGACACCTCCGGTCCCTACACCGATCCGGACGCCCGCATCGACATCCGCTCCGGCCTGGGCGCGCTGCGCGCCGGCTGGATCGGGGAACGCGGCGATACCACCGAGCTGCCCGGCCCCACCTCCGACTACGGCAACGCGCGCCTGAACGACCCCAAGCTGGCCGACCTGCGTTTCAACTTGCAGAGGAAGCCGCGCCGCGCCCTGTCCGGCCGCAACGTCACCCAGATGCATTACGCGCGCCAGGGTATCGTCACGCCCGAGATGGAATTCGTGGCGATCCGCGAGAACCTGCGCCGGCAGGAATACCTCGCGGCGCTCGAGGCATCCGGCAGCACCGGCCAGCGCATGGCGCAGATGATCGGCCGCCAGCACCCGGGCCAGTCGTTCGGCGCCTCGATCCCGCGTGCGCATCTTTCCGAGATTACGCCAGAATTCGTGCGCGCCGAAATCGCCCGCGGCCGCGCCATCCTGCCGGCCAACATCAACCACCCTGAGTCCGAGCCGATGATCATCGGCCGCAACTTCCTGGTCAAGATCAACGCCAACATCGGCAACTCGGCGGTCACGTCCTCGATCGGCGAGGAGGTCGAAAAGATGACCTGGGCCATCCGCTGGGGCGGCGACACCGTGATGGACCTCTCGACGGGCAAGCATATCCACGAGACGCGCGAATGGATCCTGCGTAACAGCCCGGTCCCGATCGGCACCGTGCCGCTGTACCAGGCGCTGGAAAAGGTCAACGGGAAGGCCGAGGAACTGACCTGGGAGATGTACCGCGACACCCTGATCGAACAGGCGGAACAAGGCGTCGACTACTTCACCATCCACGCCGGCGTGCGCCTGCCCTTCGTGCCGATGACGGCGAACCGCCTGACCGGCATCGTCTCGCGCGGCGGCTCGATCATGGCCAAGTGGTGCCTGGCCCACCACAAGGAATCCTTCCTGTACACGCACTTCGAAGAGATCTGCGAAATCATGAAGGCCTACGACGTCGCCTTCAGCCTCGGCGACGGCCTGCGTCCCGGCTCGATCTACGACGCCAACGACGAAGCCCAGCTGGCCGAACTGCGTACCCTCGGCGAGCTCACGCAAGTCGCCTGGCGCCACGACGTGCAGACCATGATCGAAGGCCCGGGCCACGTGCCCCTGCAGCTGATCAAGGAGAACATGGACCTGCAACTCGAGCAGTGCCACGAAGCGCCCTTCTACACCCTGGGCCCGCTGACCACCGACATCGCGCCCGGCTACGATCACATCACGTCCGGCATCGGCGCCGCCAACATCGGCTGGTACGGCACCGCGATGCTGTGCTACGTGACGCCTAAGGAACATCTCGGCCTGCCGGACAAGGACGACGTCAAGGACGGCATCATCACGTACAAGATCGCGGCGCACGCGGCCGACCTGGCCAAGGGCCATCCGGGGGCGCAGATCCGCGACAACGCGCTTTCGAAAGCGCGCTTCGAATTCCGCTGGGAAGACCAGTTCAACATCGGCCTCGACCCGGACAAGGCAAAGGCTTTCCACGACGAGACCTTGCCGAAAGACTCCGCCAAGGTTGCCCACTTCTGTTCGATGTGCGGCCCGCACTTCTGCTCGATGAAGATCACGCAGGAGGTGCGCGATTACGCGGCGCAGGGCATGCAGGTCAAGGCGGTCGAGTTCATGCGCCAGGGCGCGGAGCTCTACCAGAAGGCATGACCATGCTGGAGACAGACATGGAAATCGAGCTGAACGGCGCCGCGCACGCCATCCCCGAGGGTGGCAGCCTGCACGACCTGGTCACGAGCCTGGGCCTGGCCGGCCAGGCCGTCGCGCTGGCCGTGAACCGCTGCGTGGTGCCGCGCGAGCGCTGGACCGCGACGCCCCTGCAGCCACGCGACAGGGTCGACGTGGTGCGGGCGATCGGCGGCGGTTGAACATTCATGGAATGGAACAAAGACATGACGAACACGATGCATGAAGACCGGCCCCTGATCATCGCCGGCAAGCAGTACCAATCCCGCCTGCTGGTCGGCAGCGGCAAATACCGCGACCTCGAACAAACGCGCGAAGCGACCGAAGCCGCCGGCGCCGAGATCATCACCGTCGCGATCCGCCGCGTGAACATCGGCCAGAACCCGAACGAACCGAGCCTGCTCGACGTGGTGCCGCCCTCGCGCTACACCATCCTGCCGAACACCGCCGGCTGCTACACGGCCAAGGACGCGGTCTACACGCTGCAGCTGGCGCGCGAACTGCTCGGCGGGCACAAGCTGGTGAAACTCGAGGTGCTGGGCGACGAAAAGACCCTGTTCCCGAACATGCCGGAAACGCTGCGCGCCGCCGAGACCCTGGTGCGCGACGGCTTCGACGTGATGGTCTACTGCAGCGACGACCCGATCCAGGCCAGGATGCTGGAGGAGATCGGCTGCGTGGCCGTGATGCCGCTGGCCTCGCTGATCGGCTCGGGGATGGGCATCCTGAACCCGTGGAACCTGTCCCTGATCATCGAACAGGCCAGGGTGCCGGTGCTGGTCGATGCCGGCGTCGGCACCGCGTCCGACGCCGCCGTGGCGATGGAACTGGGCTGCGACGGCGTGCTGATGAACAGCGCCATCGCCCTGGCCCGCGATCCGGTGCGCATGGCGCGCGCGATGCGGCTGGCGGTGGAAGGCGGACGCGAAGCCTGGCTGGCGGGACGCATGCCGCGGCGCTTCGCGGCTTCGCCCTCGTCGCCGATGGCGGGGCGGGTGTGATGCCGGAACCGGTGCGTGCCTGCGTGCTGGTGTTCGCCGGCCTCGACCCCTCGGGCGGGGCCGGCATCCAGGCCGACATCGAAGCGATCGCGGCCCAGGGCGCGCACGCGCTGCCGATCGTCACCGCGCTCACGGTGCAGGACAACAACCGCGCGCACGAGGTGGTCCCGGTCGACAGCCAGTTGTTGCAGCGCCAGGCCATGCTGCTGGTCGAGACCATGCCGATCCGCGCCGTCAAGATCGGCATTCCGGGCAGCCTGGCCAATGCGGAAGCCATCGCCGGTGTCGTGCGGGCGCTGCGCGCGCGCGAACCCGGCCTGCCGCTGGTGCTCGACCCGGTGCTGTCCAGCGGCCGCGGCGACAAGCTGGCGCACGGCGATGCGCTCGCGAACCTGCGTCCGCTGCTGGCACTGGCCACGGTGCTGGTGCCGAACGGGCCGGAAGCGCAAGCCCTCGGCACGGTCGACTGCCCGCACCTGCTGGTGACCGGCGGCCATGGCGAAGGGATGGACGTTGTCAACCGCTGGACCAGCCGCGAAGGCACGCGCGAATGGCGCTGGCCGCGCCTGCCCGGCGAATTCCACGGCAGCGGCTGCACGCTGGCCTCGAGCCTGGCGGCCCGGCTGGCGCTGGGCGAGCCGATGGCGCTGGCGCTGGAAGGCGCGCAGCGCTACTGCAACCAGTCCCTGGCCGATTCCTACGTCATCGCGCCGGGCCAGCGCATCCCGCGCCGCATCCATCCTTGAGGAGAATTCATATGCGAGGTCTTTATCTGGTGACGCCCGACTGGGACGACACGAGCCACCTGGTCGAGGTGACGCGCCGCGCGCTGGAAGGCGGGGCTGCCCTGGTCCAGTACCGCAACAAGACGGCAGCCGAGGCGCTGCGGCTCGAGCAGGCCAGTGCCCTGCTCGCGCTGTGCCGGCGGTTCGATACGCCGCTGGTCATCAACGACCACGTCGCGCTGTGCATGCGGCTCGATGCGGACGGCGTGCACGTGGGCGGCACCGATGCACCGCTGACGGCCGTGCGCGCGGCGCTAGGGCCGGGCAAGATCGTCGGCGCCTCGTGCTACGGGTGCTTCGATCTGGCCGAGGCGGCGCAGGCGGCCGGGGCGAGTTACGTCGCGTTCGGGGGCTTCTATCCGTCGCGCGTGAAGGTGTACGAGGTCAGTACGCCTCCCGATATCGTGGCGCGTGCGAAGGCGGCGTTGTCGGTGCCGGTGGTGGTGATCGGCGGGATGACGGTGGAGAATGCGCGGCCGCTGGTGGGGCTGGGGGCGGATATGGTGGCGGCGATCAGCAGTGTGACTAGGGCGGCTGATCCGTATGGGGCGGCGCAGGCGTTTGCTGCGCTGTTTTGAGCTGCCGGTATGGTGGCGTGCGTTGAACGCGTGGACAGCGCAGCTGTCCACCCTACCTTAACGCTACGGGTAGGGTGGACGGCTCGCCGTCCACGCGTTCAACGTGCGTAAAACAACCGCGACTACTTATGCTTTGGCCAGCTTGAACTGCGTCAGCTCGCCAGTCAGGTAACCCACGGCCGCGCCGAACTTGTCCTTGTAGTTCGCCTTGATCATCGGATCCAGCGTGTCCTTCACCTTGCCGTGCAGGCTGCTGCTCCAGTCGCCCGGGTGCTGGAAGTTGCTCATGATGTAGGTCCAGCCGTTGATGTCGTCGACCGCATGCAGGCCGGTCGACTCGGCGCCCGACGGCGTCGACAGGACACGCGACAGCTGCTTGGTGTCGACGTTGTAGGCCCACAGGAAGTTGTTGACGTGGTTGCCGCTGTCCTCGCCGATGAACAGGGTGCGCATCTTTTCCGAGAACTTCAGGTTGTCCGGGCTGGCGATCTTGTCCGGGTTGGCGGTGTTGCCGAGGGCGTCGGCAGTGATGTCCTCGCCGACCAGCAGGGCCTTGGTATCGACCGGCATCCACTCGCTGTTGATCGCGTTGCCGGCGGTGTCCTTCTGGCCGCCCTTCATGTTGAGCATCATCACCGCACCGGCGGTCAGCGCCTTCGGGATCGAGATGCCGTTGCCCGCCACGTTGGTCGAGCTGCCGGCCACCATCGAGCCGTTGCAGTTGGCCAGCGCCGAGTAGGCGATCTTGTCCTTCAGGTTGACGGTCGTGCCTTCCATCTTGGTGAAGCCCATCGAGCCGCCCATCAGTGCGGCGTAGCGGTGGGTTTCCAGGAAGGCGGCGGCCTTTTCCATGCCCGGCTTCATCTTGATCCACTCGACGCGGCCGTTGGCGGCGACCTTGGTGTAGGTCGTGTCCTGCGGATCGCTGGTCTTCACGTCCATGATGTCGGTCGGCTTGATCGAGGCGGCCAGCGAGCGGATCTCGTCGCTGGTGGCCGAGCCGAGCTTGATCCAGGTGAGCGGCGCGGCGGCGGCGGCCGGGTCCAGCGAGAAGCCGGCGCCGACCTTGGCCACGTACAGCGAACCCGAGGACAGGTCCTTCTCCTTGTCGGCCACGAATACGAAGTAGCCGCTGTTGGTGGCGTCGTCGCCCATCAGCACGGTGCGGTTGTCGCCCATCACCTGCACCAGTTCGTGCGAGATGCGGCCCATGCAGTAGTGCTTCTTGATGCTGCCGGTGCCGTCGGCGTTGACGGTGACTTCCGGCAGGTGGCCGTAGTTGTACGGATTGGCTTTCGTCTCGTCGCCGTACACGTTCTTGCTGAAGCCCTTGAACTGGGCGTCGCTGGCGGCAGTGAAGGCGTTCGGTTCGTACTCTTCGCTCGACAGGTGGGTGCCCCACGGCGACAGGCTGGCGCCGCAGGTGATCCACAGGCTGTTCACGCTGGACGTGTCGACGTTGTGGTACTTCACCAGCGACAGCTTGCCGGTGCTTTTGTCCTGGTCCAGGGTCAGCACGGCGATCGGCGACGGCAGCTTGCCGTACATGTCGGTCTTGCCGTCCTGGGCCCAGGTGGTGTACTCGAACTGCACCACGGCAAACACGGTATTGCCCTTCACGCCGGCCACGTTCGCATTCGGGACCGTCAGCAGCGAGGTGCCGTCCGGCGAATCCGAGAAGAACTGGCGCTCCTTGCCTGCCACGCTCGCATCGATGATCGGCTTGTTGTTGATGTCGTAGTAGCCGCCGGCCAGGATGGTGCCGCCGTTGCCGTTCGGGACCTGGTCGCCGGTGATGAAGAAGGGTTTATAGGACAGCTTGAAATCGAGCTTGCTGCTGTCGCTGAAATTGACCGTCATGGTCGACGCGACCGAGGTCGTGGCCATGGCGGCAGCATCGGCCAGCGACGGCGCGGCCATCGAGCTGAACGAGATGCTGGACAGGGTAACGGCCGGCGGCGTGGTCTGGGCCGGCGGCGTGGTGGTGGCCGGGCCGTCGTCACTGCCGCCGCAGGCCGCCAGCATGGCGCTGACGCTGGCTGCGCCGATCGGCAGCATCGGGGTGGCGCCAAACATGCGCAGCAGGCGGCGGCGGGACAGATCGGTATTCGCGGTCATTCTTGAAGCTCCTGGATTCGATTCAAGGGCCGCGCTCTGGGGCGCGGAATCCGGAGGAGCTTAGTGGACGCAGATGTCAACTTGATGACAGGAATTTAACGGCTGTGTGACATGGCCGGTGTGGCCGATCTTGATGGGTGTTGTAAATGAAGCGCTGTAAGTACATGAAATCCTTGATGTAACACAATCGGAGGGCCGTTCCGGCATTGTGAAAAATGCTGTTGGATTACTTTTCCTAGGTAATCATCCACCAGGAGCGTGCCATGACCTCACATCACGAGCAGATTCATGTCGGCACCGCGGCGCAACCCGCCGACACCTTCTTCACCGACTGGCAGCAAGTCCAGGCGGCCACCTACGACTTCATCGTGATCGGCACCGGCCCGGCCGGCGTCGCCTTCGTCGAACGCGCGCTGGCGCGCAACCCGCATGCGCGCATCCTGGTGCTCGAGCGCGGCGGCTACGCGCTGCCGATGCACGTGCAGATGCTGCCGCCGCCGTTCCGCGCCCTCGACCGCCACGCGCCGATGCTGGGCGGCCGCTCCACCAGCTGGAGCGTCTGGTGCCCGGCGCCGGAACCGGCGCTGCTGCGCGGCTGGCCGCAAGCGCTGGTCGACGTCACGCGCAAGCCGGGGTTCTGGGCCGACGCCCGTAGCTTCCTGCACGTGACCGGCGCCGACGCCATCGACGACAGCGTCTACGGCTGCCTGCAGCGCCAGCTCGACCTGCGCCTCGGCGACAACTTCCGCCACTGCGTGCCCTCGGCGCTGGACGCGCACGCCGCCCCGCTGGCGGTGAGCGGCGACGCCGGCCCGGGTCCCAGCTTCCATCCCTATTGCACCGTCGGCACGCTGCTCGGCCTGTGGCAGCGCCAGAAGACGCGCGCGGCGCAGGAGCGCGGCACCATGCTGGCGATCGTCGACCATTGCACGGTCGAGCGCCTGCTGCACGACGACGCCGGGCGCGTCACGGCGCTGGTCACCAGCCGCGGCCCGCTCGACGCCGGCGCCACGAAGATCGTGCTGGCGATGGGCGCGCTGTCCCCGGTCACGCTGCTGCTCCGCTCCTTCGGCGCGCGCCTGCCCAACGCCGGCAAGCGCTGCACCGGCCACCTGATGTCGCGCATCGCCGCGCGCGTGAAGCGCTCCGCTTTCCGCAACCTGTCGGCGCTGGAACTGGGCGCCTGCTACCTGCACGGCCGCGCGGCCAGCGGCCTGCAGTACCACGTGCAGGTGAGCGCCTTCGCCTCGAGCCACCCGGAACAGGACGCCGACGCCATCGCCTGCGAAACCCCGGACGCCGCGGCCTTGCCCTCGCCCGCCCAGCTGCGCGGCTCGGAACAGCACGTGCTGCTGGTGTGCACGGCGCTGGGCGAAGTCGGCGAGGACAACCCGGGCAATGGCGTCGGCCGGGATGGGGTGGACCTGCGGCTGCTTGCTGGGCCGATGGAATTGCAGCTGTGGGACGTGATGGACGACGCGGCCTGCCAGACCATCGCCGCGCTGGCCAGCCGCAGCGGCGCCGCACCCGCCATCGAATACTGGATCGAGGAAGGCGACGACGGCCATTGGCAAACCGGGCGCCCGGAAGCGCACCAGGTGCGCCTGCCGGTCATCGTCGACGAAGCCTCCGCGCTGTGGATCGGCGAGGATCCGGCCGGCTCGGCGGTCGGGCTGGACTACCGGCCGCACGGGATCGACAACGTGTACGTGACCGGGGCGGCGCTGTTCCCGACGGCGGGCTCGTGGAACCCGACCCTGACGGTGTGCGGGCTGGCGCAGGACCTGGCGGACCGGATCGTTTGAAGGCCTCACCCTCGCGATGAAGACCTCACCCTCGCGATGAAGACGCCGCCCCGCGGTAAACACGTCGCCCCCGCGAAGGCGGGGGCCCAAGTGCGCGTTGGACGCTAAACCCGCAAAAACTGCGCCGGCGTCAAGGCCGCGTGTGTAAAGCGTGCTTCACGAACCGCGCCCTTGAAATAGTTTAAACGGTTGATACGCGTGCCGACCGAGGCCCTGCCCGGTCCCTGCGGCTTGAACGCGATCTCGGCCTCGCCCTGCAGCTGGCCGTTGACCCAGACCCGGTAGAAGCGACCGTCGAAGGTCTGCGCGACGTGGTGCCAGGCCTTGATCGGATAGCGCTTGTCCGGGAAGATCATCGTTTGGGCGTAGCCGTCGCCGCGCGTGTAGGTGTCGATGTACCACTCATTCTCGACCACGCGGATCTCGAACAGGAAGCGGGTGCCGTTCGGCGCGTGCACCTTCTGCCCCGGCTCGTTCGAGGCCAGGTGGAACCAGCGCTGCTCGAAGGCGCCGCCGTCCGGCCGGAACACTGCCTCGAAAGTGAAGGTCTCGGCCCCGGCCAGCGGATGCTGCTCGATGAACAGCGCATCGTCGACGCCGTCGAACTGGATCGCCTTGCCGCCCGGCGCATCGATGACCTTCGGGTCCCCCTCGACCTGCGGGCGCAGGCCGCCGATCTGGTCGAGGCGGTCGAACGTCCACAGGATTTGCTTTGGCTGGGCCGCGCGGGCCGGCAGGGAAAGCAACCCGGCCAAGGCGGGGATGGCGGCCAGCAGGCGCCGGCGGGTCGAGAAGGATGAATGCATCGTCTGCCTCCGGATGAGATGGGGCAAGCCTACGCAAAGGGCGTAGTGAGTGTCAATCGGGCAGGCTGCTTCGATCCGCTTCGCTCACCATCTTGCGCGCAACGATCAGGGCGGTATCGACGGTGAAGCTGCCATCGTCCTCGATCCGGAAATGCTCGCGCACCTCGGATGAGGCCCGCTGCTGCAGCGAGCGGATCGCGGCGACGTGGACCTCGGGTGTGCGCATGCGCTCGATCCAGGGACCGAAGGCCAGCCGCAGTTGATAGGTGTGCACCTCCCCGACTTCGAAGCCGGCCGCCGACAGGGTGGCCTGCCAGTCCGCCAGCGAGGCATTGCGCACGTGCGAGGGGTCGCGCAGCAGTTCCAGCGACTGCAGCCAGGTGTCGAGCAAGGGCATGCCGGGCGAGACGACGTCCATGAAGACCGCCATCCCGTCCGGCTTCATGGCACGCGCCATCTGCGCCAGGCCCGCCTTGAAGTCGCCCCAATGGTGCGCGCTGTAGCGGGTGGCGACGACGTCGAACGAGGCCGACGGACAAGGCAGCGCCTCGGCCGCGCTCTGCTTGGTGACGATGTTGTCCAGCCCGCGCTTGCGCGCTTCCGCCGCCACCGTCTCCAGCATGGCGCCAGAGAGGTCGCAGGCGACCACTTTACCGACCAGCCCCGCCAGGCGGAACGCGACGTGGCCGCCGCCGCAGCCCAGGTCCAGCGCGACGGCATCCGGACGCTGTCCGACCAGGCGTGCCAGCAATTCCAGATCGTCGCCTTGCGCGTGCACGCTGCTCGCCAGGTAGGCCTGGGCGCGGGAATCGTATTGTTCGAGAACGGCTGCATCGTGGGTGGCGGTCTTCATGGCGTCTCCGGAAAAGAAAGTGGAAACCGATTGTCAGGCGATTATTAAACTGTTACAAGGAGCCTGGTTATCCTGGTATAAATTACGCCATGATCGATGCAGAACAACGGCAGATGCTCGGTGCCTTCATCCGCGCCCATCGTGAGCGCTTGAGCCCTACCAGGCCCGGCGGCCGCCGGCGCACGCCCGGCTTGCGGCGCGAGGAACTGGCCGACGCGGCCGACCTGGGCGTGACCTGGATCACCTGGCTCGAGCAGGGGCGCGAGGTGCGGGCGTCGGTGGCGGCGCTGTCGCGGCTGTCCGAGGCGCTGCAGTTGTCGGGGGCGGAGCGGGCGTCCCTGTTCGACCTGGCGGGGAAGAAGGATCCCGAGGCCGGCAGCGAACCCGATGATGGCTTGTTGCCTGCCCTGCTGGCGCTGCCGGGCTTGATGGCGGTGCCTGCTTACCTGCTCGACGCGGCGTGGACGGCGCGGGCCTGGAACGGGGCTGCTTCGGAGCTGTTTGTTGGGTGGCTGGATTCTCAGGCACCGGACCGGAATTTGCTGCGGTATGTGTTCCTGTCGCCTGCGGCGCGTGCGCTCATCGCGGATTGGGAGGTGCGGGCGGCGCGGCTGGCGGCCGAGTTCCGGGCGGATTTTCATCGGCGGCCGGGGGATGTGGAGATGAAGGGGCTGGTCGATGGGCTGTGCCGGGAGAGTACGTTCTTTGCGCAGTGCTGGGAGAGGCAGGATGTGCTGGGGCGGGAAGGTGGGGAGCGGGTGTTTCGGCATCCGGTGCAGGGAGAGTTGAGGTTCGTGCAGACGACTTTGCTGGTGGCGTTGCAGCGGGATATCAAGCTAGTGTGCCTGGCGGCGGCGTAATGAAAAAAGCCCGGCTCTGCAGGAGACCGGGCTTTCGATTGCCGGCGTTTGCCGGCAGTCTTCAGGCTTAGACGTTGAACAAGAAGTTCAAAACATCCCCATCCTTGACAATGTATTCCTTACCCTCAGCACGCATCTTGCCCGCCTCCTTCGCCCCCGACTCACCCTTGTAAGTGATGAAGTCATCAAACGAAATCGTCTGCGCACGAATGAAGCCACGCTCGAAGTCGGTGTGAATCACGCCGGCCGCCTGCGGTGCGGTCGCACCGATCGGCACGGTCCACGCGCGCACTTCCTTCACGCCGGCAGTGAAGTAGGTCTGCAGGCCCAGCAGCTTGAACGCCGCGCGGATCAGGCGATCCAGGCCCGGCTCTTCCATGCCCAGGTCGGCCAGGAATTCCAGCTTGTCGGCGTCGTCCAGGTTGGCGATCTCGGATTCGATGGCGGCCGAGATGGCGACGATCGGCGCATTCTGCTTGTTCGCGAATTCGGTCAGCTGGTCCAGCAGCGGGTTGTCGGTGAAGCCGCTTTCCGACACGTTGGCCACGTACATCGCCGGCTTGGCCGTGATCAGGTGCAGCGGGTAGATCAGCGCCATCTGCTCGGCGTCCAGGCCCAGGGTGCGGACCGGCAGGCCTTCGTTCAGGTGCGGCAGCACTTTTTCCAGCAGCGCGACCAGCTTGGCGGCATCCTTGTCGCCCGAGCGCGCCTTCTTGTTCTCGCGGTGGATCGCTTTTTCGACGGTGCCCAGGTCGGCCAGCGCCAGTTCGGTCTGGATCACGACGATGTCGTCGATCGGGCTGACCTTGCCGGCCACGTGGATCACGTTGTCGTCTTCGAAGCAGCGCACCACGTTGACGATGGCGTCGGTTTCGCGGATGTGCGACAGGAACTGGTTGCCCAGGCCCTCGCCCTTCGACGCGCCGGCCACCAGGCCCGCGATGTCGACGAACTCGACGATCGCCTTGACGACGCGTTCCGGCTTGACGATCTCGGCCAGCTGGTCGATGCGCGGATCCGGCACCTCGACGACGCCGACGTTCGGCTCGATGGTGCAGAACGGGTAGTTTTCAGCCGGGATGCCGGCCTTGGTCAGGGCGTTGAACAGGGTGGACTTGCCGACGTTGGGCAGGCCGACGATGCCGCATTTGAGGCTCATGGGGAACTTTCTGGGTCGAATTTACGAAACCCTGTATTGTACCCGTGCTCGTGACCAAAGGCTGCAACCTTCTCGCAACCATGCCTGTTAAAGCGGCAAAATCCGTGCAATATCCGGCTTTTCCACGAAAGCCGCGAACGCGTCGCGCAAGCGCTCCCCCTCCTCCATCGCCTGCTTCCACGCCAGGATCCGCGCATCGTGGTTCAGCCCGTAATGCTGGAAATCGCTGCGGTCGATGATCTTCCCGCGCGGCAAGCGCCCCAGGAAGGCCGGGCTCGGCGCCACGATCAGCAGGTTGTCCAGCCAGCCGCGGTTCGGCCCGCGCGCGGCGCGGCGCCAGGGCAGCGCCTTGTCCAGCCAGCCGGGGACGACGTGCTCGCTGAAGTGCGGGTACAGCACGATCGCCCCCGGCTCCTGCTCCGCCATGCGGGCATAGGGCAGCGCCAGGTTGTAGTCGATGATGCCGCCATCCCAGTAGTGGCCGGGCGGCGCGCCGGGAATGTCGCGCACCGGCTTCATCAGCATCGGCAGCGTGCCCGAGGCCAGCAGGCCGGCGGCGAGGTTCTCGCGCGTCAGCGCCGCAAACTCGGTCGTGAAACTGTCGAAGGAAGAACGCAGCCAGGATGCGTCGGCCCGCGCATCGCCGATCACGACCCGGTCCATCAAATGGGCCAGCCGGTCGCGCGAAGCCAGGTTGTGCAACGCCGCCGCCGCGAAGCCGCGCATCTCGGCGTACTTGTGGCCGGGCGCCGCCAGCGCGCGCTTGCCGCGCACCGTAATCAAATGCAGGCGGTGCTGCGGGTGGCTGACGATGTTGTCCTCGTGGCCGCGCACGAATTCGCGCAGCAGGCCCTGCACCACCTCGTCGATCTGGTCCTGCGAGGGCTTGGTGCTGGTATAGCGCTGGCCGCTATACAACTCGCCCAGCCGCTCGAAGGCCTTGACCGGGTCGCGCTGGCAGGCGGCGGCCATGCGCCAGGCGCCGATCGAGGAGCCGATCAGGATGCGTTCGCGCGGCGCGCGCGGCAGCCAGTCGCCGAACAGCCACTGGTCCAGCGCGCGGAAGATCAGGCCCTTGGGACCGCCCGCCGCGGCCGGGATCACGGCGATGTCGTCGGGGCGCAGGCCTTGCGCGCGGATCCGGTCCAGGGCGCGCGGCCCGGCGTGAAAAGTCAGTGCACTCATCCGGAAATTATCGCAGGAAGACGGCGACCCTGGCGGTCACATATGCATGTTGACCAAGTGGCGCACGAAAGTTACATTGTGACAATAGGAGAGTATTTGCAGCATCGGAATCGCATAGACTCGTTCCTTACGGCTCGTTCAATATCGTCGGGCTTCCCTCAATCAAGGAGTGCATATGGCCACGCAAGCGCTGTTCGATATCGGTAACGTCTTCCTGGAACCGTCGTCCACCTTCGCCCGTCTCAAGGCGAAAACGCATGCCTGGCTGCCCTTGGCGCTGATGATCGTGCTGAGCGTCGGCCTCATGTATTGGTGGATCTCGACCGTCGATTTCCCGTGGCTGGTCGACCGCATGGCCTCGGCGCAGGCCAAGCCGGAAGTGCAGGCGGCGATGCGCCAGATGACGCAGAAGTCGATGATGGTGACCACGGTCATCGGCGCCATCATCGGCTCGCTGATCGTGTATGCGCTGACCGCCGTCTACTACCTGATCGCGGGCAAGGTGCTCGGCAGCGATATCGGCTACGGCAAATGGTTTGGCTTCTCGGTGTGGACCAGCGTGCCGCGCCTGCTCGCGATGCCGCTGTCGGTGTTCCAGATCATGAGCTCGGGCGGCCATGTGGTGGCCGAAGACTTGAACATGGTGTCGCTGAATTACCTGGTGCTGCACCTGCCGGCCTCGCACCCGTGGGCGGGCTTTGCCAACGGTATCGACCTGACCAGCCTGTGGTGCATCTTCCTGGCCGTGATCGGCCTGAAAGCCTGGACCGGCCGCTCGACCGGCACCTGCGTCACGGTCGCCCTGCTGCCCTACGTCATCCTCTACGGCCTGTGGGCCGCGAAGATCGCTTTCCTCGGTTAAGCGCATGAAAAAGAAACTGATTGTCGGCGCCCTGCTGGTCGCCTTCTTCGCCGTCCCGGTGGCCATCAAGCTGAACGCCAGGTCGGCCGGCCGCGAAGCCGAGGTCACGACCGTGCAGAACCTGCAGATCCACCCGTCGATCCTGGCCACCGGCAACCTGGTGTTCCGCCAGGAAGTCCAGTTGTCGGCCGAAGTGATCGGCAAGGTGGCGGCGGTGCTGGTCAAGGAAGGCGACCAGGTCAAGCGCGGCCAGATCCTGCTCAAGCTGGACCCGACCGTCTACGTGGCCGAGGTGGCGCAGCAGGAAGCCAGCCGGCGCAACGCCGCAATCGCGATCGAGCGTGCCCAGATCAACCTGGCCAACCAGCAGCGCGGCCTGGACCGCACCGGCCAGCTGTACAAGGCCAAGTACATCGACATCTCGAAATACGACGACGCCGTGCACCAGGTCGACCTGGCCAAGGTCGAGCTGCGCGCCAGCCGCGAGACGCTGGAACAGGCCAGCGCCCTGCTGTCGCAGTCGCGCGAGCACCTGGCCAAGACCGAGGTGCGCGCGCCGATCGACGGTACCGTGACCGCGGTGCCGATCAAGATCGGCGAGACGGCCGTGGCCAGCGCCACCGGCATCGCCGGCTCGTCCCTGATGACGATCGCCGACGTCGGCTCGATCATGGCCGAGGTCAACGTCGACGAAGCCGACATCGCGCGCGTGTCCGTCGGCCAGCAGGCCAAGGTGTTCCCGGCCGCCTTCCCCGACCAGCCGGTCATCGGCCAGGTCGAGAGCGTGGCGATGGCGCCGAAGACGGCGGGCATGGGCCAGGCGGCCAGCCAGGGCCGCACCTACGTCGTCAAGCTGCGCTTGGCCGAGCCGAAGATCGCGCTGCGCTCGGGCATGACCTGCCGCGTCGAGATCGTGGTCGGCAGCAGCGCCGCGAAACCGGCGGTGCCGATCCAGGCGATCCTGAGCGAGGAAATCGCGGCTACCGGCGCCAAGGACAAGGACGCGGTGAAAAACACCAGCTACGTCTACGTGGTGGCCGATGGCAAAGCGAAGAAGACGACGGTGGAACTGGGGCTGTCCGACGACGCCAACCAGGAAGTGACCCGCGGCCTGGCGGTCGGCCAGACCATCGTGGTCGGCCCGGCGCGCCAGCTGCGCGATCTGCATGACGGCGATCCGATCAAGCCGAAGAAAGCGGACGCGAAGGTGGCCGCGGTGGCCGATGCGGCTACCTCGCCGGGGGCCGGCAAGTGATCCGCCTGCAGGGCGTCATGAAGCAATACCAGATGGGCGACCAGACCGTGCATGCGCTGCAGGGCGTCGACCTGCACATCAAGCGCAACGAGCTGGTCGCCTTCATCGGCGCCTCCGGTTCCGGCAAGTCGACCATGATGAACATCGTCGGCTGCCTGGACCGCCCCAGCAGCGGCCAGTACTGGCTCAACGGGCGCGAGGTGGCGACCATGTCGAGCGACGAACTGGCCCTGGTGCGCAACCAGGAGATCGGCTTCATCTTCCAGAGTTTCCACCTGCTGCCGCGCGCCAGCGCGCTGGACAACGTGGCCCAGCCGCTGATCTACCGCGGCATCAAGCTGCGCGAGCGCCTGGCACGGGCCGAGGAAGCCCTGAACAAGGTCGGCCTGGGTTCGCGCATGCACCACCGTCCCAATGAACTGTCGGGCGGCCAGCGCCAGCGCGTGGCGATCGCGCGCGCTCTGGTGGGCAACCCGTCGATCCTGCTGGCCGACGAACCGACCGGCAACCTCGATTCCGCCACCAGCCTCGAGATCCTGGAGCTGATCAAGGCAGTCCACGCGGGCGGCCAGACCGTGGTCATGGTGACCCACGAGCCGGAGATCGCCGAGCAATGCCAGCGCGTGGTGCGTCTGCGCGACGGCAGGATCATCTCGGACGAGGCCCGGGTGAACATCAGCGGGGCGGAGAACGCCGCATGAACCTGTTCCTGGAAAGCGTGCGCTCGGCGCTGGCCTCGATCCGCGCGCACCGGCTGCGCAGCTTCCTGACTTCGCTCGGCATCGTGATCGGCGTGGCCTCGGTGATCACCGTGATCTCGCTGATCCAGGGCCTGTCGAAAAGCGTCAGCGACCAGTTCACCGGCCTGGGCGGCAATGGCCTGACGGTACGCCCGCACAACGAGTTCAAGGAGGTCATGCGCGGCAAGATCAACTACCTGCGCTTCGAGGACGTCGAGCAGCTGCGCGCGCGCGTCGACCAGGTCCGCCACCTGAGCCCCGTGTTCTCGCCGGGGATGTCTGAAGTGCGCTACACGGGCATGTCGGCCACGGCCCAGGTGCTGGCCACCTCGTCCAGCTACCAGGACGTCAACCAGCGATATGCGCGCCTGGGGCGCTTCATCAGCGATTCCGACAACGCCAGCGCGCGCCGCGTGGCCGTGATCGGCGAAAAGCTGATCGAGGACCTGCACCTGCCCGCCAATCCGGTCGGGCAGTTCGTGCTGTATGGGAACGAGTGGTTCAAGGTCATCGGCGTGATGGAAAAGCGCGGCGAGGTGTTCGGTATGTCGCAGGACAGCTACATGATCATCCCGTTCAAGACCGGGCAGAGCATCATCGGCAACAATACGCGCCCGCAACTGTCGATCACGGTCGCGGTGCGCGACCTGGAGCGCCTGGACGAGACGCGCAGCCAGATCCGCGCCGTGATGCGCCAGGCGCACCGCCTGAAGGCCGAGGAGCGCGACGATTTCGAGATCGAATCGGCGGACCAGGTGGCCAAGACCTTCGACAAGATCAGCAGCACCGTGACGCTGGTGATGGGCGGCGTGGTCGGCATCGCGCTGCTGGTGGGCGGCATCGGCATCATGAACATCATGCTGGTGTCCGTGAAGGAGCGGACGCGCGAGATCGGCATCTGCAAGGCGATCGGCGCGCGTAGCCGCGACATCCTGCTGCAATTCCTGATCGAGGCGGTGACGCTGTCGCTGCTGGGCGGGCTGCTCGGGCTGGTGATCGGCTACGGGCTTGGGGTGGCGATCGCCGCCATGATCCCGGACTTCCCGCCGGCCGTGGTGCCGTGGTGGGCGGTGGCCTTATCCGTGCTGTTCTCGGGCAGCGTGGGGGTGGTGTTCGGCGTGGTGCCGGCCAGCCAGGCGGCGCGCCTGGATCCGATCGAGGCGCTGCGCTACGAGTGAGCGGGCCGCCTGTGTGCGCTTGCGTTGGATCAAGCTTACGGGCTTGAGCCAACGTAACATGGTCCGGTCGCCCGTCCTCACGCGCCCGGAGCCCGCATGCTTTTTAGACATTGCGCAGTGCTATTGTTCTGCTTCCTGTCCCCGCTCCTGTTCCTGGGCGGATGGGCCCGCGCGCGAGACACCGGCACCGATCCCGCGGTCGTGATTGACCGCAGCATCCAGCACTACGTGGTCGAGCCCAGCGGCGCCTACCGGCTGACGGTGGAAACGGCCAAGACCATCGTCGAGCAGCGCGCCGTGCAGGTGCACGGCCAGTACACCATCCTCTACAACCAGACGCTCGACGAGGTGCTCTCGGTGGAGGCCTGGACGCAAAAGCCCGACGGGCGCCGGGTGCCGGTGCTGCCCGGCGGGCTCAAGGACCAGCAGGAAGCCGCCTCCCTCGATGCGCCGATGTTCCAGGACACGCGCCTCAAGATCGTGGTGTTCCCGGAAGTCGCCGTGGGCGACCAGCTGGTGGTGAAGTATGTGCTGCGGCGCGCCACGCCGCTGTTTCCCGGCCAGTTCGAGGACCTCGCCTTTTCCCCGTTCCACGCCAACCCCAACACCCTGCTCATCTACGACATGCCGGCGTCGATGCCGCTGCATGCGGACGCCGTCGGCTTCACCCCGGTGCCCGTGCAGGCCCGGGACGCGCCGCCGCCCGGCATGCGGCGCTACCAGTGGCGCTACGTGAACGGCGACAACGAGCGCATCGAAGCCGATTCGGTCAGCTACCTCGACTACGGCAAGCGGCTGGCGGTATCGACCTTCGCCGACTATCCGGCGTTTGCGCGCGCCTTCCGCGGCGGCGCCGGCGGCAAGTCGGTGCCCTCGCCCGCCATCGCGGCGCTGGCGCGCCAGCTCACGGCCGGGCTGCCGGACGCGCGCGCGCGGGCGCTGGCGCTGTCCGACTGGGTGCGCAGGAACATCCGCTACGTCGGCGTCTACATCGGCCCCGGCGGCGTGGTGCCGCACCCGGCCGCCATCGTGCTCGACAACCGCTACGGCGACTGCAAGGACCACGCCATGCTGCTGGGCGCGATGCTGGCCGCGGCCGGCATCGAGAGTACCGGCGCGCTGGTCAACAGCGGCAACGCCTACCTTCTGCCGGACACGCCCACGCTGGGCGTCTTCAACCACATGATCACCTACGTGCCCAGCCTCGACCTCTACCTCGATCCGACCGCGGAGGCGACGGCGGCCGGCTACCTGCCCGCCGCCATCCTCGGCAAGCCGGCGCTGCGCCTGGACACCGGCGGCTTCGCGATGACGCCGATCCTGCAGCCCGAACGCAGCCGCACGACGGCCTGGTTCGACATCGGGCGTGACGGCCGCGGCCGCTTCAAGGTCAACAAGACGGCCAGCGGCGCCGGTGCCGAACCCTGGCGCCGGACGGTGCGCGAAACGCGCCTGTCCGACCGCGAGCAATTCGTGCACAGCATGCTGCAAGGCCTGGGCCGCCGCGGCCAGGGCGTGTTCGACGCCGGCCTGGTCGAAGGCGATGGCGACGACTACAGCGTGACGTTTTCGGGTGCCAGCGAGCACTTCCTCGACCTGCCCGGACCGAGCGCGCTGGCCACCACCTACGATGCCTGGAGCGGCCTGGGCGATGCCGTGTTCACGCTGGCCCGGGAAAAGGAGCGGCGCCAGGCCTTCGTCTGCCCGGCCATCGACGCCGAAGACGAAACCGGCTTTCGCCTGCCCCGCGGCACGCGCGTGCTGGCGCTGCCGAAATCGGCCAGCGTGATGGATGGGGGCCTGTATTACCGTGCCACGTATGCGCGCCAGGGCAATGCCGTCGTCGTGAAACGCCGCCTGACCTTCCGCCACGGTCGAGCCACCTGCACACCGGAGGAGTACCGCGCGATGCAGCCGGCGCTGGAACGCATCATGCGCGATTTGCGCAGCCAGATCGTGGTGAGCCGGAGCTAGCTGTCATCGCGCAGCCGTGCCACTGCCTCGTCGCTCAGCTCGAAACGCAAATCGACGCGATCCCGCCCCGAGCGATAACCGCCCGGCCAGCGCGCGATCTCGACAAACCCGCAGCGCTCGAAAAAGCCGGCCGTGTGCGGATGCGTATCGACCGTCACGTAACGCGGACGCTGGCTGCTGCCAGCCATGTGCAGCAGCCGGTAATGGAGGAGCGCCCGGCCGATACCGGTGCCGTGGCGGTCGGCGCGCACCAGGCCGAACACCAGCGTGCCCAGGTTATAAAAATCGGACAGCTCGTAGCCGCCAAAAGCCACCAGCTCGTCGCCATCGAGGGCCACGAACAGCGGACCGTCGGGCTCGTCGAGGGCGGAACGCAGCCAGGCTTCTTCGGATGCCGGGAAATGGCCGGGGACGTTGGTACGGAAGGCGGCCAGCACGGCCTTGCGGTCCTCTGGCCGGTAGCGGCGGATGCGCAGTTTCATGTTTTTATGGAAAATGATGGGATATGTCGATTACATGCTGACATCGTACGCGAAAATAAAATCGAAATGATTAGGTGAATCGGCCGAACCCCTGTATATTCCATCTCGCACTACATCAAGTCGTCGTTATTGTTGGTCTCCTGTCTCGCCCGTCCGGGCATGCCTGTTTGATTTCCCTCGGTTACATCTCTCTTGGTCGTATCGTGCGTCCTGGGCATTTTCGCCCGCAACAAACATCAAAAGGTATGTAAATCATGGCTACTCAAACCGGCACCGTGAAATGGTTCAACGACGCAAAAGGCTTCGGCTTCATCGCCCCTGACGCTGGCGGCGAGGACCTGTTCGCGCACTTCAAGGATATCCAGTCGGAAGGCTTCAAGAGCCTGAGCGAAAACCAGCGCGTCTCGTTCGAGCGCTCGCCGAGCCCGAAGGGCGAAAAGGCGAGCAACATCCGCGCGATCTGACCCGCACAGTTCATCGTCTTCACATACGGACCGCACCACGCAGATAGCATGGGCGCTCCCGGTATGAAGTAAAAAGCCCGCTTCATCGCGGGCTTTTTTTCGTCCAGCGCATGCAACGCAAGCGTGTAGACATGCGCACAACAGAATGTGCTCCTTGTCCACTGTCGTGATGACCGTTACATTATGGCCATGCAACCCGACGAAACCATCAGCGTGGAAGACGCCGTGCAGGTGCTGGCCATGGTTGGCGACCTCAGCATGGGGCTGCCGTCCGACCATTCGATCCGCACGGCACGGCTGGCCGCGCGCCTGGCCGAAGAAAACGGCGACGGCGCCGACGCCTGCACCGGCACGCGCCTGGTCGCGCTGCTGCGCTGGTCGGGCAGCACGGCGACGGCCCCGGGCTTCGCCAACCTGATCGGCGACGATGTCGCCGGCCGCCATGCGATGGTCACGCGCACCCTGCCCGGCAACCCGAACCTGACCCTGCCCAACGTGTTGCCGCTGGCACAGATGCAGTGCGAAGTGGCGGGCGACATCGCCGTCCTCCTTGGCCTCAAGCCGGAAGTCGAGGACAGCCTGCGCCACCTGTTCGGCAGCCCGCAGCGCGGCGACATGCAGGACGCGATGTTCTCGGCGAACATCCCGCGCTCGGTGTTCTACGTGCGCCTGGCCGGCGACCTCGAAGTGCTGGCACCGGCCCACGGTACGCAGGGCGCGCTGCGCGTGGTCCAGGAGCGCGCCGGCGTGAAATACCCGGCCACGCTGGTGCAGCGCCTGGTCCCGCATGCGCAAGCCTGGCTCGACGCGCTCGAGGAGCCGTCGTGCGCGGCCGACTACCCGGGCCATGACCGCCGTGTGCCGCTGAGCCTGGTGGCCGACGTGATCGAACTCAAGCTGCCCTGGCTGGCTGGCTACTCGCGCCGCGTGGCGGAACTCGTGAAGCGCAGCGCGGCGCTGGCCGGCATGCTGGCGCTCGAAGAAAAACCGCTGGTGCGCGCGGCCCTGCTGCACGGCATCGGCCGGGTGACCGTGCCGAATGCCGTGTGGATGCGCGCAGGCAAGCTGGATCCGGCCGATTGGGACAGGGTGAGAAAAGTGCCGTTCTGGACCGCGCGCGCGGGCACGCAGGTGCCGGCGATCGCCGCCGAGGCTACGCTCGGCTCGCTGGTCTACGAACGCCTGGATGGCAGCGGCTATTACCGCAAGCTGCGCGGCGACGCCCTCGGCATGCAGGAGCGCCTGCTGGCCGCGGCCGCGGCCTTCACCGCCCTGCGCTCGACCCGCCCCTGGCGCCACGCCCATGGCGAACCTGCCGCGGCGACCCTGATGACGGCCCAGGCCGCCGCCGGCCGCTTCGACCGCCACGCGGTGCAGGCAGTGATCGAAGCGGCGCGCGCAATGTCGCCGAAGCATGGACAAGCGCGGCCGGTACGTGATCCGCTGCTGTCGGAACGGGAAATCGAAGTGCTGCGCCACGTCAGCCTGGGCGAAACCAGCCGCGAGGCGGCGCGTGCGCTGAAGATCAGTCCGGCCAGCGTGCGGGCGCACGTCGACAGCATTTTCGAAAAGCTGGCCTCGCATTCGCGGCCTGCGATGACGCTCAAGGCGCTGGCGCGCGGCCTGATCTAAGCGGCCTGATCTAAGCGGCCTGCCTCACGGCCTCCAGATAGGCCTTGCACATCACGATCAACTGGCCCAGCACGGCGTCGGCCTCGAACGCGGGCAAGTCGCGCTCGAACACGCTCCTCACGGTGCCGAAGATCGAGGTCAGGAGCGTCAGGTTGACGGTGTGCAGGTCGGCGAACACGGCGTCGGATGCGCTGGCGAACATGGCGGCGGTGGCCGCATCGACGCGCCGGCCGAACGCCTCGATCAGGGACCGGTTGTCCAGTTCGACCACGGATTGGTAGAGCACACGCGTCACTTCCGCACGCTCCGTCTTGGCTTGCCAATAGGTCGTCACCAGGCTTTCCACCATCTGCGCGACCGGCGCGCCGTGCTGCTTCCGGCAGGCGTCTTCGATCCTGTCTGCCAGCACCTGCAGGTAGCGCTCGTTGAGTGCATGGATGAGCGCCTGCTTGTGCGGGAAATACTGGTACATGGTGCCGACCGACACGCCGGCACGCTCGGCGACCCGGGTCGTGGTCAGGCGGACCAGCCCGTCGCTCAGCAAAACCTGAATGCTTGCCTCGAAAATCGTATCCACGGTGACGCGTGCACGCGCCTGGCGCGGCATTTTACGGGGTGCGAGGTGAGCGGGCGGTGTCGTGGCCATATGCGAATACGCAAACTGAAGGATCCTTCATAGAATAATCGCAACACCCACGACATGGAAAGGATCTTTGATGACCACCCAACGCATCGCACTGGTGACCGGTGCAAACAAAGGCATCGGACGCGAGATCGCCCGGCAACTCGCGCAAGCCGGGGTTTTCGTCCTCATCGGCGCCCGCGATCCCGGCCGCGCCAATGCCGTCGTCGACGAGTTCGCGCGCCAGGGGCTGCAGGCAGCGGCCTTGCACATCGATTTGAACGACCCGGCCGGGATCGCCGCGGCGGCGGACACGATCCGCACCCGATATGGCAGGCTCGACATCCTGGTCAATAACGCGGGCATCGTCGATGCCGGGGACGGGCCGCCGAGCACGGCGTCCGTCGACGGTGCGCGCCGCATCATGGACACGAATTTCATTGGAACCCTGGCAGTGACGCAAGCCATGCTGCCACTGCTGCGCGCGTCGACGGCGGCGCGTATCGTCAACCTGTCGAGTTCGCTGGGCTCGCTGGCGCTCAACGGCGACCCGGCCTCGCCCTACTATTCGGCACGATTGATCGGCTACAACGCCTCGAAGGCGGCGCTCAATATGCTGACCGTCCAGCTGGCGGAAGAACTGCGCGGCACGTCGGTCGTCGTGAATTCGGTCAGCCCGGGCTATGTGAAAACCGACCTGACCGGCCACAACGGTTTCATCACACCGGAAGAAGGCGCGGCCGTGCCGGTCAAGTTTGCGCTGCTGGGCGAGGATGCGGTGTCCGGGCGCTTTGTGGAGGCGGCTGGCACCACGCCCTGGTAACTCAATCCGTATGCAGCTGCATGGTCGCCGCATTCATCTTGCCCTCGCACGCCATCGGAATGACGCGCAACGCCTTGTCGATGGCTTCCTCGATCAGCGTCTGCTCTTCGCGGCGCGGGCGGTGCAGCACGAAGTCGGCGACGGCCTGCTGCAAGCCCAAGGTCCGCGGGTGGCCGATCCCCAGGCGCAGGCGCCAGTAATCCTGCGTGCCGAGGGCCGAGGTAATATCCTTCAGGCCATTGTGGCCGCCGGACGAGCCGCCGCGCTTGAGCTTGGCCGCGCCGGGCGGCAGGTCGAGTTCGTCGTGCACGACCAGGATTTCTTCCGGTGCGATCTTGAAGAAGCGCGCCAGCGTCCCGACCGACTGCCCGGAGCGGTTCATGAAGGTCAGCGGTTCCAGCAACCAGACGTCGTGGCCGCCGATCGAGGTCTTGGCGACCATGGCGTTGAAGCGCGATTCACGCTGCAAGTGGCAGCCGGACAGCGAGTTGGCGAGATTATCGACCAGCCAGAAGCCGGCGTTGTGGCGGGTTTGTTCGTATTCCGGGCCGGGGTTGCCGAGGCCGACGATCAGGCGGATGTGCATAAAACGGTCAAGTTCGCGTAAAACTCGATTATCGCGGAAAACCGGCGATGACGAGACAACAAAAAACCCGCCGGACGCGAGTCGCAGCGGGTTTTCGTTGCGCCGCCCGATGACCCGGGCGGCTGGCGGCAGGCATTACTCTGCAGCGGCTTCGGCGGTAGCGGCACCACGCGGGATCGACGAGGTCGCGACGGTCTGGTCCTGGCCGTGGGCAACCACGGTCACGCCTTCCGGCAGCGACAGGTCGGACACGTGGACCGAGCCGCCGGCTTCCAGCTTGCTCAGGTCGACGGTGATGAATTCCGGCAGTTGGCCCGGCAGGCAGGACACTTCCAGTTCGTTCAGCACGTGCGACACGATGGCGCCGCCCAGCTTGACTGCCGGCGAGACGTCGGCGTTCACGAAGTGCAGCGCAACCTTGGTGTGGATCTTTTGCGAAGCATCGACGCGCTGGAAGTCGACGTGCAGGACCAGTTGCTTGTATGCGTGCATCTGGAAGTCACGCAGCAGGACTTGCTGGGTCTGGCCTTCGATTTCCAGGTCCAGGACGGAACCGTGGAAGGCTTCTTTCTTGAGCGCGTGCCAGAGGGCGTTGCCGTCGACGGCGATCAGTGCCGGTGCAGCGGCGCCACCGTAGATGATGCCCGGGGTCTGGCCAGCTTTACGCAGGCGGCGGCTCGCTCCGGTCCCCTGCTGTTCGCGGTTGAATGCGACTACTTTCATGTGAAACTCCATGTGTAATGGGCCCGAATGCCGGTTAGATCCGGCCCGGTCGCCCAGGGTAATGGATACCCCCGCGACCAGGGGCATCCGTGACAGAGCACGCTTGATGCGCGCTCAAGAAAAATCCGTACTGCCTGATGTGTCAACGGCGCGCCGGCTTTTCAGCCAGGCGTGCCGCGCTTGAAACGTTTTCGGCTCAGTCGACGAACAGCGAGATGACCGAATCACCCTTCACGATACGCTTGAAGGTCTCGGCCAGCAGCGGTGCGCAGGAAATCTGGCGGATCTTGCTGCAAGCCTGGCCGGCCGGGCTCAGCGGGATCGTGTCGGTCACGACCAGCTCGTCCAGCGGCGAATTGGTGATGCGGTCGATCGCCGGGCCGGACAGGACCGGGTGCGTGCAATAGGCCACGACTTTCTTGGCGCCACGCTCCTTGAGGACTTCAGCGGCCTTGGTCAGCGTGCCCGCGGTATCGACCATGTCGTCCATGATCACGCAGTTGCGGCCTTCGACTTCGCCGATGATGTTCATGACTTCCGACACGTTCGCCTTCGGGCGGCGCTTGTCGATGATCGCCAGGTCGCAGCCCAGGCGCTTGGCCAGCGCACGCGCACGCACCACGCCGCCGACGTCCGGCGACACGACCAGCAGGTCGTCGTAGTTCTTGCGCTGCAGGTCGCCCAGCAGGATCGGGGATGCGTAGATATTGTCGACCGGGATGTCGAAGAAACCCTGGATCTGGTCGGCGTGCAGGTCCATGATCAGGACGCGCTCGACGCCGGCTTCTTCCAGCATGTTGGCGACGACCTTGGCCGAGATCGCGACGCGCGCCGAGCGCGGGCGGCGGTCCTGGCGGGCATAGCCGAAGTAGGGAATCGCCGCGGTGATGCGGCCTGCCGATGCGCGCTTGAGAGCGTCGACCATCAGCATGATTTCCATCAGGGAGTCATTGGTGGGAGCGCAGGTCGACTGCAAGACGAAAACGTCCTTGCCACGAACGTTCTCATTGATTTCGACCATGACTTCACCGTCGGAGAACTTCGAGACCACGGCCTTACCGAGAGGAATGCCGAGGCTTTTTGCGACCCCTTCTGCTAGCGCCGGATTGGCATTGCCGGTAAAAACCATCAGGTTTTCATAAGCCATGGGGAGTCCCAGAAGAGTAAGCGTTGAAAAGAACTGGATAAGCAGCTAATACAAGAAGATTAACGCTTGAGCTACAAAAAAAATGGGCCGCTCGAGGCGGCTCCACTTGTCGATTGCCTGCTGGAGCACGAGTCATCAACAGGTCAGGCAATTTAAAATCTTTGGCAGGGGAACAAGGATTCGAACCTTGGTATGCCGGAATCAAAATCCGGTGCCTTAACCAGCTTGGCGATTCCCCTACACTGAAACTTGCTACTTTTTATCACCGCTTCAACTTATTGCGTCGTTGCGTTGATAAACAGAATTTTATTCTACAACTCGTTGATTTGCAAGAGCGATTTCATCGGATGTCTCATCAGCGCTTTTGCTTTCCAAGCTTTCCACTTTGCCGGTACTGTGTTCAATACCTGCTCGGCTTCCTGCTCATTGGAAAACGCGCAAAACACACACGCTCCGGAACCAGTCATCCTGGCCGCTCCGTGACCACTCAACCATTCGACCGCCTCGGCTACCGGCGGGAACAGGCGGGTCGCCACGTCCTGCAAATCATTTTTCCCGAAGCCAATCAAACCACTCGGGTTTTCATGTCGTCTGGAAAAGTCCGATATTGTGATGGCTTTTGTGTTTCTTGTCAAATCCTGTGCAGTAAAAATTGCAGCAGTCGGTACCGAGACGCCAGGTTCGATCACCACGTACCAGCAATCCGGTCCGTCGACGGCCTGCAAGGCCTCCCCTACCCCTTCGGCAAACGCGGTCTCGCCGAACAGGAAGAAGGGGATGTCGGCGCCCAGCGGCAGGCCCAGGCCCATCAGTTCCCGGTCGGTGAGTCCCGCCTGCCACAGGTGGTTGGCCGCCATCAGCGCGGTGGCCGCGTCCGACGAGCCGCCGCCGAGGCCGCCGCCCATCGGCAGGCGCTTTTCCACGGCGACGTCGATGCCGGGCGGCAGCCGGCCATGGCGGCGTTGGTATTCGGCCTGCAGCGCGCGCAGCGCACGCACGATCAGGTCCTGCTCGGCCGGCACGCCGGGGACGTCGGTGGTACGGACGAGCTGCTCGTCCGCGCGCAGGTCGAAGTGCAGGGTGTCGCTCTTGTCGATGAGCTGGAATACCGATTGCAGCAGGTGGTAGCCGTCCGGGCGGCGGCCGGTCACGTGCAGGAACAGGTTCAGCTTGGCCGGGGCCGGGCACTGGTGCAGCGAAGTCGGCGCCATCTCAGCCTGCCGGGGAAATCGAGATATTCAGCTTCAGTTCGCCGCCGGCGCTGGCGCTGCGCTCGGCGCGGATGCGGCGCGGCATCGGCGTGGCCGCATTGTCCTGCCACTCCAGGAAGCGCAGGCGCCAGCCGTCGCCGGTGAGGACCTCGCTGTTGGCGGGCGTCGCCGTGAAGCGCCGGCCTTGCGCGTCCGTCGCGTAACCCTGCATCCAGTCGCGCAGGCCGTTCACCGGCAGCGCATAGCCCAGCGTCTGCACGGTCAGGCTGTCGATGTCGGCGGCGCTGCGCTTGTCGCCGTTCGAGCGGGTCAGCGTCGCCGATTGCGGCGTGACCTGGATCGTGGCGAGGGTCGTGTTCAGCGCGCCGATGATCGTCACGTCGATGTTGCCCGGACGCTGGCTCCAGTTGTAGCGCACGGTGTCGTTGTGCTGCTGCCCGTCCTGCGGGTAGGTCACCGACAGCGACCCGGTAAAGTCGACGGTGTCGCGGTAGGGGGCGACAGGCGCGTTGGCATTGGCTACATTGTTTGGCACATTGGTGGGGCTGGTGGCGCAGCCGGCCAGCACGGCGGCCAGGGTCAGCGCAGGAATGAGACGGGTTGAATGTCGGATCATGATGGTCAAAAATGAAAGAGCCGGCGACGCGCACCGGCTCATGGAATATTATTTCGGCACAGGCAAATTGATGAAAGATTATTTCACAAGCTCTGGCCCAGGCGCGCGAGCGTGCTCTTCAGCGCATCGTTCTTCGGATCCTTGGCGCGGGCTTCGCGCCACAGCTTGCGGGCATCCTCCTGCTTGCCCTGCTTCCACAGCACTTCGCCCAGGTGCACGGCGATCTCGGCGTCGCTGCGCAATTGATAGGCCTTGCGTAGCGAGGCTTCGGCCTGGTCGAGATTACCCAAGCGGTATTGCACCCAGCCCATGCTGTCCATGATGAAGGGATCGTCCGGCGCCATTTTCAAGGCCTTGTCGATGAGCGTGTAGGCTTCCTGCAAACGCACGTTGCGGTCCGCCAGCGAATAGCCGAGGGCATTGTAGGCATGGTGGTTGTCCGGTGCCTTGGCCATCACCTGGCGCAGCGCTTTTTCCATCACGTCGACCTTGCCCTGCTTTTCGGCCATCAACGCGTAGTCATACAGGAGGTCCATGTTGTCCGGGAAGCGGCGGGTCGCATCCTGCATCAGCTTGAAGCTTTCCTGCTCCTTGCCGGCATCGCGCAGGATCTGGGCTTCGACCAGGGTAATCTGCGCCTGCTCGTCCTTGTCCTCGGTCTTGAGCGTGGCCAGCTGCTTGCGCGCGCCGGCCAGGTCGCCGCCCTTGGCCATCAGCTGGGCGCGGCGCAGCGCCACGCTCAGCTGGACTTTCGGGTCGGGGCTGTCCATGCGGTCGAGCCAGTCGGTGGCGGCCTTCAGGTCGCCGCGGTCCTCGGCCAGCTGGGACAGGGTCAGGATCGCGCGCGACGGGTCGCGCTCGTCGTCCGGGGTCTTGTCCATGACCTCGACGAAGCGCGTGAAATACTGCTCGGCGCCCGGCGCGTCGTTCATCTGCATCGACAGCACGCCGAGCGCGTACAAGGTGCCCGGATTGCCGGGCTGGGCCTTGTCCAGGGTCTGGAATTCGCGGCGCGCGGCTTCGAACTGCTTGCCGTTGACCAGCAGGCGCGCGTAGGCGGCGCGCACCTCTTTCGCCTGCGGATGGGCGGCCAGGAAGTCCTGCAGGATCCTGGTGACGCGCGCCTCGTCCTCGGTGACTTGCGCCAGCGTCAGCACGGCGATCTCGGAATCCGGCTTGATCTTCAGCGCCGCCTGGGCTTCGCGCGCGGCATCCTGCTTGGCGCCGCGCGCCAGCGCGGTCTGGGCCAGCACCACGTGGGTTTCCATCATGTTGCCGTAGGGCGCGACCAGGCGTTCGATCATGGCGATCGCCGCCTCCTTGTCCTTGGCGCGCAGCAGCAGTTGCTGCATCTGGAACATCACCAGGCCGCGGGCGCCCGGCGTGGCCTCGGCCAGGCGCTGGGTCAGCAATTTTTCCGCTTCGGCGAGGTTGTCAGACAGGATGACCAGCCCCAGATAGTACTGGTTGGCTTCATCGGAATTCGGCGAGAACTCGCGCCACAGCTTGACGGCGGCGAGCGCATCGTCGGCTTGCTTGGCGGACAGCGCCATCTCGGCGGCGCGCTTGGCCAGGCGTGGATCCTTGGTCTGCTGGGCCAGGCTCAGCATGGTGAGATACGGGCCTTGCCAGTCGCCATTCTTGAATGCCAGTTCGGCCTTCAGGAGCTGCTGCATCATGGCCGGTGTCATGGCCACGTTGGGCAGCTTTTCCTCGGCCGGCGCTGCGGCCGGTTCCGGCTGTTCGCCGGCGGCCGCTTGACGCTGGGCCTCGGCGGCGGCGAGCGGTTGGTCGGCGGGCGTATCGGCGCCCTGCTGCTTGGGCGCCACAGCACATGCCGACAGCAATACTGAGAGTACCCCTGAGAGAGTTACAATGGCGAAAGCGTTTTTCAAGGCAAGTCCCACTTCAAAGAGATGGTCCGATTCTACGCTGAACGCTAATTCCGCGTGCGCCGCCGCAACACGAATTTACATTCTTTCCATTTTTCATGCCTGAACTCCCGGAAGTCGAAGTTACCCGGCGCGGTGTCGCGCCGCATTTGGAAGACCGCATCGTCGAACATGTCGAATTGCGCCGCGAAGGCTTGCGCTGGCCCTTCCCGCCCAACTTGCCCGAACTGCTGGCCGGGCGGCGCATCCTGTCGACCGGCCGCCGCGGCAAATACCTGCTCATCCACTTCGAGCATGGCACCCTGATCGTACACCTCGGGATGTCCGGCCATTTGCGCGTGCTGCCGGAAGGGACCGAACTCAAGAAGCATGACCACTTCGATATGGTGGTGAATGAGACCAATGCGGGCCCCGAAGGGCGACGGGTGTTGCGCCTGCACGACCCGCGCCGCTTCGGCGCGGTGCTCTGGCATGGCCACGACGACGGCGAACTCGAGCAGCACATCCTGCTGCGCGGCCTCGGCATCGAGCCGCTCGGCGATGGGTTCTCTGGCGCCCTGCTGCACCGCGAAACCCGCAAGCGCAGCGCGCCGATCAAGCAGGTACTGCTGGCCGGCGACATCGTGGTCGGCGTCGGCAACATCTACGCCTGCGAAAGCCTGTTCCGCGCCGGCATCAGCCCGAAGACGCCGGCCTCACGCATCAGCCGCGCCCGCTACGACAAGCTGGCCGAAGCCATCCGCGACATCCTGGCGGCCGCCATCGTGCAGGGCGGCAGCACACTGCGTGACTTTATTGCTGTAAATGGACAATCTGGATATTTCCAGCAGACATATTTCGTCTATGATCGTGCAGGAGTGCCTTGCCGCAACTGTGGTACGCCGGTCCGCCAGATCAAGCAGGGCCAGCGCTCCACGTTTTATTGCGCGATCTGCCAGCGGTAGGGTCCAGAGAGAGAACACGGACCGACGACAAAGATCATGCAAGATCTACAACACTACGGCGCCTGGCGCGAACGGGTCGCCACGGCCCTGGAACAGTACCGCACGTGGGTGCAGGCGGCCGAATTGCTCGATGCCGCGGCCGAGCAGCGCCTGGCGCACGCGCTGGCGCGGGTGCGCGACGATCGCCTGTCGGTCGCCTTCGTGGCCGAGTTCTCGCGCGGGAAGTCCGAGCTGATCAACGCCATCTTCTTTGCCGACTACGGCCAGCGCATCGTGCCGTCCAGCCCGGGCCGCACCACCATGTGCCCGACCGAGCTGGCCTACGACCCCGCCCTGCCCCCGTGCATCCGCCTGCTGCCGATCGAGACCCGCGCGCGCCGCCTGGCGACGGGCGACTACCGCGACGATCCGGGCGCCTGGACCGTGCTGCCGCTCGACCTCGACTCGCCCGAGCGCATGATCGACACCTTCACCCAGATGAGCCTGACGCGCCGCGTGGGCAAGGAGGAAGCGCTCGAATACGGTTTGTACGACGCCGCGGACCCGGACCTGGCGGCGACCATCGGCGCCGACGGCCTGGTCGAGATCCCGCGCTGGCGCCACGCGCTGATCAACTTCCCGCACCCGCTGCTCAAGCAAGGCCTGGTGATCCTCGACACGCCCGGACTGAACGCGATCGGCACCGAGCCGGAACTGACGCTGAACCTGATTCCGAACGCGCACGCGGTACTGTTCATCCTGGCCGCCGAGACCGGCGTGACCAGGAGCGACATCGAGGTCTGGCGCACCCATATCGCAGGGGTTGGCACAAACGCGGGCACGCATGCGGGGACGAACGCCGGCCGCATGGTGGTGCTGAACAAGATCGATGCGATGTGGGACGAGCTGAAGTCCAGCCAGGACAACGACGCCGCCATCGCGCGCCAGCAGCACAGCGTGGCCCAGCTGCTGGGCGTGGACGCGACCCAGGTGTTCCCGGTCTCGGCGCAGAAGGCGCTGGTCGGCAAGATCAACGGCGACATGGCCCTGTTCGAGAAGAGCCGCCTGGGCCTGCTGGAATCGGCGCTGTTCAACGAACTGATCCCGGCGCGCCAGGACATCCTGCGCGGCCAGCTGCGCCAGGACCTGGAGGCGCTGGTGGCGGGCCAGCAGGCCTTGCTGGGCATGCGCATCCGCGACCTGGTCGAGCAGATGCAGGAGCTGCAAAGCCTGCGCGGCAAGAACCAGGGCGTGATCGCCCACATGATGCGGCGCGTCGAGATGGAAAAGAAGGAATTCGACGCCAGCCTGTTCAAGCTGCAGGGTACGCGCGCCGTGTTCACCACGCTGTCGACGGAGCTGTACAGCAGCATCGGCATGGATGTGCTACAGCGCCAGGTCGACACCGTGCGCAACGCGATGCAGGCCGCGCGCTTCGGCACCGGCACCCGCCCGCCGGTGCGCGCCTTCTTCGAAGAGACACGCGCCAACCTGGACGCCTCGACCGCCAAGATCGGCGAGATCAACGCCATGATGGATTCCATGTACCGCAAATTCTCGGCCGAGCATGGCCTGAGCATGGCGGTGCCGATGCGGCTGTCGCTTCAGCGTTATCGCGAAGAGATCGACGCCATCGAAACCATCTACATGAAACAGTTCGGCACCGCGACCTTGCTCATCACCAGCCGCGGCACCCTGCTCGAGCGCTTCTTCGACTCGATCGCCTCGCGCGTGCGGCACAGCTTCCGCGCGGCGAATGCCGACGTCGAAGCCTGGCTGAAGGTGATCATGGCGCCGCTGGAAGCGCAGATCCGCCAGCACCGCGAGCAGCTGCGCGGCCGGCAGGTCTCGATCCAGCGCATTCTTGATGCCACCGACACCCTGGAACAGAAGATCGCCGCCTTCGAAGCCGCCCAGCAAGACCTCGAGAAGGTCAAGGGCCGCCTCAGCGGGCTGTCCGGCGCCGTCACGCGCGCGCTGGACGCCGACCTCCCCCAACTGGAAGCTGCATGAACCGCCTCACCGAATTCGACATCACCGAACTGGAAGACCCGGGCTTTTCGCGCGCCGTCATCGACTGGCAGAAGCAGCACGGGCGCCACGCCCTGCCCTGGCAGAACACGCGCGACGCCTACCGGATCTGGCTCTCGGAAATCATGCTGCAGCAGACCCAGGTCACCGCGGTGCTCGGCTATTACGCGCGCTTCCTGGAACGCTTCCCGACCGTCGTGGCGCTGGCCGAGGCGCCGCTGGAAGACGTGATGGCGCACTGGAGCGGCCTCGGTTACTACACCCGGGCACGCAACCTGCACGCCTGCGCCAAGCGCGTGGTCGAGCAGTACGGCGGCAGCTTCCCGTCCGACCCGGCGCTGCTGGCCGAGCTGCCCGGCATCGGCCGCTCGACCGCGGCCGCCATCTCCGCCTTCTCCAGCGGCACGCGCGCCGCGATCCTGGACGGTAACGTGAAACGCGTGTTCGCGCGCGTGTTCGGCGTCGACCAGTACCCGGGCATCAAACCGGTCGAGGACGCGCTGTGGCGCCGCGCCGAAGCCTTGCTGCCGGCGCGCGGCGAAGGCATCGAAGCCTACACGCAGGGCTTGATGGACTTGGGCGCGACGCTGTGCACGCGCGGCAAACCCGATTGCGCGCGCTGCCCGCTGCAGCCGCGCTGCGTGGCTTACGCGACGAACCGCACCGGCGAACTGCCGGTACCGAAGCCGAAGAAGGCGACGCCGGAAAAGCGCGCGCTGATGCTGGCCGTGATCGATGGCGGCCAGGTGCTGCTGCAGCAGCGGCCTGAGTCCGGGATCTGGGGCGGCCTGCTGTCGCTGCCCGAATTCGACGGCCACGTCGGCCTGGATGAAGCCGAGGATGCGGACGTGTCCGTGCTGGCGGGCGCCGCCGGCGAGTTCGGCACGGTGGCCGAGGTCGAACCGCTGCTGCCCCTCACGCACGGGTTCACGCACTACAAGCTGCACATCCAGCCGTATCGGATCGCGTTGGAACGGCGTGCCGGCACGCCGGCCGGCCACACCTGGTGGAACCTGGCCGACATCGACGCCGCGCCGCTGCCGGCACCGGTCAAGAAGCTGCTCGGCCAACTGGGCCAGCCGACCCTGTTCGGCTGACCGGCCTTGGCGATGGCGCGCGCCGAACGGCTGCTGGCCCTGCTCCAGGCCCTGCGCCGCCACCGCTTCCCGGTCACCGGCGACGCGCTGGCGGCGGAACTGTCCATCAGCCTGCGCACCCTGTACCGCGACATCGCCGCCCTGCGCGAACAGGGCGCGCGCATCGAGGGCGAGCCGGGCCTGGGCTATGTCCTGAAGCCGGGCTTCCTGCTGCCGCCGCTGATGTTCACCCAGGACGAGATCGAAGCGCTGGTGCTGGGCGGCCGCTGGGTCGCGCAG
>CAJYQM010000486.1 GCA_913777025.1 uncultured Massilia sp. | reverse complement strand
CTCTTTCCCTACACGACGCTCTTCCGATCTGTCGCGCGCGGCCGCGGCATAGACCTCGTCTTCCTGCGCGTAATAGAAGTTCTCCAGGTCCAGGCGCGGCTGCGACTCGCGCAGCGGCGTGTCCGGCAGCGTGCCCGAGCTGGCATAGGCGTCGAACGGGCCGAGATAGTGCTTCAGGCCAGTCACCAGCGCCACGTGGCGCAGCGATTTCTTCGGCGCCAGGGTGTCCAGCAGGTTGCGCACCATGGCGGCGTTGACGCGGATGTTCTCGGCCTCGGTGGCCTGGCGCATCCAGGTGGTGATGAAGACGTGGGTCGGGGCGACCTCAAGCAGCGCCTGCTCCAGCACGGCGGTGTCGAGCAGGTCGGCGGCCACCGGGATCAGGCCCGGCAGGTCGCGCGGCGGGGTGCGCGCCAAACCGTAGACCGTCCAGCCGTGGGCCAGCAGTTCGCGGGCGGTGTAGCGGCCGCCGATGCCGCTGGCGCCGACCACCAGAGCGCTTCGTTGCATGATGTGTTCCTCGGGTGCTTGTCAAAATCCTATTGTGCCCTGTTTCGCGAAGTGACGCTGTCTGCCTGTCCAGTGCCGGCACCGCCCTCGCCTGCCAGCATTTCCAGCCGCTCACGCAGGGCCCGCACCGGGTCGCTGCCTGCGAAACGCGCCGCCACCTGGCCGCAGCGGCGTCTCACCGCCGTGTCGCCGACGAGATGCGCGAGCGCCGCCGCCAGCCGCTGTTCGTTGACGCGCGCCGCCGGCAGGCTGGCGCCCACGCCCAGTGCCACGACGCGCGCCGCATTGTCGAACTGGTCGTGGGCCAGTGGCACCACCAGCTGCGGCGTGCCGGCGCGCAAGGCCTCGGCCGTGGTGCCGATGCCGCCGTGGTGGGCCAGCGCCGCCAGGCTGGGCAACAGGCGGCGCAGCGGCACGTAGGCCTGCCACAGGATGCCCGGCGGCAGGCCGGCCGGGATCTGGTCGCGGTGCGCGCTGAGGAAGATGGCGCGCAAGCCAAGCCGCGCGATCGCATCCTTCGCCGCGCGGAAATAGGCGGCGGCCTGGGTATTGCCGGTGCCGTGGGTAAAGGCGACCGGGGCCGGACCGGCCGCCAGGAAGGCCACCAGTTCCGGCGAGAGCGGCGCATCGGGCTGGGGATCGAACAGCGGAAAGCCTGCGTTGAAGATCGGGCGCGGCCAGTCGGGCTGGGTCGGCGCGAACCACGCCGGAAACAGGGTCACCGACAGGTCGGCCAGGCCGAACAGATCGGTCAGCAGGCTGGCCATCGGCGGCCGGCCATGGGCGATGCGCGCCGCGTTCACTTCCGGCAACGCGACCGGATCGATGAAGCGGCGCGCGCCCCAGCGCCACAGCGCCCGGCGCGCCGCGAACGGCACCCAGGATGGCACGCGCCAGGGCCCGACCAGCAGCGGGTCGTGCACGGTCGGCAAGTTCTGCGGGGCGAGGTAGGCGGCGGCGACCTTCAGGCCTGGCCGCGTTGCGCGGCACAGGTCGGCCTCGGGCAGCGCCAGCGGGTGCACCAGCAGCACGAGCCGCTCGTCGGCCGGCAAGGCCTCCACGAAGGGATTAACGCGCGCCATGCCGGGACGCGTGGCGCGCCAGACCACGCCGAAGCCGCGTGTCGGGTGCCACAGGTCGGGATCGTGCAGCACGGCTTCGTCGGCGGGCAGGCCAATGAAGTCCAGGCCGCTGCCCTCGACGAAGGGTGCGTGCTGCACGGGCGCCAGGAAGCTGACGCGGTGGCCGGCCTCGCGCAGGGCAAGCGCCATCGCCATGAAGGGAAACAGGTCGCCGGCCGAGCCGATGGTGACGACGACGAAATGAATGGGTCGGATGCGGCTCTCCTTGGCGCGAACACGGCATGACTTTACGCGAAATCGTGGGCGCCTGCCGACACGCCACGCATGTGCGCGCTACCCAATGCGCATCCGCAAAAGTCAGCCCGACAGTTCGCGATAAGTTGGGGGCATCCGATCCGCATACCCTGACAAGGAGCCCACGATGGAGCGAGTCGCGCAAGACCGCATCACGAGAGACATTGCATCGGCATTGCAACGCGCCGCCCTGGCCTGTACTGTCCTGCTCGCGGCGCTGCTGGCCGGCTGCGGCGGCAGCGAGCGTCCGGTGCCGCCCGCGCCGCCGCCGGCGCCGCAGCTGTCCCTCGACGAGCAACTCACGGCCACGCTCGCGCAGCACGGCTTCACCGGCGCCGCCGAGCAGCAGCTCGAGAAGCGCCTCGGCCGCCCGCTCGATTTCAAGATGGCCGGCCTGGGCCTGCTGCTGTTCTTCGATCCGGTCACCAGCCTGCACAAGGACAACGCCTGCGCCGCCTGCCATTCGCCCAGCCACGGCTACGGAGACACGCAATCGATCGCCATCGGCATCCAGAACAACCTGCTGGTGGGCCCCGGCCGCGAAGGGCCGCGCAACCGGCGCCGCTCGCCCATCATCCTCAACACCGGCTTTTATCCCAAGCTGATGTGGAACGGCCGCTTTGCCGCGCCTTCGGGCGATCCGTTCGACAACTCGCTCGGCTTCGTCTTCCCTCAGCCGGAAGGCAACACCCTGTTCCGCCCCAACGACCCGGTCGTGAAACACCTGCTGGTGGCCCAGGCCTTCCTGCCGACCACGGAACTGGTCGAGGAAGCCGGCTTCACCGGCATTCGCGACGGCCTCGATCCGCGCTATTTCCAGTTCGACGACGGCAAGGGCGACACCTGCCCGGGCCTGGACGCCGGCGGCTTTCGCAACGAGCCGATCCGGGCGCGCATCGTGCAGCGCCTGAACGCCCTGCCCGGCTACGTGCAGAAGTTCGGCGAGGTGTTCGACGACGTGCGCGCGGGCGCCCCGATCGACTACGGCATGCTGGCGCGCGCGCTGGCGGAATACGAATTCATCCTGAAAGGCGCCAATGCCCCGATCGACCATTACGCGCGCGGCGAGCACGCCGCCATGACCGACCAGGAAAAGCGCGGCGCGCTGCTGTTCTTCGGCAAGGCCAACTGCGTGGCCTGCCACGCGGTGAGCGGCAAGTCCAACGAGATGTTCAGCGACTTCGGCATGCACAACATCGGCGTGCCGCAGATCGCCCCCGTGTTCGGGGTCGGAACCGGCAACGTGATCTTCGACGGGCCCGGCGAGGACGAGGATTACGGGCTGGCCCAGGTCACCGGGCTGGTGCGCGACCGCTACCGCTTCCGCACTTCGCCGCTGCGCAATGTGGCGCTGCAGCCGGCCCTCTTCCACAACGGCGCCTTCACGAAGCTCGAAGACGCGGTGCGCCACCACCTGGACGTGCAGGCGTCGCTGCGCGGCTACGACGCCGGGCGCGCCGGGGTGGCGCCGGACCTGGCCAGGCGCATGGCGCCCATCCACAAGGTGGCGGCAAGCATCGACCCGCTGCTGCGCAAGCCGACGCGCCTGTCCACCCAGGAATTCGAGGACCTGGTGGAATTCGTGCGCAACGGCCTGCTCGACCAGGGTTCGCTGCCGGTGCTGGCCTGCACCCACGTGCCGGCATCGCTGCCGAGCGGGATGCCCTTGCCGAAATTCGAATCCTGTCCTAGTCCGCCTTGAAGTTCTGGCCTAGCGACATCGGCTTGTTCAGCAGGATGGTCTGCGGATTGCGGCAAATGATCACCAGCACCACGATGGTCGCCAGGTAGGGCAGCATCGACAGGAATTCGGAAGGAATCGCGATGCCCAGCCCCTGGCCGTGGAATTGCAGGACGGTGACGCCGCCGAACAGGTAGGCGCCCAGCAGCAGGCCGCGCGGCTTCCAGGTGGCGAACACCACCTGCGCCAGGGCGATCCAGCCGCGGCCCGCCGTCATGCCCTCGACCCACATCGGCGTCAGTGCCAGCGACATGTAGGCGCCGCCCAGGCCGGCCAGGGCGCCGCCGAACAGCACGGTCGCGTAACGCAGCTTGACGACCGACATGCCGATCGCGTGGGCCGAATGCGGCGCCTCGCCGACCGCGCGGATCAGGAGGCCGATGCGGGTCCGCGCCAGCATCCAGCCTGTCACGGCCACCAGCACCAGCGACAGGTAGACCAGCGCGTCGAAGCGGAACAGCAAGGGGCCGACGAAGGGCAGGCTGGACAGCACGGGGATGTCCAGGTGGGGCAGCGGCGCCACGGTCTTCCCGACCAGGTCGCGGCCCAGGAAGGCCGACAGGCCCAGGCCGAACAGGGTCAGCGCCAGGCCGGTGGCGACCTGGTTGGTCTGCAGGGTCAGTACCAGGAAGGCGAATACCAGCGCCATCGCGGCGCCGGCCACCAGCGAGGCCAGCAGCCCCAGCGTCATCGAGCCGGTGTGCAGGGCGGTCGAGAAGCCGGCCACCGCGCCCACCAGCATGACGCCCTCGAGGCCGAGGTTGATCACGCCGGCGCGTTCGGCCACCAGTTCGCCGGTGGACGCGAGCACGAGGGGCGTGGCGGCACCGGCGGTGCTGGCCAGGAAAGCGATCAGGTATTCAGGACTCATGGGCGGTCTCCAGGGGAACGGCGGTATCCTTGGCTGCACCTGCGGCAGGATCGGCCAGTGGCTCGATGTGACGCGTGCGCGGCTTGAAGCGGTAATGGATGAACAGGTCGGCGGCCAGCAGGTAGAACAGCAGCAGGCCTTGGAACAGGCCGGTGATGGCCGAGGGCAGTTGCAGTTCGATCTGGGCCGATTCGCCGCCGATGTAGAGCAGCGACATCAGCAGCGAGGCCAGCAGCACGCCGAGCGGATGCAGGCGCCCGACATAGGCGACGATGATGGCGGCGAAGCCGTAGCCCGGCGACACCGAGGGCTGCAGCTGGCCGAGCGGTCCGGCCACCTCCCCCACCCCGGCCACGCCGGCCAGCGCGCCGCTGACCATGAAGGCGAACCAGACGTTCTTCGGCTCGGAAAAGCCGGCGTACAGGGCGGCCGCCGGCGCCATCCCGCTGACCTGCATGCGGTAGCCGGCAAATGTGTGGCGGCAGAAGAACCAGGCCCCGGCCACCGCCAGCAGCGACAGCAGGAAGGCGGCGTTCACGCGCAAGCCTTCCTTGAGCAGCGGCAGCAGCGCGGCGTCGCCGAACATCTTCGATTGCGGGAAGTTGAAGCCGGCCGGGTCGCGCAGCGGCCCGTGCACCAGGTAGCCCAGGAACAGGTAGGCCACGTAGACCAGCATCAGGCTGACCAGGATCTCGCTGGTGTTGAAACGCGTGCGCAGCAGCGCCGGGACCGCGGCCCAGGCAAGGCCGCCGAGCGCGCCGGCGAATACCATCAGGGGCAGGATCCACGGCGCCTCGACGCCGTCGAAGTGCAGCGCCACCCAGCCGGCGGCCACCGCGCCCATGGTGAGCTGGCCGTCGGCGCCGATATTGTGGACGTTGGCGCGAAAGCCGATCGCCAGCCCGACGCCGCACAGGATCAGGGGCGTGGCCTTGAGCAGCAGTTCGCCGATCCCGTATTCGCTGGCGAGCGGCTTGATGAAGTAGACGTAAAAGGCGTGCAGCGGCGCCTGGCCGAGGAACAGGAACAGCACCGAGCCGGTGGCCAGCATGGCCAGGGCCGCGACCAGCGGCGAGGCCAGCATCATGGCGCGCGAGGGGGCGGGACGGGCTTCAAGCCGGGACATGATCGACTCCTTCGTTGACGGGGGTATCGAACTCGCCGCTCATCCACACCCCGATCTGGTTGACGCTGGTGGACGCCACCGGCACCGCGCGCGACAGCCGGCCCTTGGCCAGCACCGCGATCCGGTCGCACATCATGAACAGCTCATCCAGCTCCTCGGACACCACCAGCACCGCCACGCCCCGGTCGCGCAAGTCGATGATGGCCTGGCGGATCAGCATGGCCGCGCCGATATCGACGCCCCAGGTCGGCTGGGCCAGCACCATGACTTTCGGCGCCAGCTCGACCTCGCGCCCGACGATGAATTTCTGCAGGTTGCCGCCCGACAGGCTGGATGCCGCCGCGGCCGCGCCGCCGCACTTGACCTTGAAGCGCTCGATGACGCCCAGCGCAAACGCGCCCACCGCTGCGCGCCGCACCAGCCCGCCCTTCACCATCCCGGTGCCGGGCGACAGGTAGCCGGTCAGCAGCGCATTGTCGGCCAGCGACAGGGACGGCACCGCGCCGCGCCCGAGCCGCTCTTCCGGCACGAAGCCCAGGCCCAGGCGCCGGCGCGCGGCGGCATCGAGCCGGCCGGCGTCCTGGCCGAGGATGCGGATGCTGTCCGCCCTGGGCGATGCCAGTTCGCCGGAGATGGCCTTGAGCAGCTCCTGCTGGCCATTGCCCGAAATGCCGGCCAGGCCGACGATCTCGCCGGCGCGCACGTCGAGCTGGACGTCCTGCAGGCGCGTGCCGAAGGGGTCGCTGCCAGCCAGGTCGAGGTGGTCGATGGCCAGCCGCACCTCGCCCGGCGCGCGCGGCACCAGGCTGCAGGTCGGCAGGTCGCCGCCGATCATCAGCTCGGCCAGCGACTGCGCTGTCTCCTGTTTCGGCACCGCCGTGCCGGACACGCGGCCGGCGCGCAGCACGGTGGCCTTGTCGCACAGGGACTGGATCTCGTCGAGCTTGTGGCTGATGTACAGGATGCTGACGCCTTCGGCCGCCAGCTGGCGCAGCGAGACGAACAGCTTCTGCACCGCGTCCGGCGTCAGCACCGACGTCGGCTCGTCCATGATCAGCAGGCGCGGCGACTGCAGCAGGCAGCGCACGATCTCGACGCGCTGGCGCTCGCCCACCGACATGCTGTGTACGCGCTTGTCCGGATCCAGCGGCAAGCCATATTGTTCGGAGACGGCGCGGATGCGCGGCGCCAGCTGGGCCGGGGTGGTCCGGGTTTGATCGCCGTCGAGCGCCAGCGCGATGTTCTCGGCCACGGTCAAGGTCTCGAACAGCGCGAAATGCTGGAACACCATGCCGATACCCAGGCGGCGAGCCGCCGAGGGCGACGGAATCTGCACCTGCCGTCCCTCCCACATGATCTCGCCGGCATCCGGTGTCGTCACGCCATAGATCATCTTCATCAGGGTGCTCTTGCCGGCGCCGTTCTCGCCCAGCACCGCGTGGATCTCGCCGGGCATCACGGTCAGGTCGACGTCGGCATTGGCCACCACCGATGGATAGATCTTCGAGATGCCGAGCAACTGCAGGCGCGGCTCGACGCGTTGCGCTTCTTTATTCAAGGGGTGCTCCATCGTGGTGGACTCGACATGCAGGCGTTGCAAGGTCCGTGCCATGGATGCGGCTCCGCAGCGGTTTGCATCCACGCGCAGCGCAAGTTGTATACAAAACGCACCATCGCGAGCCGACGATTTCACCAGGACCGCGCATCCGCGCGCCAAGTTCGCGCGTCCGCACCCGTTTCGGGTTTGTAGACCTGAGCACGATTCCTGCTACACATCCGGGACACGCTGGCGGAACCCCGCCACGGCCACTGGAGACCACCATGACACGACAAAGCGCTGCGCCCCGCCCACAAGGCGAACGCCAGCCCACCGCGCCCGCATCCTCGCCCGCATCCGCACCGCCCTCCGCCAAGCGCGGCATCACCGCCATCGACATGCGCATCTACCGCGCCGTGGTCGGCGCCGTGATGAGCCATCGCCTGCCGCCCGGCACCCGCCTGGGCGAAGCCGATTTCTGCGAGCTGTACCAGGTCAGCCGCACCACGGTGCGCAAGGCACTGCAGCGCCTCGCGCACGACCACATCATCGAATTGCGGCCCAACCGCGGCGCCGTCGTCGCCTCGCCCTCGCCCCAGGAAGCGCGCGACGTATTCGCCACCCGGCGTGCGCTGGAGCGCGAAATCGTGCCGCTGGTGGTCAGGCACGCCACCCCGGCCTCGCTGCGCGCGATCCGCGCCGCGCTGGAGGCGGAAGAACAGGCGCGCCACAGCGGCGATCGCGCCAACTGGATCCGCCTGGGCGGCGAATTCCACCTGCTGCTCGCGGAACTGTCGGGCAACGCGGTGCTGCATCGCTTCATGGGCGAGCTGGTGTCGCGCTGCTCGCTGATCATCGCTTTGTATGAAATCCCGGGCGCGCCGATGTGCGGCAACCACGAACATGGCGACCTGCTGGCGCTGATCGAACAGGGCAAGGCCGCGCAGGCGGTGGAACTGATCGAACATCATTTGCTGGCGATCGAAGCGCGCCTGCACCTGGGCGCCCCGGAACGCAAGGTCAACCTGGCGGAAGCGCTGGCCGGCTGCTGATACACGGCCGCGCGGATTGGATACAAACACGCATGCGATTGGATGCACCCGCACCACGACAGCGCGAACGGCAGCGAATTCGGGGCACGCGACGGGCGTTCGTGGTGCGGAGCAACAAGGCACGCGGTGGCACAGGCAGGGGTCGCCAGAGCCAGGGCGTGTCGATCCGCGGTCTGGCCCGCTATTTGCTAACCAGACATCTTGAAGATTGCATGCGAGCGGGATACCGGATTGCATGCAATCCCATCCGCCGTGTTTCGTGTCTCGCCATGACTACTATTCCAATCTGAAAGGGACTTGCATGAAGCCTCACCCGTTAGCCCGCACCGCCCTGGCCACCCTGCTCGCCACAGGCGCCCTCGCCGCCCACGCCGCCGACTGGAGCGACACCTCGCTCAGCTACCGCTACGGCAGCAAGTTCGCCGAGCCCTACAACAGCGAGGACATCAGCAAGCACGTCGTCAACTTCAGCCACGTCAGCGGCTACAAATACGGCAAGAACTTCTTCAGCGTCGACTTCCTGCTGTCGGACGAGAACGATCCGTCGGCGGTGGGGGCGGACAGCGGCGCCCACGAGGCCTATGCGGTGTACCGCAACACCGTCGACCTGGGCAAGGTGAGCGGCGCCAACCTGGCCTTCGGCCCGGTGCGCGGGGTCGGCGCGACCTTCGGCTTCGACGTCAACAGCAAGACCGACGCCGGCTACAACTCGAAAAAACGCATGCTGGTGGCCGGCCCCACCCTGATGTTCGACGTGCCGGGCTTCCTCGACGTCGGCCTCTACGCCCTGCACGAGAGCAACGCACCTTTCAATGGCTTCACCCAGACCGCCACCAGGCGCTACACCTACGACACCCACGCGATGCTGAGCGCAGCCTGGGGCATTCCCTTCGACATCGGCATCCCGCTCTCCTTCGAAGGCTATGCCAACTACATCGGCACCAAGGGCAGGAACGAATTCGGCGGCCCGACCGCAGTCGAGATCAACGTCGACATGCAAATCATGTACGACCTGAGCGCGGCCGTCGGCGCGGCCAAGAACACCTTCAAGCTGGGCATCGAGTACCAGTACTGGAAGAACAAGTTCGGCAACCCGTCGAAGACCGTGCCCGGCGCCACCGCGAAAACGCCGATGGTGCGCGCCGAGTACCACTTCTGATCGCCCGCAGTCGTCTCCCTACCTTCACACTGAAAGAGGAACACCATGAATCGTCGCACGCTGTTCGCCCTGGCATTCGCCGCATCGCTGTCCGCCGCCGGCCTGCCCGCCCACGCCGCGGACCCGCTGAAGGTCGCCTTCGTGTACGTCGGCCCGGTCGGCGACGCCGGCTGGACCTACGCCCACGAGCAGGGCCGCCAGGCGCTGGAAAAGTCGATGGCCGGGAAGGTCAAGACGACCTATGTCGAGAACGTGCCGGAAGGCGCGGACGCCGAGCGCGTGATCCGCAAGCTGGCCGCCGACGGCAACAAGCTGATCTTCACCACCTCGTTCGGCTTCATGAACCCGACCGAGAAGGTGGCCAAGGCCTTCCCCAACGTGGTGTTCGAGCACGCCACCGGCTTCAAGACCTCGAAGAACATGGGCGTGTACGAAACGCGCCAGTATGAAGGCACCTACTTGCAGGGCGTGATCGCAGCGAAGATGAGCAAGAGCGGCACGATCGGCTTCGTCGGCTCGTTCGCGGTACCGGAAGTGCTGCGCAACATCAACGCCTACACGCTGGGTGCCCAGAGCGTGAACCCGAAGATCAAGACCAAGGTCGTGTGGATCAACAGCTGGTACGACCCGGCCAAGGAACGCCAGGCCGCCGAGACCCTGATCGCCCAGGGCGCCGACGTCCTGACCCAGAACACCGACTCGCCGGCCACGCTGCAGGTGGCCCAGGAAAAGGGCAAGTTCGCCTTCGGCTGGGATTCCGACATGGCGCGCTTCGCGCCCAAGGCCCACCTGACCGCCAGCACCAACCACTGGGGCGACTTCTACACCAGCGTCGCGCAAGCCGTCATGGCCGGCACCTGGAAGACGGGCGAGGTGCGCGGCGGCCTGAAGGAAGACATGGTCCGGATGTCGCCGCTGAACGCCGCGATTCCGGCCGACGTGGCCAAGCTGTTCGAACAGAAGAAGGCCGACATCATCGCCGGCAAGCTCAAGCCCTTCCAGGGGCCGATCAAGGACCAGTCGGGCGCGGTCAAGGTCGCGGCCGGGGTGCAGATGGCGGACAAGGATGTGCACGGGATGAATTTCTACGTGCAGGGGGTGGAGGGGACGATTCCGAAGTAACCCGAATACTTCGTATCGCTTGCTACGTCGTCCCCGCGAAGGCGGGGACCAAGTTCGTCGATCTGCCGAAAAACTTGGATCCCCGCCAAGGGGGCCGCCCAGACCGGGGATGACGAGTTAGTTGCTTTAAACGGATCAACAATGGCCACGCCCACCCCCCAGGACCACGACCTCCTCACCCGCGTCTTCGCCCTCGCCCAGCGCTCGCGCGACGAAGGCCACCACCCCTTCGCCGCCATCGTGGCCAATGCCGACGGCGAAATCATCGCCGAAGCCATGAACGCCTCCAGCCAGGACCGCACCGCGCACGCCGAAATGAACGCCCTGCGCCAGGCCTCGCAGCGCTTCAGCCCGCAGCAACTGGCCGGCGCCACGCTGTACACGAACGCCGAACCCTGCGCGATGTGCGCCGGCGGCACCTACTGGAGCGGCGTCGGCCGTGTGGTGTACGGGATGTCGGAAACGAGTTTGCTGGCATTGACCGGCAGCGATCCGGAGAACCCGACGCTGTCGCTGCCTTGCCGCCAGGTGTTCGCGGCGGGGCAGCGGCCGACGGAAGTGATCGGGCCGCTGCGCGAGGAAGAAGCCCGGGTGGCGCACGCGGGCTTCTGGCACAAGGAATAGAAACTACAGGAAGCGGTCCAGGATCTTGCGGCTGCCCTTGTCGATTCCGAACATGTCGCGGATCAGGAAGTGGATGCCGTGGCTGTCCGCGATCAAGAGCGAATACGCCCCCAGGCGGCGGATGTCTTCTTCGCCCTTCAGCACGAATTCGGTGTCGCCGCGGTCCGTCTTCACGGTCCAAGTGCAGGGCGTGGCAAAGCTGGACACGCTCTTGATCGACTGGATCTCGGGCATGAACTCGCGTCCGTCGAGTTCATTGGTCACCAGCGCCGCGATGTCGGCCGGGACGTCGGCGATGTCGTCGATCCAGGCCACTTCCTTGCCGCCCTCGCGCACCAGCGAAATGCCGCGCGTCGGCGCCTGCACGGGGAAGGCGCGCACCGGCGTGACGCCGACGAACTCCTCGCCCTCGGCATTGGTCAGCACCAGCTTGCCGAAGGGGTCACGGCGCAAATTGAATGGGGTCGTCATTTAATCGTCCTCGCCGTTGTTGTCCGGATCCTGGTCCACGTTGCGCGCCTGCGCTTCGTACAGGCGGTAATAGGCGCCTTCTTTCGCCATCAGCTCGTCGTGGTTGCCCTCTTCCACCACCGCGCCGCGGTCCAGCACGACCAGGCGGTCGGCGCGGTGCAGCGTCGACAGGCGGTGCGCGATCGCGATCGTCGTGCGGCCCTGCACCAGGTTGTCGAGCGCCTTCTGGATTTCCTTTTCGGTCTCGGAGTCGACCGAGGACGTCGCTTCGTCGAGGATCAGGATCGGCGGGTCGATCAGCAAGGCGCGCGCGATCGAGATGCGCTGGCGTTCGCCGCCGGACAGGCCCTGGCCCCGTTCGCCGACCATCGAATCGTAGCCCTGCGGCAGGCGCAGGATGAATTCGTGGGCGTGCGCGGCGCGGGCCGCGGCGATGATGTCTTCGCGCGTCGCATCCGGCTTGCCGTAGGCGATGTTCTCGGCGATCGTGCCGAAGAAGAGGAAGGGCTCCTGCAGCACCAGGCCGATGTTGCGGCGGTAGTCGCTGACGGCGAAGGTCCGGATATCCTGGCCGTCGAGCAGGATCGCGCCTTCGGCCACGTCGTAGAAGCGGCAGATCAGGTTGACCAGCGTCGACTTGCCGGAACCCGAGTGGCCGACCAGGCCGACCATCTCGCCGGCGCGGATCTTCAGCGAAATGCCGCGGTTGACCGCGCGGTTGCCGTAGCGGAAACCGACCTCGCGCAGTTCGATGCTGCCTTCCACCTTGTCCAGTTTAGCCGGGTTGACCGGATCCGGCACGCTCGACACGTGGTCGAGGATGTCGAAGATACGCTTGGCGGCCGAGGCCGACTTTTGCGTCACCGACACGATGCGGCTCATCGAATCCAGGCGCACATAAAAGCGGCCGCTGTAGGCGATGAAGGCGGACAGCACGCCGACCGTGATCTCTCCCTTGCTCACCTGCCAGATGCCGAAGCACCAGATGACCAGCAAGCCCAGTTCGGTCAGGAAGGAGACGGTCGGCGAGAACAGCGACCAGACCTTGTTCAATTTGTCGTTGACGGCCAGGTTGTGCTTGTTCGCATCGCGGAAGCGTGCCGCTTCGCGCTTTTCCTGGGCGAAGGCCTTGACCACGCGGATGCCGGGGATGGTGTCGGCCAGCACGTTGGTGACTTCGCCCCAGACGCGGTCGATCTTCTCGAAGCCCGTGCGCAGCTTGTCGCGTACGATGTGGATCATCCAGGCGATGAAGGGCAGCGGCACCAGCGTGATCAGGGCCAGCTTGGCATTAATGCTGAACAGGATGGCACCCGTCATGATGATCATCAGGACGTCGGACAGGAAGTCGAGCAGGTGCAGCGACAGGAACACGCAGATGCGGTCCGAACCGCTGCCGATACGGCTCATCAAGTCGCCGGTACGCTTGCCGCCGAAGAATTCCAGCGACAGGCGCAGCAGGTGTTCGTAGGTTTCCGAGCGCATGTCGGCGCCCATGCGTTCCGACACCAGCGCCAGGATATAGGTGCGGCCCCAGCCCAGTGCCCAGGCCAGGATGCTCGATGCCAGCAGGCCGCCCATATAGGTGTAAACCAGGGTCGGGTCGATCTGTTTGCCGTTCTGGTAAGGGATCAGGACATTGTCCATCAGCGGCATGGTCAGGTACGGCGGAATCATGTGTGCGCCAGTACTTGCCAACATCAGCAAGAATCCGAGAAACAGTTGTCCTTTGTATGGACGGGCGAAGCGCCACAACCGGAACAGGGTCCAGGTGGAGGGCGGCGTGTGCAGGACCTTGGTGCAGATCGGGCAGTCTTCCTGGTCCGGCTCGAGCGGCGCCTTGCAGCTGGGGCAAGTGTGCTGTTCGGGCGCGGCGACGGCGACGCCGCTGACATGGCTTTCGACCTGGTCGGCGAACTGGTCGACCACGCGGATGGCTTGCAGGTTCTGGCCCAGGGTAAAGCGCCAGGCCGCGAGCAAACCGTTGGCGTCGACGAGTTCGAGGTGGCCGACGCCGGCGTGGTCGTGGTGCTGGAGCTTGAGGCCGGCGCGGTAGGGCCAGTCGCGCCACTCGGTTTCGCCTGGGGCGCGGGTGAGCAGGCGGCGGTCGGTGACGACCAGCAGCTCTTTCGTGAAACGTAATTTCGCATCGAGGTCAACCTCGACGCTGCTTAAAACGTTTTCCCCTGGCGCAAGCTTTTTCTCGACGTCCGCCTGCCAGTGCTCGGGCAGGAAACTGGCGGCTACCGCCAGCGATGCGGAGGGAATAAGTTGTTGAGTTGTCATGGTCATGCCGATTGTGTCGGCTGGTTTTCCAGATTGTAAAATTATGGGAGGCGAGCCGCGATCGGCAGGTCATGTACGATGGAACGCTGCGCCGGGCGCTACGGTTGACATGCGCTCATCCGTAGCGCCGGAGTAATTACGGTATTCTATCGGAGGGGCGAGGCTGGCAGAAATCGGGATCGCACGGTAAGCTTCGTTTCGGCAAGTATACAACATGTGCGCTGCGGAAAAATCGCGTCAAAGGGCCCTTCTTGGCCCAACTGTAACGCAGATTTAACAATGTAGCAGCGTGCGCACTTAAGGCAACGCCACGTGGTGAGAGAGCGGTCATCACAGGGGCAAGACATTTTCATGATAAAGAAGAAAGACATCGACATCCTTCGTGTAACCCACCTGCGCGGGCCGAACATCTGGACCTACCGCCCCGTCATCGAAGCGTGGCTCGATATCGGCGAACTTGAAGAATGCCCCTCGAACACCCTCCCCGGCCTGTATGAACGCCTGACCACCTGGCTGCCCGGCCTGATCGAACACCGCTGCGGCGTCGGCGAGCGTGGCGGTTTCCTAGAACGCCTGCGCGACGGCACCTGGCCGGGCCACATCCTCGAACACGTCGTGCTCGAGCTGCAGAACCTGGCCGGCATGAAGACCGGTTTCGGCAAGACCCGCTCCACGGCCGACCGCGGCATCTACAAGATGGCGTTCCGCACCCGCGACGAGGTCGTCGGCCGGGCCGCGCTGAAGTCCGGCCACGCACTGCTGATGGCGGCCATCAACGATACACCCTTCGACCTGCAGGCCACGGTCGCGGAACTGACCGAGCTGGTCGACCGCTGGTGCCTGGGCCCGTCCACCGCCCACATCGTCGATGCCGCCACCGAGCGCCGCATCCCGTCGATCCGCCTGACCGACGGCAACCTGGTGCAGCTCGGCCACGGCGCGGCCCAACGCCGCATCTGGACCGCCGAAACCGACCGCACCAGCGCCATCGGCGAGAGCATCGCCAGCGACAAGGACCTGACCAAGACCCTGCTCGCCTCCTGCGGCGTGCCGGTGCCGGAAGGCACGCTGGTGCGCAACAAGGAAGACGCCTGGGACGAAGCCCAGGACATCGGCCTGCCGGTCGCGATCAAGCCGGTGGACGGCAACCATGGCCGCGGCGTGTCGCTGAACCTCATGACGGAAGCCGACGTCCATGCCGCCTACGCGATCGCATCGGAAGAAGGCGATTCGACCGCGGTGCTGGTCGAGCGTTTCATCCCCGGCAACGAACACCGCCTGCTGGTGGTCGGCCAGCAGGTCGTGGCCGCCGCGCGCGGCGAGTCGCTGTGGGTCACGGGCGACGGCGCCTCCACCGTCACCCAGCTGTGCGACAGCCAGATCAACACCGACCCGCGCCGCGGCGAATCGGAAGAATTCCCGCTCAGCCTGGTCAAGCCGGCGGAAAGCGACGAGATCAAGCTCGACCTCAAGCGCCAGGGATTGACGCCGGAGGCCGTGCCGCAAGCCGGCCAGAAAGTGCTGATCCAGCTGAACGGCAACGTGGCCGACGACGTCACCGACCTGGTGCACCCGGACGTGGCCCATGTCGCCGCGCTGGCCGCGCGCGTGGTCGGCCTGGACATCGCCGGCATCGACCTGGTGTGCGAGGACATCTCGCGTCCTTTGGAAGAACAGCGCGGCGCCATCATCGAAGTCAATGCCAGCCCGGGCCTGCTGGCCCACATCAAGCCGGCCCAGGGCCAGCCGCGCGCGGTCGGCAAGGCCATCGTCGACCACCTGTTCGCCGATGGCGCATCGGATACGAACCTGGGCCGCATCCCGCTGGTCGGCGTGACCGGCAAGCACGACGCCGCGCTGGTCGCGCGCCTGGTCGGCAGCGTGCTGCAGCTGGCGGGCAAGCACGTCGGCGTGGCCAACCGCGACGGCCTGTTCCTGGACCGCCGCCAGGTCGCCAAGACCGACGGCACCCGCTTCGACGTCGGCCAGCGCCTCTTGATCAACCGCACCGTGCAGGCCGCCGTGTTCGAATCGAACGCGCGCACCATCCTGGCCGAGGGCCTGCCCTACGACCGCTGCCTGGTCGGCATCGTCACCGACATGGAAGGCCTGGACGGCCTGGACGAGTTCTATATCCGCGACGAGGACGCGCAGTACAACGTGATCCGCAGCCAGGTCGACGTGATCCTGCCGGAAGGCGCGGCCGTGCTGAACGCGGC
>CAJYQM010000485.1 GCA_913777025.1 uncultured Massilia sp. | reverse complement strand
CGCCTGCTGGAGCTGACGGAAGCCGGCAAGACCGTGTTGCTGTATGCCGAGCGTATCTTCGACCTCGGTAACGAACTCGAGCAGACGGTGCGGCGCGGGCTGTTCCGCGAGACCGAAACCTTGCGCGTCGGCGTCTGCGACGTGATCCCGAAGACGATGGCATTCCGCCTGCTGCAGCCGGCGCGGGATGCCGGACCTTCCCTGCGCCTGATTTGCCGCGAAGGCGGGCTGGATGCCCTGATGCTGGAACTCAGCGCGCACCGGCTGGACCTGGTGATTGCGGATCGGGGCCTGCCGCCGGGTGGGACGGTGCGTGGACATACGCATCTGCTGGGGTTGAGTACCTTGACGGTGCTGGGGCATCCGTCGTTGTGCGCGGCCCTGGCCGGCCCGTTCCCTCAGTCCCTGAAAGGGGCACCCTTCCTGCTGCCGGGCGCGGATGCGGCGGTGCACAGCCAGTTGCAGGCCTGGTTCGACCTGCAGGATCTGCGACCGATCGTCGCCGGGGAATTCGACGATGGCGCGCTGCTGAATGCATTTGCCCGGGCCGGGGCCGGGTTCATTGCGGCGCCGAGCGTGCTGGCTGACGATATTTGCCTGGAATATGGCTTACAGGAGGTCGGCGTCATCGACAGTATTGTCGAGCAGTTCCATGCGGTGACGGTGGAGCGGCGGATCGATCATCCGGCGGTGCGGCGGATCGTGGAGGGGGCTGGGGCGGTGTTTGTCGACGCGACGGTCAGCCAGCATCGTCCCGCTCGTCATCGGATTCCCACCGCTTAACCCATCGGCATGTCGATTGGTCGTAACCCGCGTGCACGGGGCGGTCCGGGCCCGGCATAGTCGCTTTTTATGACGGATGAGGGGATGACATGAAAAAGCTGGCCTTGGGAGTCTGGCTGCTTGCGGCAAGCGGCGTGGGCTTGGCGGACGACACGGCGCGCGCGCAACTAAAAGCCGACATCACGGCAGCGGATGCACGGCTGTTCCAGGGCCTGAACGATGGCAAAATCGGTCCGCTGAAAGACGGCTTCAGCACGCGCCTGGAGTTTTATCATGACCAGAGCGGTGTAACCAACTACGACCAGAACATTGCGATCTTCGAGCAAACCTTCAGGAAGCCGACCCACCCGCGCCGTGTCGTCCTGCCGGAAACGGTCGAGGTCTTCCCCGCAGGCCCGAACCATGCGATGCACATCGGCCAGCACCGGTTCTGCAGCAGCCCTTCCCTGGACGAGCCGGAAAGCTGCAGCATCTACCGCTTCTCGATGGTCTGGGAACGCGACGGTCGGCAATGGAAATTATTGCGCGTACTGAGTTACGATCACTGATAACACAAGGAAGCGCCGGGTTCGGATGCCGAACCCGCTCGGCGGGCGCCGTACATGGACGTTTCCGCATTGTTTGCCGCGGCCCTGATGTCAACGGCGGTGTTGCCGGGACGCGTACAAGCCGTGAAAAACGATGCGTGACGGTTCGCCGCTACCATCGGAAACACGCCAGTTCGCAGGCGGACGCTAAAATACGTCCACAACCGGGCCAGGAGTGGTCGTAGCGTGACGACCGCGGGCCGGCATGGAAGGGATTACATGAGCGAAAAAACGGCGATTGCCGAGGTGGTGTTTGAACTCGGAAAAGTGGCACGACGTGCAATCGACAACACGGACGGCAAGGCCGATCCGATCAAACTGGCAAAGATCGCGAATAATCTGTTGGAAGCGGGCCATGAGAAAGTTGCTGCAGACATGCTCATGTTGTTCGTGGCCGGCTTCGAGGAGGGCGATCCTCCTGAACGACGTACTCATCCGGAAGATCGCCTGTAGCGTAGTGCACCCGGCGTAACCGGCGACGAATCTCCCCAACCTGGACAAGCAACTCAGATCCGCCGGCGCCGGTACTCATCCAGGAAGGACTCGGCCTCGCGCTTGTTCAATACCTTGACCTCATCCCCATGCCAGGCATACAGGAAGGGCCTGCCCCCTGCCCGGTCGGTCAGCTTGGCGCGAATGAGGAAGCGCGTCCCGGCCGGATACACGTCCGCATCGACCAGGCGCCGCGAACACTGCACCCGCATCGACGTCGCATACGCCTGCCCCTGCACCGGCCGGACGAACAGGCGCCCGGTGCGCGGATCCGCCACCGATTCCACCGCCACGTCGCGATAGGCCCAGGGATCGCGCCCCATCTCAAACCTTCGCCACGGCCGCGGCCGGCGCGTGCACGGGCGCCTCGCGGATCGGCAGATTGACCAGCGCCGCGGCCAGCGCCAGCAGGATGTCGGCATACCACATCCATTCGAACGAGCCGAAGCGGACGAAGGCCAGCCCGCCCAGCCAAGCCCCGAAGAAGCCGCCGATCTGGTGCGACAGCAGCGTCAGGCCGAACAGCGTCGACAGGTAGCGCGTGCCGAACAGCTTGCCGACCAGGCCGGCGGTCGGCGGTACCGTGGCCAGCCAGGTAAAGCCGAGCGCGGCGGCGAACACGTAGAAGGTCCAGGCCGTCTTCGGCGCAAGCAGATAGATGCCGATGATGAGGGCACGGCTGGCATACATCAGTGCCAGCAGCCACTTCATGCGGTAGCGCTGCGCCAGCGCCCCGGCGGACAGCGAGCCGGCGATGTTGAACAGGCCGATCAGCCCGAGCGATGTGGCGGCCACACCCGCCGGCAGGCCGCACAGCGCCACCTCGCCCGGCAGGTGCGTGGCGAGGAAGGCGATGTGGAAGCCGCAGGTGAAGAAGCCCGCATGGAGGCACAGGTAGCTCTTGTCGCGCATTGCGACGCGGACCTGGCGTCCCAGCGTCAGTTCATCGGTGGCACCCGTACCGGCGCTGGGCGGCTTGCCGCGCAGCGTCCAGGCCAGCGGTAACGTGAATAGCGTGCTCGCCGCCAGCGCGAACATGGCCACCACCCAGCCGCTGGCGGCGATGATGGCCTGTACCAGCGGCGCGAACACGAACTGGCCGAAGGAACCGCCGGCATTGATGAAGCCGGACGCGAAGGGCCGCCGCGCCGGCGGCAGGCGCTGGGCGGTGGCCCCGATCAGGATCGAGAAGCTGCCGGCCCCGGCCCCGGCGGCGGACAGGACGCCGAGCGTGAGCAGCAGGCCCCATTGCGAAGAGACGAAAGGCGTGGCAGCCAGGCCGACGGCCAGCATCACGCCGCCGAGCACGATCACGCGCGCCGCGCCGTACTTGTCGGCCACGGCGCCGAACAGCGGCTGGGATGCGCCCCACATGAACTGGCCGACCGCCATGGCGAAGCTGATCGACGCCACGCCTAGACCGGTGGCGGTGTTGATCGGAGACAGGAACAGGCCGGTGGTCAGGCGCGCGGCCATGGTGAGCATCAGGATTGCGCTGGCGGACAGGATCAGGAGCCAGGCGGCGCGCGGGCTCATTGCGGTCGTGGTCGGCATTCGGGACTCCGGCGGTCTTGTTATTGTTATTAGTGTGGCACGGGCTCCGGAAACGTGCACGGCCGAGCAAAAAAAGCGTCGTCCCCGCGCAGGCGGGGACGACGATGTGCCGACGAATCAGGCCGAGGCTTTTACCAGCAAGGCCGTCGCCTGCGCCGCCATGCCCTCTTCCCTGCCCAGGAAGCCCAGCTTTTCATTGGTCTTGGCCTTGATGTTCACCTGCTGCGGCGACACCCCCAGGTCTTCGGCGATGCGCGAGACCATTTGCGGGATGTGCGGCGCCATCTTCGGCTGCTGGGCGATGATGGTGGCGTCGATGTTGCCGATGGTGTAGCCGGTGGCCAGCACGCGGTGCGCCACTTCGCGCAGCAGGGTGCGCGAGTCGGCGCCGGCGAACATGGGGTCGGTGTCCGGGAAATGCTTGCCGATGTCGCCCAGCGCGGCGGCGCCCAGCAGCGAGTCGATGATGGCGTGCAGCAGCACGTCGGCATCCGAGTGGCCCAGCAGGCCCAGGCGGTGCGGGATGGTCACGCCGCCGACGATGAGCTTGCGCCCTTCGACCAGTGCGTGGCAGTCATAGCCGGTTCCGATGCGGAACGGCGGGGTCGGGTTGTACGATGCGAGTGCCATGGTGGTTTACACGAATTCAGGTTGGGACACGGCCAGGTACATCTCGGCGATGCGGATGTCTTCGGGCAGCGTGACTTTCAGGTTACGGGGATGTCCTTCGACCAATCTAGGGCTCAATCCCAGCGCTTCAACCGCACTGGCGTCATCGGTAATCGTATCCGGATTGTCGGCTTCGGCCAGGGCTTGGCGCAGCAATTGATAACGGAACATTTGCGGCGTCTGCGCCAGCCACAGACCGTTGCGCGGTACGGTGCCGGCGGCTTCGCCGTCGATGCAGCGCTTGACGGTGTCGACCACCGGCAGCGCCAGCAGGCCGCCGGCTTCATGGTCGCCGGTGCCGGTGATCAGTTTCTCGATCAATTCGGCATTCAGGCCGGGACGGGCGGCGTCGTGCACCAGCACCCAGTCGGTGCCGGCCAGCGTGCTCGCGAGCACGGCCAGGCCGTTGCGCACGGACTCCATCCGGCTGGCGCCGCCGCAGCGCAGGATCGTCACGCCATGGTGCGGCGCGACCGCGTCGATGAAAGGATCGTCCGGGCTCACCACCACGAAGGTGTGGGCGATCAGGTCGCTCGACAGGAAGGCGTCCAGCGTGTGGCGCAGCATGGGCTTGCCGCCGATTTTCAGGTACTGCTTCGGGCTGCCGGCGCCCATGCGGGAACCGACGCCGGCGGCGGGAATGAGGGCGAAATAACGTGGTGCTTGAGTCATGAGGGTTGCGTCAGGATGTTGTACGTCTTGTCGATCCAATAAGGGACTGTACCTCACCTTGGCAAACTTTGCTGAGACGCGCATATTCGCGCGGACTGTCGATCGCGGCCTGCAGCTTTTCGACGCGGGTCATCTCGGCTTTGATGTAGGGCATCCAGCCGCGGTCGATCTCGACCTGCAGCAGTTCGCGCGCCTGGCCGCTGCGCGCGTATAGCGGTTTGCCGTCATAACGGCGCGCCAGCCTGGCGCCGACCGTCTGTTCCACTTTCGGCAGGTAGGCCAGATAGGAGTTGACGTGGCGCATTTCATGCGCAAGTATTTCGCGGTACGCGCACGTGTCGGGTTCGAACTCGCGTCCGATGTAGATCACGATGGGCTGGTAGTACAGCGTTACGTCGATGCGCGGGACCACGCATTCGAGGCCGGCCGCCGCATCTTCCAGCATCTTGCCGTCGACCTTGATCGCGACCCGCGATTCGGTGCGCGTCAAGCCCAGCACGAAGCCCTGCCGCACGCCGGGCCGCTTCATCTG
>CAJYQM010000484.1 GCA_913777025.1 uncultured Massilia sp. | reverse complement strand
GCCATGGCGCCGCACAGCATCGCCCCCAGCAGCAGCGCGCGTGCCGGCCATCGTGTCGTCGTCATCGAATTCTCCCTGCTGGATTGACAGGACGCCATTCTAGCGGGCGGCGCGGCGCGGCCGGGTCCGATACAAAATCACGACAATCCGCTACGACACCGGCTGTGGGCCTGCTGTTCGTGGCGCCCGATCCGCTCGTATGCAGGCCACATACGGCCTGACATATCTGTTTCGATATCGCAACGCTTACAAAAGTTATTAGGCACGTATTTATAGTTGGGCATAGAATCATTTTAGAAGTTAGCGCTAACAAATTCCGACCCACCCGCCGACCAGGAGGTTTCCCCACCCTTATCCGCACATCGATTCAGCATCAACGGAAAGTCATCGACGCAGCCGGCACTGGTGATCCACACCAGGCCACGTAGAACACTACAAGAACGGAGACACGATGCACACGCCATTCCAGAGAACACTGATCAACCTTGCCGTGACCAGCGCCTGCGCCATCCTGGCCCTGCCTGTCCACGCCCAGGACACCCAGCCGGACGCCGCCGCAGCGGCCGCCCCGGCGCCGCAAGCCAGCCAGGCCGCCGCTGACACCGGCCCGGCCGCCACGAACGAAGTCAGGACCGTCGTCGTGTCCGGCTCGCGCATCGCGACGCGCGGTTTCAACCAGCCGACGCCGACCACCACCCTGTCGACCGCCGACATCGAAAAGGCCGCCAAGCCCAACCTGTTCGACACCCTGACCGAACTGCCCGCCCTGCAGGGCAGCACCGGCCGCACCACGAATACCTACAGCACCTCGAGCGGCATCCAGGGCCTGTCCTCGCTGTCGCTGCGCGGCCTGGGCACGATCCGGACCCTGACCCTGCTCGACGGCCAGCGCGTGGTCGGCGCCAACGTCACCGGCGTCACCGACGTCAGCCAGTTCCCGCAACTGCTGGTCAAGCGCGTGGACGTGGTCACCGGCGGCGCCTCGGCGTCCTACGGTTCGGATGCGATCGGCGGCGTGGTCAACTTCATCACCGACAAGAAGTTCACCGGCTTCAAGGCCAACGTCGAAGGCGGCATGACCAAGTACAAGGACGACAAGAACGGCACCCTGCAGGCCGCCTGGGGCAAGGGTTTCATGGGCGACCGCCTGCACGTGACGGCGAGCGGCGAATTCACGAAGCACCAGGGGATCGACGCGCCGCGCTTCGGCCAGGTGAATGCGGGCGGACGTTCCTGGTACGACAATCCGGCGCTGCAGGAATCGACGCCGGCGATGCAGGCCGCCGGCGCGCCGCGCTACAAGTACATCCACAACGCCCAGCACATCCAGTACGCGAAATACGGCCTGATCACGAACGGCCCGCTGCGCGGCACCGCTTTCGGACCGGGCGGCGCGCCTTTCCCCTTCGAATACGGCACCGATTGCATGGGCAATTTCTGCGTCGGCGGCGACCGGTCCGGCAGCGTCGGCAATGGCACCAACCTGGCCATGAATTTCAAGCGCCAGGTCGCCTATACCCGCATCTCCTGGGACCTCGACGCCGACAACGAAATCTACGTCACCGCCAACTGGGCCCAGGTGAAGTCGGTATTCCAGCCGAATCCGGGCGCGGCCAAGCAGGGCAATCTGTCGATCCGCTGCGACAACGCCTTCCTGCCGGCCAGCCTGGCCGCTCCCTGCCTGTCCGGCTACCCGAGCGGCGCGATGTCGGTGGGCACCGCCAACGCCGAATTCCCGGCCGACATCAACGTGCATCCGACCCGCACCCAGCGCCGCTTCGTCATCGGCGCCGACGGCCAGTTCGGGCTGTTCGGCCGCGACTGGCACTACGACGCCTACGCGACCCACGGCGAGAACACCACGGTCATCCACGTGAAGGACATCACGCTCAACCCGCGCTACAACTTCGCCATCGACGCGGTGCGCGATGCCACCGGCCAGATCGTCTGCCGCAGCGCGGCGGCGCGCGCGGCAGGCTGCCAGCCGATCAACGTGCTGGGCGACGTGCCGATCAACCTGGCGGGCTGGAACTATATCGCCCCGACCAACGGGCCGATGCAGCACACCGATTCGAGCCAGGACGTCGCCAGCGTCAACTTCAACGGCGAGGTGTGGCAGGGCTGGGCGGGCCCGGTGTCGATGGCCTTCGGCGCCGAATACCGGCGCGAGAAATATGCGGTGCGCGGCGACCCCTACGGCGCCGGGGTGGCGCTCGAGTCGCCGTACAGCCCGGACTATCCGTACGATCCGACGCTGTCGGCCACCGGCGACAACTGGTTCGCGGGTAACTACCACAACGGCAGCGGCAGCTTCAACGTGCGCGAAGCCTACGTCGAGTTCAACATTCCTTTCCTGAAGTCGGCCACCTGGGGCGAAGCCAACCTGAACCTGGCCGACCGCCAGGAGAAATACAGCACCGCCGGCAAGGCCAGCGCGTGGAAGGTCGGCGCCACCTGGAAAACCCCGATCGACGGCCTGCGCCTGCGCGCGGTGAGCTCGAAGGATGTGCGCGCGCCCAACCTGTCCGAGCTGTACGCGGCCATGACCGTCACCAACCAGGCGGTCAACAACAACCAGGGCCAGTCGATCCAGATCCAGCAGCGCAACGTCGGCAACCCGAACCTGAAGCCCGAAACCGCGCGCAACAATTCCTTCGGCATCGTGCTGAGCCAGCCGGGCTGGGCACGCAACTTCAACTTCTCGGTCGACTACTTCGACATCAAGGTCGACAAGGTGATCAGCTCCCTGAACCCGCAGCAGGAAGTCGACCTGTGCTACGCCGGCAACCAGGAAGTCTGCGGTTCGGTGTCGATCAACGGTCCGGCCGGGACCAACTACGTGCTGGCGCAGAGCTTCAATTTCGCCTCGCTGCACACCCGCGGCATCGACTTCGAGACCGCCTACCGCGTGAACATGGGCGACTGGGGCCTGCCGGGCAACGTGACCCTGCGCGGCCTGGCCTCGCGCACGATCCATGCGATCTCGGATCCGGGCGTGCCGGGCACGACGCCGAGCGAAGGCGCGGGCAACATGACGGGCGCCACGCCGAAGTGGAAGGCACTGGTGTCGCAGTCCTGGGATGGCCTGCTGGAGGGCAAGCTCGGGCTCACGCTGAGCGAGCGCTGGATCGGCGCCGGCGTCTTCAACAACGAGTACATCGAGTGCCGCACGGGCTGCCCGCTGCCGACCGCCGCGCATCCGACCATCTACGACAACCACATGCCGGGTGCCGTCTACATCGACTTCGGCGGCAACTACAACATCACGAAGCAAGTCACGGCCTACTTCAAGGTGGACAACCTGGCCGACCGGGCGCCGGTGCTGGTCCCGCAGACCAACCTGAGCCTCGCGCTCAACCCCGCCATCTACGACGCGATCGGCCGTACCTATCGCGCCGGCGTGCGCATGACCTTCTGAAAGCGGCCGGCACGATGGAGA
>CAJYQM010000483.1 GCA_913777025.1 uncultured Massilia sp. | reverse complement strand
GCCGTGAGACCCGGTGCCACCGAGGCCAGCGGCGTCTTGTTGAGCGGATTGGCCACGCGCTGGTGCATGGGCGCCGACTTGCCCTTGCCGATCCAGTCCCACCAGCAGCCGCCACCGGTTTCAAAAGGCACGCCGCCCTGGCCGTACAAGACGCTGGTCCAGTCCTCGCCGGTGAGGGCGATGTTGGACTGGTCGCGCGCATATACCAGCGGCGAGTAGTTCAGCACGTCGTTGCCCTGCCAGCGCGACAGCACCAGACGGCCGTTGGCGCCGCAGTCGATGTCGCCGTACTTCGCATAGTCCGCCGGATTGGCGCTGAAATACAGTTGGGCGCCGGTGGCCAGGTGCACGTGCACGTTCGACAGCAGCACCATCGGGCCGGCGCAATACCAGCTGCCGGCCGGGATCAGCACGCGCCCGCCGCCGGCCTTGTTGGCAGCCGCGATGGCGGCCGTGATGGCGGGGCGGCTGTCGTGCGAACCCGGCACCGGGGTGTTGCGGGTGGCGACGCTGCTGCCGTGGCCACCCGAGGCCTGGACCTCCTTCAGCGTGCAGGGCCGGGCGCCGAAGGCCGTGATCGGGAAATCCTCGTCGCGGAAGCGCTGCGGCTTCGCGAACTGGGCGAGGATGCCGTCGGCGTGGGCCCACGGGTCGGCCTGGCGCGACTGCGCCGCCCATGCCGGCAGGCCGCCGGCGAGCAGGGCCGCCGAGGCGCCCTGCAGGATGCGGCGGCGCCGTGCGCGCCCTCGTTCACTGAGTTGCTGGGTCATGCTCTTCCTTTTTACTGTGTCTTGATGCGGAAATAATCGACGTCGGCATGTGCGCTGCCGACGTTGTACAGGCCCACCTGCGCGCCCACCCAACGGCCGCGGCTGGCCGCGAACGGTTCGCCCACTGGCGTGAAGCGGGTGTCGTCGAGGCTGTACGAGAAGCGGGCCACGCCGCCTTCCACCATCGCCATGCGCAGCTGGACCGAAGCGGGGCTCGACGCCAGGACGACGGAGACCGATTCCGTGCAGCGCAGCGTGGCCGGCGCACAGGTGGTGTAGACCAGCTGGGTCGCGCCACCGGACTTGCGCAGGCCGAGCGCGGCGTACCCCATCGCATTCAGGATCAGGCCGGCCTGGTCGCCGTCGCGGGCGGTGCCGAGTTCGATGCGCGTGTCGACGACGAAGCCGGGCGCCGGCAGCTTTTGCGCCAGGATGTTGGGCGCGGCGCGCAGGTAGCCGGCGGCGTCGCTCGACGCCACGCCATGCAGGCGCAGGAAACCGGGACGCTCGCTCAGCGAATACCAGCCCGGCTGCGGATTGGCGTTCCACTGCCACTGCAGGCCGAGTCCCGGCGCGCCGAATTCGTCCGAGGTCGGCGGCATGGCGACCGGGCTGCCGGCCACCGGCTTCCTGTGGGTCGCCACGGGCTGGCCGATGCCGGCGCGCGGCCCGTCCTCGCCGATGACCGGCCAGCCATCCCGCCAGCGCATCGGCTGCAGGTGCACCACACGGCCATAGGCTTTCTTGTCCTGGAAGTGCAGGAACCAGTCGCTGCCGTCCGGGGCCTGGACCCAGGCGCCCTGGTGCGGGCCGTTGACCGGGGTCCTGCCCTGGTCCATGACGGTGCGCACCTCGTAGGGTCCGGCCAGGCTGCGCGAACGGAACACCGCCTGCCAGCCTTCCTCGACGCCGCCGGCCGGCGCGAACACGTAGTACCAGCCATCCTTCTTGTAGAACTTCGGTCCTTCGAGCGTGCGGTAGCCGGGCAGCTTGTTGCCGTCGATGATGTCCCGCCCCTTGCTGTCCAGCAGGGATCGGGCGTCCGGCGCCATGCTGCGCAGGGTCAGGATGTTGTTGATGCCGGCGCGGCTCTTGGCCCAGCCGTGCAGCAGATAGGCCTTGCCGTCGTCGTCCCACAGCGGCGTCGGGTCGATGATGCCCTTGCCCGGCAGGAGCAGGTGCGGCGCCGACCACGGGCCGGCGAACCGTTCGGCCGTGACGACGTAGATGCCGAAATCGGGGTCCGGGTAGAAAATCCAGAATTTGCCGGCGTGCCAGCGCAGGCAGGGCGCCCAGACGCCGTCGCCGTAGCGCGGGCTGGCGAAATGCGCGGCCGGCACCAGGGCCGGCAGCGCGTGGCCGACCAGTTCCCAGTTCACCATGTCCTTCGATTGCAGCAGGGGCAGGCCCGGGACGCTGTTGAAGCTGGACGCGATCCGCGTCGGCGACACCTTCTACATGACCGCGTCCGGGTCCGAATAATCGGCGTGCAGCACGGGGTTCTTGTAGCGGCCGTCGCCCAGGTCGGCCACCCAGGGCGCATCCCCGGCAGGGGCCGGCGGGGCGGGCGGGGACTGGCACCCGGCGCCGGCCAGCAGCGGCAGCAGCAGGACGGCGAGGCGGCGCGCAGGCCTCAAGGCCGGCGGCGTGGTGGCGGGCATCCTTGCCTGGGCGGCAGCGTCGCGCATCATCCGCGCGAGAGCGTGCGCGTCACGCGTTCGAGGTGGGCGCGCATGGCCTGGCGCGCCGCGGCCGGATCGCGTCCGGCAATCGCCTGCACGATGCGGCGGTGGTCGGCCAGGGTTTCCTTGCGCAGCTCGTCGGTCTCGTACTGCTG
>CAJYQM010000482.1 GCA_913777025.1 uncultured Massilia sp. | reverse complement strand
ATGCGCTTGCAGTCGATGTCGCCCGGCTGGCGCCCGTGTTCCGCATGCACACGCCAGGGCACCCCGGCCAGCGCCGCCACGACCAGCGCCTCGAGACCCGAGCGGTTGCGGGTGTGGATCAGGTCGGGCCGGAGCCGGCGCAGGATACGGAACAGGCGCAGGTAGTGCAGCAGGTCCCGGCCTTCGCGCTTGTGCAGGTTGACGACGTCGACGCCATGCGCGCGCAGGCCGGCCTGGTCGGCACCGCGGTCCTGCAGGCAGACGATGGTATGGCGGTAGCGTTCGGGAGGCAGGTGCCGGATCAGGTTCAGCAGGCCGTTTTCCATGTTGGCGCTATCGAGCGCCTCGACGAGATGTACAACCAGACGCTGTCGCGCGTCCGGCGCGGACATCGGCATGCCGGAGGGGTGTTGTGCGCCCATGTTTCATCCGTTGGCCCGGGGTGGTGCATGACAATCAAGGCGGATCATGTCGGGCTGCTCCATGCTCTGTGGCGGCGTTGGCGGTGGCATTGCGGTGGCGTTGCGGTGGCATTGTCGTTCGCGGCGTGGCGCACGACGGTCGAGCGCACTGAACTCATTATATTGCCGCCGAAACCGGTGTTTTTCCCGCTTTCCGGCATGGTTGACTCGGCTCAAAAATTGTCTTCGCGGGTCCACCGCACGTCATCAAGCTGTGTCACGCGCGCCTCGGAGCGGGCATATGACGGGCAGGGTTCCGGCCACACCGTAGGTTTCCCGCCATGGTTCGCCGGCGCACGGACGGCAATCGTCGCGCGCGGGCAGAATCGAAGCTCGACCATATGAAAGAGCGAGGACACACCATGAGTACCCATGACAGCGACAAAGTGGCGGCACTGACCGCCAAGATCCGCGACGTCCGTTTCCCGATGTTCACCTGGCAGGACGCGCACGGCCACCTGCTCAGCCAGCCGATGACCAAGGAAGACATCGACAGCGACGGCGGGATCTGGTTCTTCACTTCCACGCTGACCCACATGTGGGAATGCATCGCCCATCGCCCGCTGGTGAACCTGGCCTTCGCCCAACCCGACGACAGCCTGTATGTATCGGTCAGCGGCACCGCCGAGCGCGTGGTCGACCGTGAACTGATCCGCAGCAAGTGGAACGCTGGCGCCCAGGCCTGGTTCCCGGCCGGCCCGGACGACGAACACGCCGTGCTGATCCGCGTCGATCCGCACACCGCCGAGTACTGGGACAACCACGACAGCAAGATGGTCCAGCTGTTCGCGATGGCCAAGGCGGCGATCACCGGGAACAAGCCGGACCTGGACAGCGAGCACAAGACGATCGAATTGTAAAAAGGCAATTCCTCTCTTGCAATAGAGAGTCGCGGTCGCTTACAGTACACGCTTCTTGCATAAGGAGCGACGATGAAGCTGGACGGGCAGGGCTGGGCATCATGATCGGACCGCTGGAAATCGCGGCCAATATCTTCACCGCCCTTGCCATCGTGCTGGCCGGCCGCAACAACGTCCACACCTGGTGGACGGGCATCGTCGGCTGCACCCTGTTCGGCGCGCTGTTCATGCAGAACCGCCTGTATGCCGACGTGGCGCTGCAAGTCTTCTTCGTCGCCACCGGCGTGTACGGCTGGTGGATGTGGGCGCGCGGCGCCCACGGCAAGCCGTTGCCGGTCACGCGTGCCGGCCGCGCCGGCATCGTGCGCACCGTGATCGGCGGCGTCATCGCCACCGCCGCGTATGGCGCCATGCTCCACGCCACCACCGACGCCTATGCGCCTTTCCCGGACTCGACCGTGCTGGTGTTTTCGATCATCGGCCAGGTGCTCATGATGCAGCGACGCGTCGAGAACTGGGGTTTCTGGCTGCTCGTCAATACCATCGCCGTGCCGCTGTACGCCAGCCGTGGCCTGTACCTGACCGCCGTGCTGTACGCCGGTTTCTGGATCAATGCGCTCGTATCGTGGCGCAGCTGGCACCGGCTGGCGGCAACCCCCATCCTGTCCACCGAGAGTCCCGCTTCATGAAAGCCAACGCAATCGCGGCGTGCGTCGCCGCGCTGGGCGCGTTCGCGTCCACGGTGCCGGCCACCGCCGCAGAACACGTCGTCGCCGTCCGCGCCGGCAAGCTGGTCGATGTCCTTGCCGGCAAAGTCCTCACCGACCAGGTGATCCTGATCAGTGGCCAGCGCATCACGGCGGTCGGCCCGGCCGGCAGCGTCACGATCCCGCGCGACGCCGAGCAGGTCGACCTGTCCGGCGCCACCGTGCTGCCCGGCCTGGTCGACGCCCACGTGCACCTGACCGGCGACCCGAACCTGCACGGCTACAAGTCCCTGGGGGTGTCCGACATCCGCGCCGCCATGTACGGCGTGCACGCCGCCAGGCTGACGCTGGATGCCGGCTTCACCACCGTGCGCAATGTCGGCGCCAGCGGCTTCGGCGACGTGGCGCTGCGCGACGCCATCAACGAAGGGGAGGTCGAAGGACCGCGCATGCGCGTGGCCGGCTACGCGATCGGCATCCGCGGCGGCCACTGCGACAACAACCTGCTGCCGGCCGATTTCCACTACACAGAGAATGGCGTTGCCGACGGTCCGTGGCAGGCCCGCGCCAAGGTACGCGAGATGGCGAAATACGGCGCCGACACGATCAAGATCTGCGCCTCGGGCGGCGTGCTCTCGAAGGGCGACGAAGCGGGCGCCCAGCAGCTGACGCTGGAAGAGA
>CAJYQM010000481.1 GCA_913777025.1 uncultured Massilia sp. | reverse complement strand
ATGCGCTCGATGTGCGGGTCCTCGCACACTTCGCCGCCCATCAGCAGGCGCCCGGCGATCTTCGGGTAGCGCTCCGAGAATTCGCGCGAATAGCGGCGCAGGAATCCCAGTTCGCTTTCGTAATACGGCAACAACTCTTCCATCTAGACTCCCGCCGCGCGACGCCCGCGGCTGATCGTGTAGTGCTGGCTGCTGGGCTGCAGCACGGCGTCGAAGTTCACCGGCTCCTGGGCGGCATGCACCACCAACAGCGCGGTGATCGAGAAATTCAGGCAATTGACCGCGTCGTCGCGCAGTTCGAGCGATGCCCGGACGTTGCGCAGGCGCGGCTCGTGGCGCGCGATCGCCTGCTCCAGGCAGGCGCAGATGTGGGCGCGGTCGTCGAAGCTGGACAGCGAACGGCCGGCGAAATCCTGCAGGCCGTAGGTCACCAGCGAACGCCGGCACTCAGGGAACTGCTTCGGCAGCAGTTCCGGAATCGCGATGCGCGTGTTGAGCAAGGCCTCGAGGTCGCGCGCGACCGAATCCTTCAGCTCCTCGATCGACACGCGCATGGGGGAAGCGCTCCTCCCGCCATGGCCGGGCGAGTCCATCAGGCGATCCATCAAGCCCGGCACATAGCCTTGCATGCGCGCTTCTCCCTATCGCCCGTGAATCAGGCGGTCTTGTTCGACGACAGGTCCCAGCCGCCCGAGGTGTTGCCGCCGGCGCCGCCGCCGACCTTCTGCTGGGTGTACTTCCACTTGACCTTGGAGTACTTCAGCTTGACGTCTTCGGACAGGATGTCGCCCGTGGTCACCGACGGCGCCACGCTGCTGATCAGGACGTTCTCGAGCTCGATCTCGAAATACTTGACGCGCTCGCCCTGGCCGTCGGCGCGCATGAACTCCAGCTTCGCCTTCGGCAGGGTCTTGCCCGACGAGCAGTTCTGCAGCAGCAGCGGGGTGGCCAGGTCGGCCAGCTTCGAGACCACGATGTCGCGGTGCTCGGTGCGCTCGGCAGTGTGGCCGCCGCCGGTGGAGGCGGTGGCCGATTTCGGCTGCAGCACTTCCCAGTTGACGGACTTCACTTCGATCCAGTCCTTGTGGCCCGTGTCTGCGGATTCGCCTTTGATCCCGTCGATTTGGAGATATACGTCGATTGCCATGGTGTTCCTTTCAGTAGTGATGAACGGTTACGATTTGGTCGTTGCGGGAAGCTCCGCGACCAGTCGGAGCGAAACGGACAGCTCGTCGAGCTGGAAGTGCGGGCGCAGGAAGGACACCGCGCGATATACGCCCGGACGTCCCGGCACCTCCGACACCTGCACCGATGCTTCGCGCAGCGGGAACTGCGCTTTCTGTTCCTGGCTCGCGTTGTCATCCAGCAGGACGTATTGCGCCAGCCATCGATTCAGGAAATCTTCGACGTTCGATGCGGCGGCGAAGCTGCCGATCTTGTCGCGCATCATGGCCTTCATATAGTGGGCGATGCGCGACACGGCGAAGATGTACTGCAGCTGGGACGACAGCACCGCGTTGGCGTTGGCCGCGTCCGAGTTGTATTTCTTGGCCTTCTGCGCCGACTGGGCGCCGAAGAAGGCGGCGTAGTCCGTGTTCTTGCAGTGGACCAGCGAAATGAAGCCGAGGTCGGACAGTTCCTTCTCGCGGCGGTCGGTGATCGCCACCTCGGTCGGGCACTTCAGCGCGACCTCGCCTTCGTCGGTCTTGAAGGTATGGGTCGGCAGGTCCTCGACCAGGCCGCCGCCCTCCACGCCGCGGATCGCCGCGCACCAGCCGAAGTCCTCGAAGGCCCCGGTCAGCTTGGTGGCGAAGGCATAGGCGGCGTTGCACCACAGGTATTTGTGGTGGTCGCTGCCGTCCACGTCCTCGACGTAGTTGAAGCCTTCGGTGGTGGCGCCGTCCAGCGGGTTGTACGGCAGGCGGCCGAGGAAGCGCGGCAGCGTCAGGCCGACGTAGCGCGCATCCTCCGACTCGCGGAAGGACTTCCATTTCGCGTATTCGACGGTATCGAATACCTTGGCCAGGTCGCGCGGGCGGCCCAGGTCGGCGTAGGTCTCGAGGCCGAACAGTTCCGGCGAGGCGGCCGAGATGAAGGGCGCGTGGGCGGCGGCGGCAACGTGCGACATCTGCTCGATGAAGTACATGTCTTCCGGTTGGCGCGTGATCTCGTAGTCGCCGACCAGGGCGCCGAAGGGCGCACCGCCGAAGGTGCCGAATTCCTCTTCGTAGACCTTCTTGAACATGGTGCTCTGGTCGAATTCCAGCGCGCTCTGGAAGTCCTTGACCAACTCGCGCTTGGTCGCGTTGAGCATCTTGATCTTGAGGTTGCTGCTGGTGGCGCTGTTCCTGACCAGGTAGTTCAGGCCGGTCCAGCTCGACTCCAGCTTCTGGAATTCCGGCGCGTGCATGATGACGGACAGCTGCTCGGAGATCATGCGATCCAGTTCGGCGACGCGGGCGTCGATGGTGGCGGCCAGGTTGTTCGACACCACCACGGTGCCGTCCAGGACCTGGCTCACGAGTTCTGCGATCAGGTCCTTGGCGCGCGCATGCTCGGTCTCCGACTTGGCGACCTTGCTTTGCTCGACGATCTGGTCGAGCAGCGCGGACTCCTGGAGGGCCTGGGTTTCCTGGCCGGCGCTGGCGCCTGGCGTGAGTACGGCGGACATGGTCAGTCTTCCTTCTTGACGTTGGCTTGCTGGCCCAGTTCGGCCAGTTTTTCGGTGCTGTTCAGGACATCGCCCAGCAGGTCTTCGAGCTTGTCGTTGCCAGCCATCTTGTTGCGAAGGTCGGCCAGCTTGGTGCGCGCTTCGAGCAGCTTGCGCAACGGCTCGACCTGCTCCACCACGGCTTCCGGACGGAAGTCGTCGAGCGAGCGGAATTTCAGGTCCACGCCGATCTGGCTGTCGTCGCCGGCCAGCGTGTTCTCGACCGTGAAGGCGGCACGTGGCTCGACGCCCTTCATCACCTCGTCGAAGTTGTCGCGGTCGATGTTGACGAAGCGGCGGTCCTTCAGGCGCTTCTGCTCGACCTCGGACTTGCCGGCGAAGTCGCCGACCACGCCCATCACGAAGGGCACTTCCTTGGATTCGATGGCGTCGCCGATCTCGACGTCATAGGTCATCTGCACGCGCGGCGGGCGGATCTTCTGCAGGCGCTTCTGGACACTTTCTGACTTGGACATGGTTTCCTCTTGCGGTAGAGTCGTGGGGAAGGCTCAGTTCAGGCCCTCGAAGGGATTGGCGCCGGCACTGGCCGACTTGCTCTTGGGGGGCTTCTTCGCGCTGCGGGACGGCGCGGCGCGCGGTTCGCGCACGGCCGGCGCCGGGGCCGCCGGCGGCACCAGCACCGTCTCGCCAAGGTTCTCGCGCAGCAGCTTGGCCAGTTCCTGCGATTCGGTCAGGGTCGAGCCGGTCAGGTTGTTCTGGCGGCTGAGGTCGCCCAGCGCGCGGGTCGACAGGCGCAGCCCGCTGATGGCGATGATGCTGTTGGCCAGCTTGTCGTTGGGATCGCGCACCAGCACTTCGAGCGCGGCCTGGATGGCGTCGCCGTACTGGCCGGCTTCGTAGCGCGTCTGGGCGATATGGGTCCAGGGTGCCTTTTCCGCCGGGTAGGCGCTGGCGCCCTGCTTCCACAGCGTGACGGCCTGTTCCTTATTGCCGGCCGCGGCGGCCTGGCTGGCCTTGGACAGCAATTCGTCCAGCTTCGGCGGTGCCACAGCCACCGGCGGCGCGCTCGGGGTCGTACTGCAGGCGCCCAGCAGGCTTGCGAGGGCGAGAGCCGCGCCGATGCGCGGCAAGGAAATACTGATGGTCATGCCTATCCTTTAAGGGTAACTAAAGGTTATTACTCTTGTTAAATTTTGCCAGCTCGGCGGCACAATAGCAGAACTGGAGAAAAAGAGATTTTCGATTGAAACTCACAAATTCTCACTTTTGGCTACCCCCGCACGATTGAAAACATGTGTCGCCTGAGAAACGCAGAAAATGTTACCATCATCCCAATTTTTAGCGGGCTGAACAGAACCCGCTCATAGGGAAAGCGATCGCATGACCAGCAAAGTCTTATGGGGCGAGGGCCTGCTTCTGCGCCCTCAGCACTTCCAGCAACAGGACCATTACCACGAGCGTCTGCTGCACGACAGCCTCGCGCTGAGCCATCCATATGCGTGGGGAGTCAAATTACTGAAAGTCGATACCGAGGCGCTGGCGAGTAACGTCCTGCGAATCATGGCGTTGTCGCTGCGTTTCCAGGACGGCGAACTGGTCGACGCCCCCGCCAGCGACGCACTGCCGGACAGTATCGACCTGTCGAACCTGCTGCAGAACCAGCAGGGCGTGACC
>CAJYQM010000480.1 GCA_913777025.1 uncultured Massilia sp. | reverse complement strand
TGTGACTCAGTGTCGACGGGGACAGGCCCAGTTCGTCGGCGGCCTGGCGGAAGCTGCGGCGCGTTGCGATGGCCACGAAGGCGCGCATGTCGTCGAGGTCGGGCTGGCTCATAGCTGGCTGATTTTCACTAATCCATGCAAGATTCGGTGGATGATAGCAGCAATCGATCCCGCTATCCTGTCTCTACCCACTTCACACCGACAGGAGAACACCATGCAACGCACCTGGTTCATCACCGGCACCTCGAGTGGCTTCGGCCGCCTCATGACCGAACAACTGCTGGCCCGCGGCGACCGCGTGGCCGCCACCCTGCGCACGCCGGCGGCACTCGACGACCTGCGCGCACGCCATCCGCAGCAGTTGTGGGTGGCCCGGCTCGACGTCACCGATGACGATGCCATCCGCGCCGTCATGGCGCGCGCCTTCGCGGAACTGGGCCGCATCGACGTGGTCGTCAGCAATGCCGCCTACGGCCTGTTCGGCGCCGCGGAAGAAGTGTCGGACGCGCAGCTGCAACGCCAGGTCGACACCAACCTGGTCGGCTCGATCCGGCTGATCCGCGCCGCCCTGCCCCACCTGCGCCGCCAGGGCGGCGGGCGCGTGATCCAGGTGTCGTCCGAAGGCGGGCAGATGGCCTACCCGAACTTCAGCATCTACCACGCGACCAAGTGGGGCATCGAAGGCTTCGTCGAATCGGTGGCGCAGGAAGTCGCGCCCTTCGGCATCGAGTTCACGCTGGCCGAGCCGGGGCCGACCGCAACCGGCTTCGCATCCGGCCTGGACATCGCGCCGGCCATGGAGGACTACACCGATACGCTGGCCGGCGCGGTGCGGCGCGGCATCGCCGACGGCAGTTTCCAGCTGACCGGGGATGCCCACAAGATGGCTGCCATCATGATCGATTCCGTGGACCAGGCCCCAGCGCCGCGCCGCCTCACGCTGGGCGGCGGCGCCTATGCCTCGATCCGCGCCGCGCTGACGCAGCGGCTGGCCGCGCTGGAGGCGCAGGCGGCGCTCGCCCGTGCGGCCGACCTGCCGGCCTGAACCGCCTCACCCGGCCGCCGGCGGCTGCGCTTCGGACAAGGTGGCCAGCAGGCGCGCCCGGCGGCGCTCGAGATCGGCGATCTGGCGTTCGATCTCGGCCAGCCGCTTGCGCTGGGCCGGCGTCGTCTCCGGACACATCGCCGCGCCCTCGATCATGCGCATGCAGTCGGGGAAACCCTGGATCTCGGCCAGGCTGAACCCGGTCCCGATCAGGCGCTGGATCTGCCGCACCTGGGTCAGGGCGGCGGCGGGAAAGCGGCGGTAGCCATTCTCGGCGCGCACCGATGCCAGCAGGCCGTGCTCGTCGTAGTGGCGGATAGAGCGCACGCTGGCGCCGGTCTGGCGCGCCAGTTCGCCGATCGACAGCGTGGCGGATTGCGATGTCTTGTTCATGAAATTGGCGGCGAGGGCTTGACACTCACATTGGTGTGAGGCTTGAGAGTATCACTTCCCGACCTTTTTGGAGCGATACCCATGCAATCCCCTTCCCTGCGCACCCGCCCGATCCGCTGGGTGCTGGCTGTATTCATGCTTGCCATGTCCGCGCTGGCGGGCGCCGCCGACAAGCACTACACGGTCACCGCCCCGGACGGCGTGACGCTGGCGGTCCAGGAGTCCGGCAACCCGCACGGTCCCGCCATCGTCTTCATCCACGGCCTGCTGGGCAGCCGCCTGAACTGGGAACAGCAGGTGGGCAGCCCGCAGCTGCGCGGCTACCGCCTGATCACCTACGACCTGCGCGGCCACGGCCTGTCGGGCAAGCCGGCCGGCCTCGAACCTTACCGCCAGGGCCGGCGCTGGGCCGAGGACCTGGCCGCCGTCATCGCCGCCACCCACGCGAAGAAACCGGTGCTGGTCGGCTGGTCGCTCGGCGGCGCCGTCATCTCGAACTACCTGGCCGCGTTCGGCGACGCGGCCATCGGCGGCGCCGTCTACGTCGACGGCGTGATCGAACTCGCCGCCGGCCAGATCACGCCCCATCCCGAGGTCTACCGCGACGTCATCAGCCCCGACCTGAAGACCCACCTCGACGCCGAGCGCGCCTTCCTCGCCCTGTGCTTCCGGCGCCAGCCCGACACCGCGACCTTCGAGCGCCTGCTGGCGAATGCGGCGATGGCGTCCTGGGACATGCAGACCGCGGTGCAGTCGATGAGCGTGGCCGCCGCCGAAGGACTGGGCCGGGCGCGGGTGCCGGTGCTGCTGCTGTACGGCGCGCAGGACGCGCTGGTGCGGCCTGGAGCGGCGATCGCGCGGGCGATGGCGATCAATCCGCGCGTGCGCAGCCTCGTCTACGCCGACTCGGGCCACGCGCCCTTCCTGGAAGAAGCCGGGCGCTTCAACGGCGACCTGGCCGGCTTCATGCGGTCGCTGACACGCTAGGGGGCCGCCCTGCAGGGGACGGAGGCGGGTGCTAAGATGCGTGATCCTTCATCAACGCGATCGATCATGACCCACTCATCTTCCACCCTGCGCCACGTCGTCCTGTTCGCCTTCAAGGACGAGGCCAGCGCCGACCAGGTCCAGTCCCTCGTCGACGGCTTCGCCAGGCTGCCGTCGGCGATTCCCGGCATCGTCTCCTACGAATGGGGCACCAACGTCAGCCCGGAAGGCCTGAACGACGGCTTCACCCACTGCTTCACGCTGACCTTCGCCAGCGCCGAAGACCGCGACGCCTACCTGCCGCACCCGGCGCACCAGGCCTTCGTGGCGACGCTGGGCCCGGTCGTGGCCAAGGCGCTGGTGCTGGACTACTGGGCAAGATAATGCAGTGGGCGCGGCCGGCGCAGGCACGCCGTGCCCACCGGTTCAGGAGCGCACCCGGCGCGCCTCGGTATCTTCCTGCGCGGCCTGGCCGCGCAGCGAACGCAGGAACAGCCCGAGGCCGCCGAAGGCCAGCGCCAGGATGCACAGCAGCTCGAAGGCCGACATCGTGCGCAGGTTCATGCTGACCGAGGCGATCACGCCGAACACCATGGCGCCAAACGCGCCGACCGCCAGCAGCCAGCCGAGAACATTGCGGGCGTTATAGAAGATCATGACGATGCCGATCACCAGCGGGATCAGGATCATCCCGCCCGTCACGCCATAGCCGCCGATGCCGAACAGGCGCGCCCCCATCCCGAAGGTGGAACTCACCACCACCGAATTGAGCAGCAGATAGAAGCCGCCGCACATCAGGACCAGGCCGAGAAAAAACTGCCCCGCACCGCCATTGGTTCCGCCTGCACCTTTCATTGTTCCTCCTGTCGATATCCGTCAAAACGCGTGCCAATAACATAACACTACTTCGGTAGCGCCAGCGCGGTAAAAACACGCTTCTTTTAACGTCATTCGCCGGGCAGCGAGGCGAAATAACGCCGCATGGCGTCGAGCGCCGCGCGCACCTTGGCCGCCTCGCCCTCGCGCCGCGGGGTCAGCGCCCACACCGGCATGGGAGGCAGGCGCCAGGCCGGCAGCACCTGCACCAGCGCGCCCCGGCGCAGTGCCGGCGCCACGTCGGCGCGCGCCGCGCGCACGAGGCCCAGGCCCTGCTCGCACATCTGCTGCAGCGCGACCTGGTTGTTGCCGGCGATCCTGGCGTCGACCTCGACGTGCCGGCGCGTGCCGTCGGCCGCCTGCAGGTCGAGCGCCACCCGAACCGCCTGGGATGAAGAGCGCAGGTCCGCGCGCGCCAGCGACAGCCACTGGTGGCCGGCCAGGTCCTGCGGCGCCGCCGGCACCGCATGCCGCGCCAGGTAGGCGGGCGATGCGCACAAGAGAGTCTCCAGCTCGCACAGCGGCCGCGCCACCCAGTCGGAGTCGGGCAAGGTGCCGACCCGCAGCGCCAGGTCGATGCGGGCGTCGATCAGGTCGATCATCGCGTCGTCGAGCAGCAGCCGCAGGCGCAGTTGCGGCGCATCCGCCAGCAGGGGCGCCAGGGCCGGCGCGATATGGCCGGCAAAGCCGACCGGGGCCGACAGGCGCAGTTCGCCGTCGGGCGCGTCGCGCGCCAGTTGCAGGGCGTCGGCCCCGGCGCGCGCCGCCTCGATCACGCGCCTGCAATGCGGGTAATAGCGCTCGCCTGCCTCGGTCAGGCGCAGCTTGCGCGTCGAGCGGTGTAGCAGCACGACGCCGCCGCCCTCTTCGAGCGCACAGATCGTCTGGCTCACCGCCGACGGACTCATGCCGAGGCGGCGCGCGGCCGCGCTCATGGAACCGGCATCCACCGTCTCGGCGAACACGGCCATCGATCTCAGATCATCCATTGTGAAGTCCTGCTTCAAGGTGCTTGCGATTCTAACGCTTTACTTGAAGTGCGGGAACAAATTAGCATGGATGCACTGTTCAACTACTGGAGATTTCCATGAAGATTGCCCTGATCGGCGCCACGGGCTTCGTCGGCGCGCCCGTCCTGAACGAACTGCTCGAACGCGGCCACGAGGTCACCGCGCTGGTGCGCAACCCGGCCAGACTGCCTTCGCATCCGCGCCTGCGCGCGCTGGCCTGCGACGTCAGCGACAGCGCGCAGGTCGCCGCCGCGGTGGCCGGCCTCGACGCCGTCATCTCCGCCTTCAATCCGGGCTGGGACGACCCGGCGCTGTACGAGCGCTTCATGGCGGGCAGCCAGGGCATCGTGCGCGGCGTCGAAGCCGCCGGCGTGCGCCGCCTGCTGGTGGTGGGCGGCGCCGGCAGCCTGTTCGTGGCGCCCGGCGTCCAGCTCGTCGACACGCCGCAGTTCCTGGACCACGTTCCGCCGAACATCGTGCCGGGCGCGCGGGCGGCGCGCGACTTCCTGGGCGAACTGCGCACCCATACGACGCTGGACTGGACCTTCCTCAGCCCGCCCGCGATGCTGGCGCCGGG
>CAJYQM010000479.1 GCA_913777025.1 uncultured Massilia sp. | reverse complement strand
ACTGGTGCGCCGACATCCCCCAGGAAGCGTACCAGCTGGCCGAGGCCTTCTGGCCCGGTCCGCTCACCATGATCCTGAAACGCGCGAGCAATATCCCGGACGCTGTTTCCGGCGGCCAGGACACGGTCGGCATCCGCTGCCCGTCGCATCCGGTCGCGATCGCGCTGCTGCAGGCTTTTAAAGAGGGCAAGGGCGGCGTCGCGGCGCCGTCGGCGAATAAATTCGGCCACGTCAGTCCGACCACGGCCCAGCACGTGCGCGATGAGTTCGGCGACGATCCGCGTCTGGCCGCGGTGCTGGACGGCGGCCAGAGCGACGTCGGCATCGAATCGACCATCGTCGACCTGTCGCGCCTGGCCACCCATGGCCCGGTGCTGCTGCGACCCGGCCACATCAGCGCCGAGGCAATTGCCGCAGTGATCGACCAATTGCCGGGGCGCCCGGACACGGCGGCACCGCGCGCCTCGGGCACGCTGGAATCGCATTACGCGCCGCATACGCCGGTGGCGATGCAGGACACGGCCACGCTGGCCGGCACCTTGGCTCGCCTGCAACAGGCCGGGCGCAAGGTGGCGCTGATCCATTACTCGGCCTTCCCGGCGGTGCACGCCGAGGTGCAACTGCCGGCCACGCCGGCCGGCTTCGCCCATGCGCTATATGCGGCGCTGCGCGCGATGGATGGGGTGCAGGCCGACCTGATCCTGGTCGAAGCGCCGCCCCAGGACGGCGCCTGGCTGGGCGTCAACGACCGCTTGCGCCGCGCGGCGCATGGGTCGACTGGGATCGTGCACGGGTTGATTAACAACACTATCGACCTTTAATCGCAGCAAGGTCTTTTCAAACATTTATGCAGGGTGCATGCTTGGCGGAAACGTCCAAGATGCACCCTGTTTGCATTTCCCGCCAGTCCTTCCCCCGTAGAATATTCATGCGTTCGATCTCTTCCCTGGCCTTCACGCTCGGCCTGGGCACCCTGCTTGCCGCCTGCAGCGGCGGCACCACCACCGGCGGCTCGCCCACCGGCGTCACCCATCCCGAACCGCTGCCCGCGCCCTCGCGCGGCAGCCTGGTCAGCCAGGCCGCGTCCGTATCCGTCAGCGCCGCCGGCAATAGCCTGGCGACCCTGTCGCCGTCGGTACTGGCCGGCTTCCTGGAGTCGGAGCAGACCGGCACGCTGGCAGTGGCCGGCCAGCCGCAGTGTTCGGTATCGATCTACCGGGTGCGCTACAACACCGTCGGCGGCGCCGGCGAGGCCACCGATGCCAGCGCCGCCATCTTCGTGCCGTCAGGCGGCGGCAATTCGTGCAGCAATTCTCGTCCGGTGCTGCTGTACGCCCACGGCACCTCGCTGCAAAAATCCTACGACATGGCCGACATCGCCAACAATACCGAGGCGCGCCTGGTCGCGGCCGTGTTCGCCGCCCAGGGCTTCATCGTGGTGGCGCCGAACTATGCCGGCTACGGCGGCTCGTCGCTGGGCTATCACGCCTACCTCGACCGCGTGGCCCAGTCGGCAGACATGATCGACGCGCTGCGCGCCGCGCGCAGTTCCTTCGCCGCGATCGGCGCGCGCGACTCCGGCAAGCTGCTGGTGAGCGGTTACTCGCAGGGCGGCTACGTGGCGCTGGCCACCCAGCGCGCGATGCAGGAGCAGGGCGGCGGCGAATTCGCGCTCACGGCGGCGGCCGGCATGTCCGGTCCGTATGCGATCAGCCGCTTCGGCGACGAGCTGTTCGGCGGCGCGCCGCGCAATGGCGCGACCGTGATCGTGCCGATGATCGTCAACGCCGGCCAGCATGCCGGCGCCGGGCTGTACCGGACGCCGGCCGATATCTATGAATCCCAATATGCCGCCGGCATCGTCGACCTGGTGCCGGGCACCCTCGGGAGCAGCGAGCTGGTCAGCAAAGGCAAGCTGCCGGCCTCGGCCCTGTTCGCCGCGGATTCGATGCCGCAGGCGGCCGGCTACACCCCGTATTTCGGCGCCAACAACCTGGTCCGCAGCGATTACCGCGCCGCCTACCTGGCCGACATGGCCGCCCATCCCTGCGAGCAAAGCGCCGGCGTGCCGCTCGACTGTGCCCCGGCACACGGCCTGCGCAAGTGGCTGGTGAAAAACGACCTGCGCAGCTACACGCCGGCGGCGCCCACCCTGTTGTGTGGCGGTCACGACGATCCAACCGTGCCTTACTTCAATACGACGAGTGCGAGTGCTTACTTCCGTGCGCGCGGCAGCGTCGTCACCGAACTCGACATCGACGATACGCCCAGCCTGAACGACCCGTTCCGCTCGGCCAAGGCCGGTTTCGTCGCCGCCAGGGCGCTGTTGCGGACGGTATCCGGCGGCGACGCGATCGCCACGAATTACCACGCGGGACTGGTGGCGCCGTTCTGCATGGCGGCCACGCGCGATTATTTCCAGGCGGCACTTGCTCGTTGATGTAGGACAAGATCGAGGGCATTGATATAATCGCCCGGCGTCGCCGGTCTCAGCCATTAATCCGGCAAAAGCTTGTTGTGTAGCATGCACGCGCTGGAAACCTTTTCGCTATACAAGCGATCTGAACACTGGCATAGTATTTCGAGACACGAATAGCACGGGCGTTCGTTTCGAAGAATAATTTAATTTAGGAGACATAATGCGTAAGACCTCATTTGCGCTCGCGCTGCTGACCGCGGCCGTCCTCACCGCCTGCGGCGGCACCGACCCGCGTCCCGGCGACCAGACGCCCAAGACCAAATTCACCCAGCAAGTGGTGTTCGGCGACAGCCTGTCCGACGTCGGCACCTATGCCGTCGGCGGCGTTGCCCTGATGGGCGGCGGCACCTATACCATCAATGGCGACGCCACCTCGGTCAACCCGGAACTGACCGGCAAGAACTACACGACCCTGGTCGCGGCCCAGCTCGGCCTGCCGGCACCCTGCGCCGCCCAGACCGGCCTGGAAGGCAGCGCATCGACCAACCCGGCACTGAACTTTTCGGTGCCGATCAAGTTCAACGCCAACTGCTTCAACTATGCGCAGGGCGGCGCCCGCGTGACCGATCCCTATGGCCCGGGCAACAAGAAATACGACAGGCCCGGCGCGATCTCCCTGGGCCAGACGACCGTGCCGGTCGTCAAGCAGATCGATAACCACCTGGCCAAGGTCGGCGGCAAGTTCAGCGGTACCGAACTGGTCATCGTCACGGCCGGCGGTAACGACGTGCTGGAACAGACGAACGAACTCAAGGCTGGCGCGACCACTGCCGGCGGCACTGCGCTGATCACCAGCCTGATCCAGCAACTGGCGCCGGGCACGAACAATCCCGCCACTGCGCAGGCAACGCTCCTGACGACGCTACAGGCCGAAGCCGCCAAGGGCAGCAGCGCCGAGACCATCATTGGCGTCGCGATTCGTACCGCGGCCGGCCTGGGCAATACCCCGGCAGTCGCCAATGCGGCCACGATCGGCGCCACCGCCGGCGCCGCCGCGCAAGCCGCCGGCCTGAAATACTCGACCGACCATGCGCCTGAACTGGTTGCCGCCCTGGGCAAGGCCGGCGCCGAACTGGCCGTCTACGTCAAGACCAAGATCCTGGCCAACGGTGCCAACTACGTGGTCGTCAACAACCTGCCGGACGTGTCGATCGCGCCGTCGGTCCTGGCGGAATCGGCCGATACCCAGAAGCTGGTCGCCACCATGGTTTCCACCTTCAACAGCCAGCTGAAGACCGGCCTGGGCGAGGATGCCAAGGTCCTGTACGTCGACCTGGCCAGCGTCAGCCACGACCAGGCCGTCAATCCGGAACCCTACGGCCTGAGCAACACCAAGACCGCGGCTTGCGATCTGAGTGCGGCCAAGAACCCGTTCGGTTCCTCGCTGGTCTGCAACAAGAACAACCTGATCAGCGGTGACGTCAGCCACTACATGTTCGCCGACGGCGTGCACCCGACCCCGTTCGAGTACGCCCTGATCGCGCGCTACATCCTGCTGCAGATGAGCGGCAAGGGCTGGATCTAATTCACGACAGGCCCGTCCGTGTGGACGGGCCGTACCGACAAGACATCAGGAGATAACATGAAAGTTCGTACCAACGTCGTGAAACTGCTGCTCGCGGCGGGCGCACTGGCCGTGGCAGGCAGCGCCGCGGCGCAATCGAAGGGCCAGTTCACCGTGTCGGTGGGCGCCAACCAGCTCAAGCCGGACGTCGAAAGCGGCGCGATCTCGGCGCCGGCCCTGCCGAATTCGATCGGCGACGTCGGCAAGGATACCCAGCCGATCGCCGTCATCACCTACGGCCTGACCGACAACATCTCGGTCGAAACCGCCATCGGCACCCCGTACAAGCACAAGATCTTCGGCGCCGGCGCGATCGAAGCGGGTGGTGAGCTGGGCTCGGTCAAGGCGTTGCCGGCGATCGCGCTGCTGCAGTACCGCTTCTTCACCCCGGACGCGCGTTTCCGTCCCTACGTCGGCCTGGGCATCACCTACGCCATGTTCCAGAAGGAAACCGGTTCGTTCCGCATGACCGCGCTGACCAACCCGGGCGGCGGCGTGCCGACCACCTTCAAGATCGACGACAAGTGGACCGTGTCCGGCCAGATCGGCGCCCAGTTCAACGTCAACGAGAAGTGGTTCCTGAACGCGTCCTACATCAAGACCAAGCTGCGCACCGACGTGCATTTTTCGACCAACCAGACCCAGCACATGAAGCTGGATCCGGATTCGTTCATCCTGTCGGTCGGCTACAAGTTCTGAGCCGGTTTCCGGGGCTTGCATGAAAACCCGCTTCGGCGGGTTTTTTCATGCCTGTCTCACGCGAAGGTGGCGCGATAGGCGTGCGGCAGGTCGACCGGATAAAAGGCGCCACCGAAGGCCGCCACGATCAGCGCCGCCGTCACGACACCCACCGCGATGATGGCCAGGGTGGTCCGGTTGCGCGCGGCCGGCGCGACACCGGCCGGCAGCCGGCGCCGCAGCACGCAAGCCAGGTGCGCGAAGACGGCCGCCACCGCCAGCCCATAATAGGGCATGAAGAACAGCGGCCAGGCCCCGACGTTCAGGCCGGCCGCGGCGAACCAGAAATTCGTGTCCAGGCCGAGCCGGGCGCGGCCGAGCAGCACCGACACCACATGCACCAGCATGAAGAACGCCAGGTAAGCGCCCGACCAGGCTTGCAGCCGCTCGAAGGGCATCCGGCGCGGCCCTTGGCGCCGTGCGTGGCGCAGCGCCAGCCACCCTCCCGAGCCCATCTGGACGGCAATGCCGGCCAGCAGCAGCGTCTCGATCACCGGTACCCGGCTGACGCGCCGCAGCGCCTGCATGAAGGCGAGGTGGGCGTCGATGCCGCGCAGCGCGGCAAGATGGTTGGCAAGGTGCGCCAGTACATAGACGCCGACCATGATGGCCGCGGCCCGGTGCAGGCCGAGGATGCGCTCACGCCGGCTGCGAGGGCGGGAGATCGTCGTCATCGGCAAAATCCAGGCGGTACACCCAGTCGGCTTCCTCGCACGCCACGTCGCGCGCCAGCCGGGCCGGCGTGCGTCCGATCTGCGCCTTGCACTCGCGTGCCATGTGCGACTGATCGGCATAGTCGCAGTCCAGCGCATGCCCGGCCCAGTCGACCGCCTGGCCGGCCAGGTAGCGGCGTTGGGCCGTGAGAAAGCTGCGTTCGCCGCGGCGCAGCCGGTTCAGGGTCCGCAGGTTGGCGCCGGCCTCGCGCAAGGCCAGGCGCTGCAGCTGGCGCGGGCCGATGCCGAGCATTTTGCTGGCCATGCCGAGTGTGATGCGGCTGCCCATGCGGCGGATGCGCAGCCAGGCCGGCAATGGGTGGTGCCGGGCATGTTCCATGATGCAATGCTCGACCAGCGCCTGGCGCTCGGCGTGCGTGGCGGCTGCGGCCACGGCGTCGACCAGGGCGCGGCCGCGTGCCGGCAGGATCTCGTGGGCGGGAACGAATTTGTTCTGCAGCCGCGCCAGGTCGACGCCGAACAGGGCCTGGAAGGCATCCGGGTAGAACATCGCCATGAAGCCATGGGTATCGCCCAGGTTGCGCGAGGCGAAGGGCTGGGTCTGGCAACCGCTGGCCATGCAGCCCGACAGCACCAGTCCCTGCTGTCCGCCCGCGTTCGAGAGCAGTTCGGCTTCGCCTTCCAGCAGCCAGGTGAGCACGCAATGGGCGCTGGCCGGGAAGCGGTTGAGCAAGCCGTCGCCCTGCAGTGCGCAGGCGCGGGTGTCGCGCACCAGGAAGGCGCGCACGAAGGGGGGGGCTTCCACCCGCGGCGGGTACAGGCGGGTGGTCGGCGATCGCAGGGAGGAAGGCGCGTTCATGCCCTACATGGTGAGTTCGTCATGCCCCCTAATATAGAACGATCGCGACATGCGCAGGGCGGTCAGAACGCCGCAATCCCCGTCTGCGCGCGCCCCAGGATCAGCGCGTGAATGTCATGCGTGCCCTCGTAGGTGTTCACCACTTCCAGGTTGACCATGTGGCGGATGATGCCGAACTCGTCCGAGATGCCGTTCCCGCCCAGCATGTCGCGTGCCATGCGCGCCACGTCCAGCGCCTTGCCGCAGGAATTGCGTTTCATGATCGAGGTGATTTCCACGGCCGCCGTGCCTTCGTCCTTCATGCGGCCCAGGCGCAGGCAGCCCTGCAGGCCGAGCGTGATCTCGGTCTGCATGTCGGCCAGCTTCTTTTGCACCAGTTGATTCGCAGCCAGCGGTTTGCCGAACTGGGTGCGGTCCAGCACGTACTGGCGCGCGGTGTGCCAGCAGCTTTCGGCCGCGCCCAGCGCGCCCCAGGCGATGCCGTAGCGCGCCGAGTTCAGGCAGGTGAACGGACCCTTCAGGCCGCGCACCTCCGGGAAGGCGTTTTCTTCGGGGCAGAACACCTCGTCCATGACGATCTCGCCGGTGACCGATGCGCGCAGGCCGAACTTGCCGTGGATGGCCGGGGCCGACAGACCCTTCCAGCCTTTCTCGAGCACGAAGCCGCGGATCGCGCCCTCGTCGTCCTTGGCCCAGACCACGAAGACGTCGGCGACCGGCGAATTCGTGATCCACATCTTCGAGCCGCTCAGCGAATAGCCGCCCTCGACCTTGCGCGCGCGCGTGACCATCGAGCCCGGGTCGGAACCGTGGTTCGGTTCGGTCAGGCCGAAGCAGCCGATCCATTCGCCGGTGGCCAGCTTGGGCAGGTATTTTTGTTTGGTCTCTTCATTGCCGAATTCATAGATGGGCACCATCACCAGCGAGGACTGCACGCTCATCATCGAGCGGTAGCCGGAATCGACGCGCTCGACCTCGCGCGCGATCAGGCCGTAGGCGACGTAGTTCAGGCCGGGGCCGCCGTACTGCTCGGGGATGGTCGGGCCGAGCAGGCCCAGTTCGCCCATCTCGCGGAAGATCGAGGTGTCCATGGCCTCGTGGCGGAACGCTTCCAGGATGCGCGGCTGCAGCTTGTCCTGGCAGTAGGCCGCGGCGGCGTCGCGCACCATGCGTTCTTCATCGTTCAACTGCTCGTTCAGCAGCAGTGGGTCATCCCAGTGGAACTGGGCCTTGCGGGGCGAATCGGAACGGGTCATGGCTATCCTGTCTCAAGGGTGTTTGTTTGCTGGCCATTATAGAAACGCCTTCGGCTCCCTTCTTTCCAAACTGCGACGGCCATTTTCATATTTGCACGACGCTGAAAAAGCGTGTCGCTTTCCTTCTATATTCTCCTCGAAAATAATTTCATAATTGCAATCAAAGCTGGGCCCTTCCACCATCGAGGCAATTCATGAAGATAGGCATGCAGACCTGGGGCAGTCACGGCGACATCCGGCCCTTCCTGGCCCTGGCGGAGGGCTTGCAGGCGGCGGGCCACGAAGTCCACCTGGTGTTGACCTGCGTCGACAGCGCGGCCTACGCCAGCCACGTATCGAAACACGGCGTGACCATCACGGTGCTGGCTTCGCCCGTGCTGACGCCGGCCCAGGCGGCAAGCTTCGGCGCGACGGCATACCGCATCCGCGACCCCATGAAGCAGATGGCCGCCATCCTGCGCCTATGCTTCGATCCGGTCGAAGACAGGATGTTCGAAGCGGCGCAAGACCTGTGCAGGGATGCCGACCTCTTGATCGGCCATTTCATGATGTATCCGCTGCAGTTCGCGGCGGAGCAGGCGGGGCGTCCGTATGCCAGCGTCGTGCTGTCGCAGGTCACGATTCCCACCGAATTCGACCATCCGCTCGGCGCCGCTCTCCTCGGACGGACGGGGCACCGCTTCCTGTGGTGGCTGACCCGGATACTGATCCACCGTGCAATACAGTCCTCCCCGAACCGGCTGCGCCGCCGGCTCGGCATGGCGCCGGTCACGGATGTGCTGCGGGAGATCTGGCTGTCGCGCCACCTGACCCTGGCGGCCGTCAGTCCCCAGCTGTGCCAGGCACAGCCGGACTGGCCGGCATCGGTGCGGCTCTGCGGTTTTTTCGACGTGCCCAGCCTCGACATCGAAGGCGTGGTGTCCGCCGAAGTGGACGCTTTCCTGGCCGTGGGCGACGCGCCGGTCTACATGACGCTGGGCAGCTGGATGCCGCACGGCCAGGCCGAACAGGCCAGGACGCTGCACCTGCTGAGCCGGGCCGCGCGCAAGGTCGGCTGCCGCGCCATCATCCAGGCCCATGCCGCGCAGGCATGCGGCTTCGTTTCCGATGAGCGCTTGCTGTACGTGTCGACGGCCCCGCACCAGGCCATCTTTCCGCGCTGCAGTGCCGTGGTGCACCACGGCGGGGCCGGTACCACGCAGTCGGCGACGCTGGCCGGCAAGCCTTCGGTCGTCATCGCCCATATTGGCGAGCAAGAGCACTGGGGAAAGGAATTGCGCCGGCGCGGCATCGCCGGCAAAACTTTACACCGGCGCAGTGTGACGGCGGCGGCGCTGGCCAGGCGCATCAGGGACGTGCTGGCGGCGCCCGACATGGCGCTGAAGGCCGGGACGGTGGCTGCGGCGATGAAACAGGAATAGGGCGTGGCCGAGGCGGTGCGAATCATCACGGCGCGTTTCGGCCCGCTGCCGGGCAGGGCGCCGGGCAGCCAGAGCGCGCCGGGTGCAGAAACTTAGCGCGGCGCGGTACTTCCAAATTGCCCGCCGTGGAACAGCAGGGCAGGCTGCGGGTACACCGCGCATTCCTCGACTTCGCCCACGAAGATCACGTGGTCGCCTTCCGGGTAGCGGCTGCGGTTGTGGCACTCGAACCAGGCGCTCGAGCCCTTCAGGATCGGCTGGCCGGTGCGCGACAGTTCGAACTCGGCGCTGTCGAAGGGATTGGCGCCGCGGCGCGAGAACAGGCGCGCCAGCTCTTCCTGGCCGGCCGACAGCACGTTGATCACGTAGTGCGAGTTGCCGCTGAAGATGGGCAGGCTGTTGGCGGCATTGGACAGGCTCCACAGCACCAGCGGCGGATCCAGCGAGACCGAATTGAAGGAACTCGCGGTCAGGCCACGGTAGTTGCCGTCGGCCAGGCGCGTGGTGATCACGGTCACGCCGGTGGCGAACTGGGACAGGGCCTGGCGAAAATGGGCGGAGTCGAAGCCGCGTTCGGTGGCGCGGGGGGAGCTGGTGTTCATCCGCGCATTATGCCACCAATAACATCCTGACACGCTTCTCTCGGGGCC
>CAJYQM010000478.1 GCA_913777025.1 uncultured Massilia sp. | reverse complement strand
GTCCGACCACTACACCCCGCCGGCCGTCGACGGCTCGCGTCCGGGCGTGTTCTGGTCGGTCGTGAACGACCCGGCGCAATACGGCAGCACCGGCATGGTCACGCTGTTCCTGCACGAAGGCCAGCCGGGCCACCACTTCCACATCGCGCTGATGCAGGAGCTGGACCTGCCGAACTTCCGCAAGTTCGGCGGCAACAACGCCTTCACCGAAGGCTGGGCGCTGTACGCCGAGACCCTGGGACGCGAGATGGGCCTGTTCGACAAGCCGGAAGATTATTTCGGCCACCTGAACGACGAGATGCTGCGCGCCGTGCGCCTGGTGGTCGACACCGGCATGCACGCCAAGGGCTGGACCCGCGAGCAGTCGATCCAGTACATGCGCGAGACCCTCGGCTATCCGGAATCGATCGCGCGCAGCGAGACCGAGCGCTACATGGCGTGGCCGGGCCAGGCGCTGGGCTACAAGATCGGCGCGCTGAAGATCCAGGAACTGCGTGCGCGCGCGGAAAAGGCGCTGGGCAGCAAGTTCAGCTTGCCTGAGTTCCACAAGATCGTGCTGGGTGAAGGGACGCTGCCGCTGGCGCTGCTGGAGAATAAGGTGGATCGATGGATTGCCGATAGCAAGTAAAAGCGTTTGGCAATCATAAAAACCGGGGCAGATGCCCCGGTTTTTTTATTTCCCGAGAAAAATTCCAATAAAATAAGCAATGTAGCCATACCGAATACTTGCATCGCCAAACCCGGGCCTTCGTATACGCCTGAACGGCACGATCACCGTCCCCCTGAACACACGCATATGACAGCAATCGACAAATTCAGTGCCTGGATGACTTCGACAAAAGGTCTGGTGATCCAGATAGCGGTCTTCGCCGGTGTCGCCAACGTCATCTTTTATCTTCTGCATATCGAGCACTTGCCGAAAATGTCGCTGTTCGAGTCGGTAACAGCGATCGCCAGCTTTGGCGCGATCTCGGCCATCATGCTACTGGTATTCGCTTTCTCGATGGCTTTGCCCGTCCTGATTTTCTCGGCGTTGAACATGGAGATCAACTCGAAAACCGGGACGGCAAAAATCAAGAATGCGCAATGGATGCTGATTGTCATGTTGGAAACAGCAATCATCTTCTTCGGGCACCTGTTCTTTGTTTCCTTTATCGGGAATAACTATCTGAAGCTGGCAGTGATACCGGCAGCGGGGTTTGCCGTCCTGTTATGCCTGATTGCCAGATCCTACCGGCTGGGCGGGCAGTCTCTTTTTCACTCGGGGCTTGTCTTTCTACTGTGCTTTATCTACCTGTTTTTCTACACCTTGCTCGTCTCCGCCGGCAAAAATCAGGCTGCCTGGAAAGGAACACTCGGGATAATATTGCCAGCAATCTTTATTCTATCGGCCCCCTTCGTTCGCGGGAAACCAGGAACACGGATGTTGGCATGCGCGATCCTCTTCATGCCGATTGGCTTTACCGTCGACCTTCAAAAATCGTATTTTTTCCCCAAGCTTTCCATGAAAATGGCACGGCAAGGAAGTTTTTTTGTTGAGAAACTTGTTCTCGACAAAAAAGGCTGCCAGATCCTGAGCAATAATCCGGCAAGGGAATGCGTGTCCGACACCTATTATGTTTGTTCCGCCTACGTTTTAAGCAGGGTCGGCGACCCCAATCTGATACGCATTCTCCATCATGATCGTACGGGGTCCGTCGATACACAGGTCTATGAAATTCCTTCGGCATCGATCCTTGGTATGACCATGGACAAGGAACAACGCCTGCTCGACGACGAGGACGTCGATGATCGGATGGAAAAACTTGCGAAACGTTGCAACTTCCCCACGCGCTATGTCCTGGATGGCCTGTTTTCCTTGAAGGAGAGCGACCTCGACGAGAATGCCAAGCGCCGGATAATCGATGCCCTCAGCGGCGTGTTGACGAGCGGTATGCGACCGCCTTTGCGCATCCAGGGTTATGCGGATGAATCCGGCTCGGCATCGGGGAATTTCGGATTGTCGCAAGAGCGCGCAACCAAGGTACGGGACTTCGTGGTTTCCCTGGGCTATCCGCTGCAGCTTATTTCAGTGAGTGCGGAAGGTGCCTTAAAACCGATCAGTAATTGCAAGAAGTCAACCGCACAGGGCAAATACGACTGCGGTCGCACCAATCGGCGTGTGGAAATCGAAACCGAGAACTTTTGAAACCGGATTACCTGCGGAACGCGAGCGGCATGGCTGCACGCGTTCCGCGAGTACACATGAGCGAGCGCTTTACTCGCTAAAGCCTCTTACTTCTCCGGCGTCACGCGCCACACCACGCCGCCTGCATCGTCGACCACCAGCAGCGCCCCATCCGCCGCCACCGTCACCGCCGCCGGACGGCCCCAGACGTCGCGATCGGACAGCACCATACCGGTCATGAAGTCCTGGTACTGGCCGGTCGGCGCGCCGTTCTTCATCATCACGCGCACCACCTTGTAGCCGGTGCGGATGCCGCGGTTCCATGAGCCGTGCAGGGCCAGGAAGATGTCGCCGTCATACTCTTTCGGGAAGGCGTTCTTCGCGGCGGCCGGGGCATGGTAGACCACCATGCCGAGCGCCGCCGAGTGGGCCTGGATCAGGGTGTCGGGCACGATCGCCTTGCCCTTCAGGTCGGGGCGGATGCCTTTCAGGCGCGGGTCTTCGTGGTCGCCCAGGTAGTACCACGGCCAGCCGTAGAAGCCGCCCTGCTTCACGCGCGTGATGTAGTCGGGCGGCAGGTTGTCGCCCAGTTCGTCGCGCTCGTTCACGCTGCAGTACAAATCGCCCGTGTCCGGGTGCACCATCATGCCGACGCAATTGCGCAGGCCATTGGCGTAGTTGCGCCGGTTCTTGCCGTCCGCATCGAAGGCCAGCACGGTGGCGCGGTCGGTCTCTTCGGCCCAGGCGCCGCCCAGGCCGTGCTGCTTTTCCCACTCGGGCAGGGCCACCGGCGGCTTGTTGCCGATGCCGGCGGCGACGTTGGTGGCCGAGCCGACCGAGACGAACATCGTCTTGTCGTCCTTCGAGAACGCCAGCGTGCGCGTGGTGTGCCCGCCCGTCGTGTCGCTGAGTTTTTCGACAATGGTTTCCGGCTCGCCCCTGGCCTTCAGGTCGCCCACGCCGTAGGGGATGCGCACCACCGAGTTGACGTTGGCGACATACAGGTATTTCGGGTTCGCGCCGGACGGCCAGAAGGCCATGCCGTAGGGGCGCGACAGGCCGGTGGCGAACACGCTGGTATTGTCGGCCTTGTCGCCGTTCCTGGAGCGCAGGATCGTGATCTGGCCCTTGCTGGTCTCGGCCAGCAGGATGTCGCCGTTCGGCGCGCGCAGCGGCAGGCGCGCCTTGCCGCTGTCCTCGGCAAAGAAGCCGACCTTGAAGCCCTTGGGCACGGCCGGCATGGCGCCGTCCGGACGCTTGGCGACCTTCGGGCCGTTGCCGGCGCTTTCGCTGGCATACGGCTGGACCAGCTTGTCCACGGTAATGTGATGCAGGTCGCCCGGCTTGTCCTCGGTCCACGAGCCCGCCTTGTCGCCGCCGGCGGCGGCCGCTTTTGGCGCTGCAGCAGCCTTGCCGCTCTGGCTGGCCAGGTAGGCGATCACGGCGGCGCGCTGCTTCGCGTCGGGCACGCCGATCGGCATCGCGGTGCCCGGCACGTCCTTGTTCGGGTCGCGCAGGAAGACGTCGAGCTCTTCCCTGGTCCAGGTCTTGCCGGCGGCGCCGGCCCTGGTCAAGGCGTCGGTATAGTTGTAGCCGGCGACGCCGGCGGCCTTGCGGCCGACCACGTTGAACAGGCCGGGGCCGGCGCGCGAACCCATGGCGGCATCCACGGTGTGGCAGCTGGCGCAGTTGCGCTCGAAATAGGTCTGGCCCGCGCTCGGCGCGGCCAGCGCCGGACCCGCCGCCATCCACGCCAGCGCCGCCAACTGTGCCGCCATCATCGTTTGCTTCATTGTCGTTCTCCCCTCTCTCTTGTATGGCAATCAGTCGATCATGAAGACCGGATAGCGCCCCCACTCCGGCTCGCGCCAGCGCGCGCAGTTGGCGAAGATGAAGTCGAGCACCGCGCCCTGGTCCTTCAGCAGTTCGGGATTGGCCTGTTTCCAGACGCCGAACTTCGCGGCCAGCTCAGGCTCGGCGGCCAGCAGGCGTTCGGCTTCGTCTTCGAACACGTAGTCCGAATACGCTTCCTTCTTTTCCAGCACGCTGTTGAAGAAGCCCCAGCGGAAGAAGCTGTCGTGGCCCAGCGGCTCCAGCATCTCGACGGCGTAGCGCGCATTGTCCTGGTCGAGCCAGACGATCTGGTCGCCGGCGCGCAGGGTCACCCTTGCGCAGCCGCGTTCGAGCTGCACGTCGTCGTGGAACATGTGGCCCTCATACGCGTTCGGGCGCGGGGTCACGGACTTGATGTGGTAGCAGGCCAGTTCCTGTTCGCGCTCGTTCTCGACGCGTTCCATGCGCACGCCGTTCCACTGCAGGCGCTCGATCACCTCGCGCCACTGCTGCGGCACCACGTAGGCGCGCGGCGCGTAGACCACGATGTCGGCCGGGAAGCGGTTGTAATAGGCGATCTCCTTTTCATACGGCGCGCTGCGGTCGTACCACAGGCGCTGGTAGTCGCCCAGCACGCTCGGCTTGTACCTGGCCGCGTAACCCTTGAAGCGGAAGCTGGACGGATTGGCCTCGTCCATCGCCCAGTGGATCGGCCACTCGCGGCGCGTGCGGCCGTGGTCCTTGGCGGCGCGGCGCAGCTGCATGATTTTCTCGCCGTTGGCGACCGTGAAGTCCAGCGCCGTCTCGACCAGCGCGCGCATCGAGTGATAGCGGTCGGCAAAGGGTTTCAGCATGTGCGTTTCGGGCATGAAGCCGATCGTGTGATGCAGGGCCGCGTAGCCGGTCGAGAAGCGCGCAGTCTCCAGGAACTCGGCGATACCGTCGTCCGGGCTGTCCTTGACCGGGTTCACGTACGGGCAGGTCGGCCAGCCGCGCCTGTCCATCTCCGCGTACATGTGCGGCAGCATGGTGTCGCGCAGGAACCCGCCCAGCTCTCCGCCCAGCTTGTCGGCCTGGGTGTGGATCAGGGTCATCGTGTAGGCGTAGTCGGCGCCGTTCGAGGTGTGGGTGTCGACCATCACGTCCGGGTCCCAGGCCGTGAAGAATTCGTTGAACACGCGCGCGGTCAGGGTGTCGCACTTGACGAAGTCGCGGTTCAGGTCCAGGTGGCGGCTGTTGCCGCGGAAGCCGAACTGCTCGGGGCCGTCCTGGTTCACGCGCGAAGTGTCGTTGCGGTTGAAGGCACCGTCGACGTTGTACAGCGGGATGAAGATGAACACGGTCCGGCCCAGCGCGGCCAGGCGCGCCGGCTCCAGGCAGAAGTCGCGCACCAGCGCCATGCAGGCGTCCACGCCTTCCGGCTCGCCCGGATGGATGCCGTTATTGTTGAAGAACACCGGCCGGCCTTCGCGCTTGATCTCGCCGCAGTTGAAGGCACCGTCGGCACTTACCACGCCGGCATGGATCGGCACGCCGGCATCCGAGGTGCCGATCTGGGAAAAGCGCAGCACGGTCGGATGCTGTTTGGCCAGGTCCTGGTACCAGGCGATGCAATCGGCCCAGGTGGTGGTCTGGTTCTGGTTGCCCTTCTCGAAAGGCGTTTTCAGTTCAGTGGACATGATGTGATGGAGGTGGTGTTGCCAATGTCGTTACGATACAGGAGTTGGGCTCTCGGGTGGCAGCTGGATCGCGACCAGCGTGCCGGCGCCGGGGGTCGACCTCACCTGGATGCTGCCGCCCAGCGCGAACACGCGCTCGCGCATGCCGATGATGCCGATGCCTTCCGACGCCAGCGCCGGATCGAAGCCTTCGCCGTCGTCCTGCACCTCGATCTGCAGCGCGCCCGCGGCATCGGACAGCACCAGGCTCACGCGCACGAAGCCGGCATCCGAATGCTTCATGACGTTCGACAGCGCTTCCTGCACGATGCGGTAGGCGGAAATCGCCAGCTCGTTGCCGAGCCGCGAAAAATCGCCCTCGGTATGAAAATCGAAATCCAGGCCCGCGCTGCGGTAGTGGTTGACCATCTCCTCGACCGCGCCGTGCAGGCCCAGCATGTCCAGCACTTCCGGACGCAGGCGCCGCACCAGGCGGCGGCCGTTGGCGTACAGGTCGAGCGCCAGCCTGGTGATGGCCTGCGCCTTGTCGCGGATCTGATCGACCTCCGGTCCGGGCGGCGCCTTGGCGGCCAGGTGCTGGATCGTCTGCGATTCGAGGCGCACCGCGATCAGGGACGCGTTCAGCTCGTCGTGGATCTCGACCGCGATGCTCTTCCTCTCGTCCTCGATGATGCTGTTGACCTTCTGGATCAGCTTTCGCTTGTCGGCGTCGGCGCGCAGCGCCTCGTTGCGCGAGGCCAGCAGGTCGCGCGTGCGCTCGGCCACCTTGTTTTCCAGGTCCTGCTTGGATTCCTGCAGCGCCACCGACATCTCACCGATCGACGCTTGCAGCTCGCCGACCTCGCCGCCGGTGGTGACCGGCAGCTGCACGAGGTAGGTGCCGCCGCGGATGCGCCGCAGCACCGCGATCGCCTCGCGCAGCGGCACGATCAGGCTGCGCGCCAGGATGAAGGCGAGCGCCCCGCTGGCCGCCAGCGCCAGCGCCGCCATCGCCAGTTCGATGCGGAAGCGCCGCAGCTGCTTGGCCAGCATGTTGGTCGGCGACATGGTCACGCGCACCCGGCCGACCACTTCGCTGGTCAGCGTCGGCGGGCGGGTGTCGCTGGAAGCCGAGACGTGGGGCGCGCCGTTGTCCGAGAACAGGTTGATCCACACCACCTGCTTGCGGATCGGCGCCTCGTACCAGCGCCCGTCGGGTTGGGGCTGGATCGGATGCCGGGATGCCACGTCGATGACAGTGCGGCCGCTGGTGTCCACCACGTCGACGCGGTACACGCTGCTGTCCGACTGCACCAGGCCGTTGATGGTCAGCCGCAGGTCGGACAGGTTGCCGGAGATGACGTTGTACTCGCTGGTCTCGGCCAGCGCGCGCACCAGGATGCGCCCGCGCTCGGCCAGTTCCTCGTCGACCTGGGCGCGGTGCGAATACCACGAGTAGCTGATGAAGGAGGCGAACAGCAGCGCCACCGGCAGCATGGTGATGAAGGCCATGCGCAGGCCGATGCTCCAGCCGCGCCAGAATCGCAGGGTCATGGATGCGGCGCCGGGCGGGCGAAGCGGCGCGCCGCATCGTCGACGGTGATGTCGAGCGAGCGCGCCACGCCTTCGTTGACGATGGTGCGGAAGTAACGCGGGAACTGCGGCGCGGGCAGCTGGCCGCCGTCCACGTAGGCGGCCGCGATCTCGGCCACTTGCGTGTTGATGTCCTCGATCTCGGAATAGGTCGTGCCCAGCGCGCCCGCCTTGACCATGTCGCTCGAAAAGCCGATCACCCCCTGCTTGTGGCGATAGGTCGAGAGCAGGATGTTGCGGAAGTTCTCGGTATTGTAGACGGCGGCATCGGGCAGCGCCAGCAGCACGTCGGTCTGGGCGATGCGGTCCAGCAGCTGGTTGATGTTGCCGTCCTCGCCGTCCTTGCCGACATCGAGCACGGTCACCTTGTCGGCGGCCAGCTGCGGTTTCAGGAAGGCGGTGTCGGCCCCGAGCAGCGTCGCCACGCGCACCGGGCGCCGGTACAGCAGGGCCGCGAGGCGCAACTGGTCCTGGGGCGCGGGTTCCGCATACACGGCGGTGATCGCCTGCGCGCGGCTTGGCGGCAGCTTGCCGACGATGGCGCGGAACACCTGGCTCGAGGTGAAGGCCGAGACCACCACGCAATCGCAGCGCCGCGCCGCCACCTCGCGCAGCGCCGCCGGACCGATCGCCACCACCAGCGTGCGGCGTTGCTGGGCCAGCTCGGTACGGAAGGCGGCGAAGGTCGGGACCAGGCGTTTATAGAGATCTTCGGCGATGCGGCGGGTGATGGCGCTGTCGTCGGCGGGGGCGATTTCGAAGCCGTAGCGCTGGCCGGGATCGGGTTTGGAGGCGTGGGCGCCCGCGCCGGCCAGGGCGGTGGCCACCATCAAGGCGCGGATCCAGGTCACGGCGCGCACGCGCTTACGGCTCGATCAACCCGTGCTTGACCGCCAGCTTGGTGATGTAGGCCTGACGGTGCACGCCCAGCTTTTCCTTCACCGACTGGCTGATGTTGCTGATCGTCTTGCTCGACAGGTTCAGGCGCTCGGCGATCTCGTTGTTGGTCAGCCCTTCCGCCATCAGCCTGAAGATTTCCAGGCTGCGTTCGTCCAGCTGCGACTGCGGCGAGACGTCGCCGCGCACCGCCAGGCTGGCCAGGCGCTCGGCGATCTGGGGCAGGAAATACAGCTTGCCGGCGTGCGCGTGACGCACCGCGTCGGCCAGGTCGGCGGGGTCGCAATCCTTGGTCACGAAAGCGTGCGCGCCGAGGCGGTAGGTTTCCTTGATCAGGCTGTCCTGGTCGAACTGGCTGAGAAAGACGATCTTCGCCTGCGGGTCCGCCTTCAGGATGTTCTGCGCGGCGTCCATGCCGGTCAGCTCGGTGCCGAAGCGGATGTCGAGCACCGCGACGTCCGGCCTGGTTTCGGCGTACATGGCTTCGGCCTCGCTCGGGGTCTTGGCCTGCCCCACCACTTCCATGCCCTGCGCCGCCAGCGACATGGCGAAACCGGTCATCACGATCGGGTGGTCGTCCGCCAGCATCACGCGGATCGGCTGTTGGTCTTTCTGCACTGTGTTCTCCGGGATCTTTCCATTTTTGTCTACCAAGGTCTGGTAGCCAAGCATGCCATGGGGCCGTAGCCTCGCATGACACGAAGCGATTATTTCATACAACAAGCCATGACGCACCCTAACAAGGAGTGGTAGCAACGACTACCATTAAATCCCTTTGCAAATTGCTAGTCTATAGCATATAGTTATTCCAAGATCTCGCTTCACTGCTCAAACCCGGTAGCACGCAAAGGAGAATGACCATGCAGTTCTCTCATACATCCGGTAGCAAAGGCGGCGCCAGGGCCGGCCGCCTGGCACTGATCGCCGGCCTGCACGTGGCGGTCGCACTCGTCTTCATCCACAGCATGAACCACAGGCATCTCTCCCTGCCCGGGCTGCCCGAGTCGATACCGGTCGTGGTCAAGCCGGATCCGGTCGAGCCCGTCCCGCCGCCGGAGCCGCCCAAACCGATGCCGCACCTGGCGCCCCCGCCGCTGATGGTGCCGCTGCCCGACATCCCGGTCACGCCGCCGCCCGATCCGGCGCCGGTCCGGGCCACCACCACCGTGGATCCATCGCCGCCGCAGCCGGCAACGCCCGCGCGCGGCGTGCCGGATGCCGCGCCCGCGGTACCGGCGGCGCCGTCGAACGCCGGCCAGGTCCGTACCGCCGTACTGGCCGATCCGAAAGCCTGCGCCCTGCCCGACTACCCGACGCGTGCCGCCCGCGAAGGCATCAGCGGCACCACCCAGCTGGCCCTGCTGGTCGGCATTGACGGCCGCGTCACGTCCTCGCGCATCGAGCACAGCAGCGGCTCGCGCGAGCTGGACCGGGCCGCGGTGGGTGCCCTCAGCCTGTGCAGGTTCAAGCCGGCCACCAACAACGGCGTGCCGGAAGCCGACTGGGCACAGCTGGCCTACGTCTGGACGCTGGATTGAGTGCCTCGGCTTCCATCAGAGCCTTTGCCCGCCCACGCCCCTCAGCCAGCCGGGCGGGCTTTTTTTATGCCCATCGAAAGGGGACGCCATGCGTCACGACCCCACCCTGCCCGGCGTCTCCGGGCTGACCGGCTTCGCCGCCGCGCTGGCGCTGGCGCTCACGGTCGCCTGGCTGTCGCTGCGGCCGCATGCGCTGCCGGCACCCGATCGCATGCCGGCGTCCGGCTTCGTGGCGGCGCGCGCGCTGGCCCACGCGCATGCGCTGGCGCAGGCGCCGCGGCCGGTCGGCAGCGCCGCGAATGCCGCCGCGCGCGACTACATTGCGGCACAGGTGCGCGCCCTCGGCCTGGTGCCGGCAATCCAGGCCGAGACCGTGCAGGCGCAATCGGTCCGCATGGTGCGCAACGTGCATGTGACGCTGGCCGAGGTGAACAACATCGTGGTGCGCAAGCCGGGACGCCACGCCGCATCGGACAAGCCGGCCATCGTCGTGATCGCCCACTACGATTCCGGCGCCGCCACGCCGGGCGCGGCCGGCGGCGCCATGTCGGCGGCGGCGATGCTGGAAACGCTGCGCGTGCTGCAGGCCGGGCCGGCGCTCGCCAACGACCTGGTGTTCGTGTTCACCGACGGCGACAGCGGCCAGGCGCTCGGCACCCGCGGCTTCCTGGAATCGCACCCCTGGGCGCAGCGCGCGCGTCTGCTGCTGCGCTTCGACAATCCCGGCAACCGCGGACCGCTGGCGCTGGTGGACGCCTCGCATGCGGACGGCTTCGCGCTCGCCGCCTTTGCCGGCGCCGCGCCGGCGCCGAGCGGGTCCTCGTTCATGGCCGAGCTGTACGCCAGCACGCGTCCGCGCGCGGCCGACGGCATCCTGGCGGCGAGCGGGGTGCCCCTGCTGCAGTTCGCCACGGGCGGCGGCACCCTGGGACCGGACGGCGCCCACGACATCCCGCAGCGCCTGTCGGCGGCCAGCCTGCAGCACGAGGGCGACACCATGCTGGCCCTGCTGCGCGATGCCGGCGACAAGCCTTTGCCCGCATCGGGCGCGATGGCGGACGCGGGCGGCCAGGTGTTCTTTGCCGTGCCGGGCCTGGGCATCTTGCACTACCCGTATGCGCTGGTGTGGCCGCTCACCGCCCTGGCCTGCGTGCTGACCGTGCTGGCCTGCGCCGCCGGCATGCGGCGCGCGGGCGTGGCGGGCATCGACATCATCCACGCCGGCTTCGGCGTCGTGTTCATGGGCACCCTCTCCACCTTCATCGTGTACCTGGTTCACGAGGCGCTGCCGGGCCTGGCGTGGCGCTGGGACGCAGGCAGGCTGGTCGACGACGCCGGCATACGCTGGCAGGTGCTGGCCTTTTCCCTGCTGCTGGCGGCCGGCTTCGTGATCGTGCAGCGCCGCCTGCAGGACAAGCTGGGCGCGCCGTGCGTGCTGCTGGGCGTGCTGTGCACCGCGACGCTGGGGCTGGTCGGCACGAGCTGGCGCGCGCCCGGCGCCAGCTACCTGCTGGCCTGGCCGCTGCTGGCGACGCAGGCGGGCGTGCTGGCGTGGTTGTCGCCGCGCGCCGGGAAGCACAGGGTGGCACTGCTGGCACTTGCGGCGCTGCCGGGCGCGGTGCTGATCCTGCCGGCGCTGCGCGACAGCCTGGGCGTGGTGTCGCCGGCCTGGCTGGTGCTGCCGTCGGTCCTGGCCTGCACCCTGCTCGGGCTGTGCGGCCTGTTGCTGGCGCAGGCGCGGGTACACGTCGTGGTGCCGCCGATGCTGGTGGCCGCCGCCGCCGCGATCGGCATGGCCTACATGGCATCGCCGCAGGTGCCGGCGATGCCGGCGCAGAACAAGCTGGTGTACTTCAAGGACACGCCGAGCTGGCGCGCGTTCTGGCTGTATCCGCCGGTGCCGCTGGATGCCTGGACCCGCGGCGTGTTCCCGAACACCCTGCATCCCTACCCGCTGCCCTACCTGTTCGGCCCCAGCGGCCCCGAGGTCTGGTATGCGGCGGCGCCGCGCAACGACGGCATCGCCTACCCCGACCTGACCATCGAGAAGGTCGAGTGGACCGCCGACATGAAGCACGTGGAATTCCGGATGCGCTCGAAGAACCGCGCACCGCGCATCGCGCTGCGGGTGGATGGCGCCGGCCCCGCGCGCGCCAGCGTGAACGGCCGCGTGCTGACCGGCGAGCCAAGCCGGAAATGGAGCCTGGACCTGTACGGCATGGAAGACCGCGACCTGCACTTCGCCTTCGACTTCTACGGCGACCCGAGCTTCACGGTGTTCATCCAGGAATACCTGCCCGGCCTGCCCGAGCGCGACCTGCCGCCGCGCCCGGCCGGCTTGACGCCCGCGCTGCTGCCGCTGACCGGCACCACCATTTCGGCGGACATCCTGCGCTTCGAGTGACATAATGCCTGCGCCTTTCAACCATTCACGCAGGATTCCATGCACAAGACCGTTTCCTCCGCCATCGCCGCCAGCCTGGCGCTGGCGTTTTCGGCCCACGCGGCCAACCCCATCGTCCCCGAAGCACCGCTGCGCGCCCACCTGGCGACGCTGTCCTCCGACGTCTTCGAGGGCCGCGGCACCGGCCAGCGCGGCGGCGAACTGACCGTCGTCTACCTCGAGAATCAGGCGATGGCCGCCGGCCTCAAGCCGGCCAACGGCGGCAGCTACCGCCAGAGCGTGAAGATCGCCGGCGTGAAGGCGCAGCCGCAGGACAGTTCGGTGGCCTTGAACGCGAACGGCAAGGCGCTGCCGCTGGTCTTCGGCAAGGATTGGGTGTGGGCGCCGGGCGATGCGAAACCGGTGCATGCGATGGATGCGGAACTGGTCTTCGTCGGCTACGGCATCAAGGCGCCGGAAGAAGGCGGCTGGGACGACTACAAGGACGTCGACGTCAAGGGCAAGCTGCTGGTCATGCTGGTCAACGATCCGGCGCCCACGGGTGCGGAGCCGAACCGCTTCGGCGGCAAGGGTCTGACCTACTACGGCCGCTGGACCTACAAATTCGAGGAAGCCGCGCGCCGTGGCGCCGCCGGCGTGCTGCTGATCCACACCGACGCCTCGGCCTCCTACGGCTGGAGCGTGGTGCAGAACAGCTGGATGGCCGAGCGCTTCCAGCTGGCCGACGCCGACCTCGGCACCGGCATGCAGGGCTGGATGACGGACGCCGCCGCGCGCAGCCTGTTCGCCGCCGCCGGCCAGGACCTGGATAAACTGCGGGCAAGCGCCGAGGACAAGTCGTTCAAGCCGGTCGTGCTGAACGCGCGCGTGCAGGGCGAATCGAAGGCCGCGGTGCGCACGCTGGAACAGTTCAACGTGGCCGGCATCGTGCCCGGCACCGATTCGAAGCTGAAGGACGAACTGGTGATCTACAGCGCGCACTGGGACCACCTCGGCAAGCAGGGCGATGGCGGGACGAACGGCGGCGACACGATCTTCAACGGCGCCGTCGACAACGCCTCCGGCACCGCCGGCCTGCTGGCCATGGCCCAGGAAGCGGCGCGCCATCCGGCCAGGCGCAGCCAGATGTTCCTGTGGGTCGCGGCCGAAGAACAAGGCCTGCTGGGCAGCGCTGCCTATGCCGCCAAGCCGCTCTGGCCGCTGAACAAGACCGCGGCGGCGCTGAACCTGGACAGCCTGAACTTCGTCGGCGCGGCCAGGGACATCGGCGTGCAGGGCAGCGAGCGCAGCAGCCTGGGGGCACTGGCGGCCGGCACCGCCAGGTCGATGCGCCTGGCCGTGGCCGCGGCGCGTCCGGACCTGGGCGGCGGCTACTTCCGCAGCGACCACTTCAGCTTCGCCAAGGCCGGCGTGCCGGCGTTCTCGATCGAAGGCGGGCATGACTGGGTCAAGGACAAGGCGGCCAGCGATGCCAAGGCCAAGGCCTACGGCCCGCGCTACCACCAGGCCAGCGACGAATACGACCCGAACTGGGACTTGTCCGGGATGGTGCAGCAGGCCCAGTTCACGCTGAACCTGGGCTATGCGGTGGCGAATGCGCCGGCAATGCCGACCTGGAAGGCGGGCGACCAGTTCGGCAAGGTAAGGGAAGGCGGCAAGTAAGCCACAACGTCGTCCCTGCGAAGGCAGGGACCCAAGTTTTACGCGTATGGCTGCAATGTCCGCTAGCTGAATGCGAAGACATTGCACCCCTGCCTTCGCAGGGGCGACGAGTCACG
>CAJYQM010000477.1 GCA_913777025.1 uncultured Massilia sp. | reverse complement strand
CGACCAGCGGATAGGCGCGCGCGTAGGCGGCCAGCACGCGCGGCAGGCGCTGCAGGCCGTAGCCGGTGGACACGCTCATGCGCACCTTGCCGCTCAGTTGCGCCGTCGTGCTGCGCATCGCCTGCTCGGCCTGCCCGAGGCGGGCGAAGGCATCGCGTGCCTCGTCGGCGTAGCGTTGGCCGGCATCGGTGAGGCTGAGGCTGCGCGTGGTCCGGCGCAATAGTTGTGCACCAAGCCGCGCCTCGAGCCGCGACACGGCCCGGCTCAGCACCGAAGGCGTGGTCGACAGCACGACTGCCGCCGCGCTGAACGAACCGTGCTCGACGACGTTGAGAAATACCTCGACATCGGCCAGGTGATCGAACTTCCGTCCCATCTTGCTTCCTCAAGAACAAATCATTTGCCGGAAGCGTAGTTTATCGATCTGTCGTGAACAAATACAATAACGCATCTTTAATTCGAAAGGACATCACATGGAATTGCTCGACAAACTGAATTGGCGCTATGCCACCAAGGCCATGGATCCGGCGCGCAAGGTGCCACAGGATAAGTTAGAGCGCATCATCGAAGCGGCGCGCCTGGCGCCGACCTCGTCCGGCCTGCAACCCTATGAAATCCTGATCGTGAACAATCCGGCGCTGCGCGCCCAGATCCGCGACGTCGCCTGGAACCAGGCGCAGGTGGTCGACGCCTCGCACCTGCTGGTGTTCGCTGCCTGGGACGACTACACGCCCGAGCGCATCAACCACATGTTCGACCTCACCAACGAGGTGCGCGGTTTCCGCAATGAAGGCTGGGAAGCCTACCGCCAGCAACTGCTGTCGACCTACCCGGGCCGCGGCGCGCAGGTGAACTTCGAGCACGCCGCGCGCCAGGCCTACATCGGCTTCGGTGCGGCGATCATCGCTGCCGCCTTCGAGGAAGTCGATTGCACGCCGATGGAAGGCTTCGATCCGGCCGCCGTCGACCGTATCCTGAACCTGGGCGAGCGCGGCCTGCGTAGCGCAGTCATGCTGCCGTTGGGCTACCGCAAGGCCGAGCAGGACTGGCTGGTCGACCTGCCGAAGGTGCGTCGCCCGCTCGGGCAGTTCGTGAGCGAGATCGACTGATCCTGGTTTTTCTTGCTTTCGACTTGGTCCTAGACGATCCGCTTCTCGATAGTTGCGGACCTGTTTGAATGTCCATGACCTTGAGCCGAGATTGATCTGTCGACCGATATCACGCTTAAGGTCGTTTTTCAGTTAATTAAGGTCACGATTGGTAGGGCTCAATGTGTTCGGGCCAAGTAAAGTTGATGACGGGACAGGAGCTGTCGGCATATAGCGATAATGCCCGGTGATTTTGAACGCGAACAGCGCATCTTCCATCTTCGTTCCCGATCCGATGTTGTGGATGACCAGTGGCGTGCCGGGCGGCGATGTGTGGTTGGCTACGATGCCAACGAGGATTCGATTTCTGCGGCTTACAAGCAAGGATTCGAAACAAAAGCCGCACTGGCTTTCGTCAGCGGGGGCATTTGTTTTTGAACTTGGAGGCTGCAAGGCACAATCGCTGCGCGATTTGCTTAAATGGGCGAATCGGAGAGGCCTTGCGCCTGCATGCGCAAGGCCGCTGCGCCGGCGCGCCGCGGTGCGGCGCGAATTCCCGGCTCCGCCCCTCGTCCGTGCCGGACGAGGAACCGATTCCCTCTGCCGAAACCGCAGGATTCAAAAACAAAGCCCCACCGGCTTGCGCCGGCGGGGCTTTGTTTTGAATCCTGGTGGAGGCGGAGGGAATCGAACCCTCGTCCGCAAGCACTCTACAGACAGTTCTACATACTTAGCACTATCTTTTAATTTAACCAGTACAACGGGGATGTGCACCCTGTGTACAAGCGAGTTACCTTAAATTTCGGAAGCAACCAAGTAACCCGGTTGAGTCCTAGCCTCTGTAAATGACTCTACTTGCCTTGCGGCCCACCCCAGAGGCGAGGTAGTGTAGAGCTAGCAGCAATTAAGCTGCGAGTGCGTACGAGTTATCGTTTGCAGTTATTGATTTCTGGATGTATTTACGAGGTAACCAGTCCTCGGTATGCCCTGCGCTGCTTTGCAACCCACGTCGAAACCAGGTCGCCCCCCAACGAGAGAACTTCATTGTACCTGAAACTGCGATGAAATGCAGTGGGCGAGGCAGGCAGAAGTGTCACCAAGTGTAAGTACACTCCAGCCCGCTCGTCGCGCGAAAATCAACGGTTCTGGTTGGCGATCTGGTTGCCCAGCATGCCGCCGCCGATCACGCCGGCGATGGTGGCCAGCTTGCGGCCGTTGCCGCTGCCGACCTGGTTGCCGAGCAGGCCGCCGACCACGGCGCCGGTGCCGATCGCGACGTAGTTCGGCTGCGGTGCCGGGCGCGGGGCCGGGGCCGGGGCGTAGTAGCCGTCGTCACGCACATATTTCGTGTGATGGACCACGCGCGGTTTCGGTGCTGCCTGCTTGACCGGCACTTCCTTGATGATCGTTTCCTTGATCACAGTCGGGGCAGGGGCGGGTGCCGTCTGTGCGTACTGGGCCGACACCGGTTGCGCGTACTGGGCCGACACCGGCTGGGCATAGGCGACCGGCGCAGCTTGCAAGCCTTGCGGCGCCATCAGCGGCGCACCCTGCACGCCGACCGGGGAAGCGTAGACCGGGTTCACCTGCGCGGTGGCCAGCGGCGTCTTTTCCGGCGCACTGTGCGAGCTCGGCAGCATGCCGGTGATCGCGGCGGTACCTGCCAGGCTGACGACGATGACCGATACGGCAGCAACTGCCATCAGCGGGTGGATACGTTGGGTGGTCTTGATCGCTTCCATGTTGTCTGCTCCTGAAACGTTGTGTTGTCGTGTAGGTGTAGATTAATGAAGCCGCTTGTGCAGAGCTAGACGGTTCCCTGTATCAATCGTAAAGATATGTAAGCGCACAGCTTGCCTAAAAATTGCAACTAACCGACAACGGACAAAACTAAGCATCAAAACCCGTACCCAGCCCCGCAGGGCCAGGCACAAACCAGCGATTCAAGCGGGGACAGCCCCGTCCCGTGCCGCCGCGACGACCTCGCGCAAGGTCTGCAGCAAATGTCCAGGCGTCTCGAGCAGGAAATCCGCGCCCCAGCTTGCCGGATCGATGGCGCCACAGTAGCCCCAGGCACAGGCCACGGTCACCATCCCCGCAGCCTGGCCGGCCTCGACGTCGCGCAGGTCGTCGCCGACATACCAGCAAGCCGCCGGATCCAGCCCCAGCCGGCGCGCGCCTTCCAGCAGCGGGGCAGGGTGGGGTTTCGGGTGCGGCGTCGTGTCGCCGGACACCACGCAACCCGCATGCGCCAGGCCGATCTGCGGCAGCAGCGGATCGGTAAAGCGCATCGGCTTGTTGGTGACGATGCCCCATTCCATGCCGGCCGCGCGGATGCCGTCCAGCAGTTCGACCACGCCTTCGAACAGCGTGCTGTGCTCGGCCATGTTGCCTTGGTAGCGGTCGAACCATTGCAGGCGCAGGTCTTCATAGCCCTCGTCGCCGGGCGCCAGGCCAAAGGCCGCACCGATCATGCCGCGCGCGCCGGCCGAGGCGGTCGGGCGCAGGATGGTGTAGGGTGTCGGATCGAGGCCGCGCTCGGTACGCAGCCAGTTGACGGCGGCGGCCAGGTCGGGCGCGGTGTCGGCCAGCGTGCCGTCGAGGTCGAACAGGATGGCGCGCGGGGCGGGCAGGCGGGAAGGGAAGTTCATGAAGTCGATCGCTTACAACGGCTTGGTGCAGGCCACCATGTAGTTCACATCGGTGTCCTGGTTCAGCGAATAAATCTTGGTCAGGGGGTTGTAGCTCAGCCCCTTCAGGCCGTCCACGACCAGGCAGGCGTCGCGCGCGAAGTTCGACAGCTCGGCCGGCGTGATGAACTTGCCGTACTCGTGGGTACCGCGCGGCAGCATGCGCAGCACGTATTCGGCGCCGATCACGGCGAACAGGTAAGCCTTGGGATTGCGGTTGATGGTCGAGAAGAACACCTGGCCACCGGGTTTCACGAGCGTGGCCGCGGCGCGCACGATGGCGGCCGGGTCCGGCACGTGTTCCAGCATTTCCATGCAGGTCACGACGTCGTACTGGCCCGCTTCCTCGGCCGCCATCTCTTCGGCGGCGATCAGCTTGTAGCGCACTTCGACGCCCGATTCCAGGCTGTGCAGGTCCGCGACCTTGAGGGCCTTCTTCGACAGGTCGATGCCCGTCACCTTGGCGCCCTTGCGCGCCATCGATTCGGACAGGATGCCGCCGCCGCAACCGATGTCGATCACGTTCTTGCCGCTCAGGGGCACGCGCGCATTGATCCATTCAAGCCGCAACGGATTGATCTCGTGCAGCGGGCGGAATTCCGAGGTCGGATCCCACCAGCGGTGGGCCAGTTCACTGAATTTCTGGATCTCCAGGGGATCCATGTTGGGCGTCGTGGTAGTCATAGGAGCGAATAATAGCGGAATTGTTGCAGCGCGACGGTTGGGCTTGAGAAAAAATCAGCGTAAAAAAAGCCCCGCGTCGGCGGGGCTTTTTCTCGGCGCGGTGATCTCACGCGGCGGCAGAGTTACTTCTGGGTGCTGCGGGTACCGACCACTTCGATTTCCACGCGGCGGTTCTTGGCGCGGCCAGCGGCGCTCTTGTTGTCGGCGACCGGCTGCTTCTCACCCTTGCCTTCGGTGTAGATGCGGGTCGATTCGACGCCCTTGCCCTGCAGGTAGGACTTGACGGCTTCGGCGCGGCGCACGGACAGCTTCTGGTTGTAGGCATCGGTGCCGACCGAGTCGGTGTGGCCGACGGCGATGATGACTTCCAGGTTGATGTCCTTCAGCTTGCTCACCAGGTCGTCCAGCGAAGCCTGGCCGGCCGGTTTCAGGACGGCCTTGTCGAAGTCGAAGAAGGCGTCGGCCGAGTAGCTGACTTTTTCCGAGGTCGGGACCGGGGCCGGTACCGGGGTCGGTGCCGGGGTCGGTGCAGGTGCTTCGACCGGCGGCGGCGGCGGCGGGGCGACGCACTTGCCGTTTTCAAGGCGCTCCGGCTCGACGCACAGCGGCGCGTCGCAACCCGGGACCGCGTCCGCCGGGGTCCAGTAACCGGTGCGCCAGCACAGGCCGAAAGGATTGCGCGCGATCACGCCGCGGGCATCCTGCACGTAGGCGCTGTAAGGCGTCTTCGCCTGGATGTCGGTGGTCAACGGCGCATACGGCGGTGCGCTCTGCGCGAAAGCGCTGCCCGCCATCGCTGCCGTTGCTGCGAACATGAGGGTTGCCAATTTATTCATATTTTTTCTTCCTTTCGGTAAAATCTTCGCGTTGCGAAACCGCGCATCTGGAGCATCTCGGTGGCGCATTATTGTAGGCAGAATATTAACACCTGCATCGTCGCGTTTGTTTCGCATTGTGAAACAAGCAATTAACTTCTCGGCCATTTTGCCACATGCTCCAGATCCGCACGACGGGTGACTGCTCAATTACGGTGCATGTGTTTTTGGTGCGTTGTTTCTGCGCAACAACGTGTCGTACACAGACCGCAAGCTTGACGAACGTTTATGACAGGCATGTGTCAAAGCGACAATTGTGCGAGATTTCATTTCCAGCTCGCTTGCTTTCAAATTGCACTGCTGATATAGCGCGCGTGGTAAAATCGAACGCTTGTATCTCCACTAATCGTCCCGAAAGCAGGCGACCCGCCAATGGATCAATTCGCAAAAGAAACAGTCCCAATTTCACTTGAAGAAGAGATGCGCAAGAGCTACCTCGATTACGCGATGAGCGTGATCGTGGGGCGTGCGCTGCCGGACGTGCGCGATGGCCTCAAGCCGGTGCATCGTCGCGTGTTGTACGCGATGCACGAAATGAACAACGTCTGGAACCGGCCTTACCTGAAGTGCGCCCGCGTGGTAGGCGACACCATGGGCAAGTACCACCCACACGGCGACGCGTCGATCTACGACACGCTGGTGCGCATGGCCCAGGACTTCTCGCTGCGCTACACGCTGGTGGACGGGCAGGGCAACTTCGGTTCGATCGACGGCGACAGTGCCGCGGCGATGCGTTACACCGAGTGCCGCCTGGACAAGATCTCGAACGAGCTGCTGGCCGACATCGACAAGGACACCGTCGACTTCCAGCCGAACTATGACGGCAAGGAAAAGGAACCGACCGTCCTGCCAACCCGCATCCCGAACCTGCTGGTGAACGGCTCGTCCGGCATCGCGGTCGGCATGGCGACCAATATCCCGCCGCACAACCTGTCGGAAGTCATCAACGGCGCCCTGCACGTGCTGAGCAACCCGGATTGCACGATCGACGAATTGATCGAGCTGATCCCGGCGCCGGACTTCCCGACCGCCGGCATCATCTACGGCGTCTCGGGCGTGCGCGACGGTTACCGCACCGGCCGCGGCCGCGTGGTGATGCGCGCCAAGACCCACTTCGAGGAATACGGCAAGGACGGCGGCCGCATCGCGATCATCGTCGACGAGCTGCCCTACCAGGTCAACAAGAAGTCGCTGCTCGAGCGTATCGCCGAGAACGTGCGCGACAAGAAGCTGGAAGGCATTTCCGACATCCGCGACGAGTCGGACAAGTCGGGCATGCGCGTGGTCATCGAACTGAAGCGCGGCGAAGTGCCGGAAGTGGTGCTGAACAACCTGTACAAGCAGACCCAGCTGCAAGACACCTTCGGCATGAACATGGTGGCGCTGGTCAACGGCCAGCCGAAGCTGCTGAACCTGAAGCAGATGCTGGAATGCTTCCTGTCGCACCGCCGCGAAGTGGTCACCCGCCGCACCGTGTTCGAGCTGCGCAAGGCGCGCGAGCGCGGGCACATGCTGGAAGGCCTGGCGGTCGCGCTGGCGAACATCGACGACTTCATCGCCATCATCAAGGCCGCGCCGACCCCGCCGGTCGCCAAGACCGAGCTGATGGCGCGCGCCTGGGATTCGTCCCTCGTGCGCGAAATGCTGAACCGTACCGAAATGGGCGCCTCCGGCGGCATCGACGCCTTCCGCCCGGAGCACCTGCCGAAGCACTACGGCATGCAGCAGGACGGCCTGTACAAGCTGTCCGACGACCAGGCCCAGGAAATCCTGCAGATGCGCCTGCAGCGCCTGACCGGCCTGGAGCAGGACAAGATCATCAACGAGTACAAGGAAGTGATGGACCACATCGCCGACCTGCTCGACATCCTGTCCAAGCCGGCGCGCGTCACGCAGATCATCACGGACGAGATGGGCCAGATCAGGGCCGACTACACCGAGAACGGCAAGGACGTGCGCCGTTCGACGATCGAACACAACGCCAGCGACCTCGAGACCGAAGACCTGATCACCCCGCAGGACATGGTGGTGACCCTGTCGCACACCGGTTACATGAAGTCGCAGCCGATCTCGGAATACCGCGCCCAGAAGCGCGGCGGCCGCGGCAAGCAGGCCATGGCGACCAAGGACGAGGACTGGATCGACCAGCTGTTCATCGCCAACACCCACGACTACATCCTGTGCTTCAGCAACCGCGGCCGGATGTACTGGCTGAAGGTGTGGGAAGTGCCGCAGGGTTCGCGCAACTCGCGCGGCAAGCCGATCGTGAACATGTTCCCGCTGCAGGACGGCGAGAAGATCACCGTGATCCTGCCGCTGTCGGGCGAGAACACCAGCTTCCCGGAAGACCACTACGTCTTCATGGCGACCAGCCTGGGCACGGTCAAGAAGACGCCGCTGCGCGACTTCAGCAATCCGCGCAAGGCCGGCATCATCGCGGTCGACCTGGACGAGGGCGACGTGCTGGTCGGCGCCGCGCTCACCGACGGCAAGCACGACGTGATGCTGTTCTCGGACGCCGGCAAGGCCGTGCGCTTCGACGAGAACGACGTGCGCCCGATGGGCCGTACCGCGCGCGGCGTGCGCGGCATGAACCTGGAAGAGGGCCAGAACGTGATCGCCCTGCTCGTGGCCGAGAACGAGCAGCAGTCGGTGCTCACGGCCACCGAGAACGGCTTCGGCAAGCGTACCCCGATCACCGAGTATACCCGCCACGGCCGCGGCACCAAGGGCATGATCGCGATCCAGACCACCGAGCGTAACGGCCGGGTGGTGGCCGCGACCCTGGTCAACGATACCGACGAGATCATGCTGATCACGACCGGCGGCGTCCTGATCCGCACCCGCGTGGCCGAGATCCGCGAGATGGGCCGTGCGACCCAGGGCGTGACCCTGATCGCGGTGGAGGACGGCACCAAGCTGTCCGGCCTGCAGCGCGTGGTCGAGACCGACCTCGAAGACGTCGAACTGGAGCAACCGCCAGTCTGAAGATGACACGCGAAGGAGGGCCGAGGCCCTCCTTTTTCATTCAGCTATCCAAGGAGTACACATGATCAAACGACTGGCCGCCTGCCTGGCCGGCCTGGCCCTGGTTGCGGGCCCGGCATTCGCCCAGGGCCCCGCGCAAGCCCCCGCACCGGCTGCAGCACCTGCCGTCAAGGTCGATCCCGCCGTCGACAAGGCCGTGCGCGAACTGCTGGACCACCTGCAGTACCGCGAACAGATGGCGCAGCGCTTCCAGCTGGGCGCCTCGCAGCTGCCGCAGATCCTGCTGCGCGCGCATACCGAGCGCATCAACAACAACCCGAAGCTGAGCGCCGACCAGAAGAAGGCCGAGCTGGCCATCGTCACCAACGACATCCCGCGCACGGTGCAGGGCGCCCAGCGCGCGCTGTCCGACCCCAAGCTGCTGGACGACGCGGTCAACGCCATCGTCCCGATCTACGCCGGCAAATTCACGCTGGCCGAGCTGAACGAACTGAACGCCTTCCAGCGCCGTCCGGTGGCCGCCAAGATGCGCTCCGTGCTGCCGCAGGTGGCGCAGGAGAGCAATGCCGTGGTCCAGCGCCTGATCCGCGAGCGCGTCGTCAAGCTGCTGCAGCCGGCGCAACAGGCCAAGTGAAACGGCCGGGGTAGGGATTTTTTGCAAGATTCGTGCGAAAATCGGGGAGGCCGCATTGCCATGACGGAATGGCAAGCCGCGCCTCCCCCTCTATCGACACGTCAAGGACACCCGTGAAAACTTCGCTCGCCGCCATTGCCTCCGCCATCGTCTTTGCCTGCGCGCCCGGGTTTGTCCAGGCCGCCGCGCCCGTCGCGTCGGCGGATCCGGCCGTGGTGCAGGCGACCCGGCAGATGCTGGATGCCATGAAGATCCGCGAGTCGATGAGCGCCTCGGTCGCCGCGATGGAAAAGC
>CAJYQM010000476.1 GCA_913777025.1 uncultured Massilia sp. | reverse complement strand
AAGGCGGCCGTGGCCGACTACAAGACCAAGCACGCGACCGAGCAGGCGTAATCGGTAGCGTGCTTGGTCTTGTAGTCGGCCACGGCCGCCTTGATCGCGTCCTCTGCCAGGATCGAGCAGTGGATCTTCACCGGCGGCAGCGCCAGCTCTTCCGCGATCTGGGTGTTCTTGATGGCCAGCGCTTCGTCCAGCGACTTGCCCTTCACCCATTCGGTAACCAGCGAGCTCGAGGCGATTGCCGAACCGCAGCCGTAGGTCTTGAATTTGGCGTCTTCGATCACGCCGGCTTCGTTCACCTTGATCTGCAGCTTCATCACGTCGCCGCAGGCCGGGGCGCCGACCATGCCAGTGCCGACGTCGTCGGAATTCTTGTCGAACGAGCCGACGTTGCGCGGGTTTTCGTAGTGATCCAGGACTTTGTCCGAGTATGCCATGTCAGTACTCCTTCTGAGATTCGTTGATTAGTGTGCGGCCCACTGGATCGAATTCAAGTCGATCCCGTCTTTATGCATTTCCCACAGCGGCGACAGTTCGCGCAGCTTGCCGACCTTGTCCTTCAACAGCTTGATGGCGAAGTCGATGTCTTCCTCGGTCGTGAAGCGGCCGATGGTGAAGCGGATCGAGCTGTGCGCCAATTCGTCGCTGCGGCCCAGGGCGCGCAGCACGTAGGACGGCTCCAGCGAGGCCGAGGTGCAGGCCGAACCCGACGACACGGCGATGTCCTTGACCGCCATGATCAGCGACTCACCCTCGACGAAGTTGAACGAGACGTTCAGGTTGTGCGGCACGCGGTGTTCCATGTCGCCATTGATGTAGACCTCTTCGATTTCCATCAGGCCCTTGGCCAGGCGGTCGCGCAGCGCCTTGGTGCGCGCCAGCTCGCTGGCCATCTCTTCCCTGGCGATGCGGAAGGCTTCGCCCATGCCGACGATCTGGTGCGGTGCCAGCGTGCCCGAACGCAGGCCGCGCTCGTGGCCGCCGCCGTGCATCTGCGCTTCCAGGCGCACGCGCGGCTTACGGCGCACGTACAGGGCGCCGATACCCTTCGGACCGTAGGTCTTGTGCGCGGAAAAGCTCATCAGGTCGACCTTCAGCTCTTCCAGGTTGATCTCGACCTTGCCGGTGGCCTGGGCCGCGTCGCTGTGGAAGATGATGCCTTTCTTGCGGCACAGTTCGCCGATTTCCTTGATCGGCTGGACCACGCCGATTTCGTTATTCACGAACATGACGGAAACCAGGATGGTGTCCGGACGCATTGCCGCTTCCAGCTGTTCAAGAGTGATCAGGCCGTTGTCCTGCGGTTCCAGGTAGGTCGCTTCGAAACCCTGGCGCTCGAGTTCGCGCACGGTGTCCAGCACGGCCTTGTGTTCGGTCTTGACCGTGATGATGTGCTTGCCCTTGGACTTGTAGAACTGGGCGGCACCCTTGATGGCCAGGTTGTTCGATTCGGTCGCACCCGAGGTCCAGACGATCTCGCGCGCATCGGCGCCGACCAGGGCGGCGACTTGCGCGCGCGCTTCCTCGACCGCCGCTTCCGCGCTCCAGCCGTAGGCGTGGCTGCGCGATGCCGGATTGCCGAACTGCTCGCGCAGGAAGGGGATCATCTTGTCGGCGACGCGCGGATCGATCGGCGTGGTAGCCGAGTAATCCATGTAGATCGGGAAATGGGGCGCAGTCTGGAAGCTCTGCTCGATTTTCTTGTCCAGGGGGGCGTTCATCGTTTCACTCCAATTATTCAGTGTTGTCCGACGGCGGCGTGGCGGTGCATCACGACGACGTTCTGTTCCTTCTGATTCTGCTGGTCGACCAGGTCCTGCAAGGTGACGGAGTCGAGGAAATCGACCATCTTCGCGTTCAGCGTGGCCCAGAGTTCGTGGGTCATGCAGCGCGTGCCGCTGGCGGCATCGGCGCCATGGCAGTTTTCCTTGCCGCCGCACTGGGTCGCATCGAGCGGCTCGTCGACGGCGATGATGATGTCCGCAACCGTCACCTTGTCCGCGCTGCGCGCCAGGCTGTAGCCGCCACCCGGGCCGCGCACCGACTCGACGATCTCGTGCCGGCGCAGCTTGCCGAACAGCTGCTCCAGGTAGGACAGCGAAATGGCCTGGCGCTGGCTGATGCCCGACAACGTGACCGGACCGTTGCCCTGGCGCAGGGCAAGATCGATCATCGCGGTAACAGCAAAACGGCCTTTGGTGGTCAGACGCATCACAACCCCGGGTTGGTTTCCAAACAGTGTTAAAATCTTTCTTCTATTCAACCAATCGGCTTCCAACTTCTTTCAGGACATCCAGGAAAACCTGATTAGTTGATTGATTTAGTCAAGTATAGCGCATTCGGCGGGGTTTGTCTTGGCGCCCCCGAAACGCAAAACGGCCCGGTCGTGGGCCGACCGGGCCGTTGTCACGGAAGCGTTTCAGCGTGATCGTGCGGTGCGGAAATCAGGCACGTGCGGCACGGCGCCGGCGCGCCAGGCCCAGCATGCCGAGCCCCCCTGCCAGCATCGCCAGGCTGCCCGGTTCCGGCACGTCGCCGCTGGCGCCGGTGCCGATCGAGATGTTGTCGACCACCACGTCATACCCCGTCCATCCATAGAAATACCCCGGCTCGAAGGTCGTGAAGACGATCTCGTCGATGCTGGCCAGCACGTCGGCGAAGCTGCGGTCCGGCGGCAGGGCCGGCACGCCGCCGGTTTCGGTGTCGTCGATGCCGTAGCCGCCCCACCCGGCCGGCAGCGCGGTCGAGGCGGTGTCGCCGATGCTCACTTCGAAATGCTGCCAGCCCATGCCGGCACCGATCGTGCCCAGGTTGTACCAGACGCTGGTGTAAGGCATGTCCTTGTACGGATTGTCGTAGTCGCGCAGCTCGACCACCAGGTTGCGCGTGACTTCTTCGCCGGTGCCCCAATAGATGATCGAGTTGGCCAGGATGTCGATGCCGAGCGTGACCGAGGGCGAGGCGCCATAGTTGCCGACGAAGGCTGGATTGGTGGTATTGGCCCAGGTCATGCCGAAGGTCAGCGGATTGATCGTGTGGAGCGCCGGCGAACCATATGAGGAATCGATCCAGGCGCCCGCCTCGCCATCATAGGCGGGGTGGTTGTCCCAGCCCTGCAAGCCACTCGAAAAATCGACGGTCGTGCCCGCGCTGGCGGTGGCCATGGCGGACATGAGCGTGAATGCCAGCCCGGCGAATGCTTTCTTCATGAGTTCCCTCGTAGATGGGTGAATGGGATTCCCATGCTGCAAGGGGGTGGATCGAATGTCAAAACAAAAGATGTACCGGACTTTACAAAATTGTTCTAAATGAATAACGAAATGTCACTAGTTGTCATTTGCACAATTTTAGGGCGTGGCGGTGTGCCACCGTGGCGCGCGGGCGCCCGGCGGCGGTGCGTTATTGCTTGCGCAACAGGTGCATCGGGCCGAACAGCTCGTGCATGCCCTGGTGGCCAATGAAGCTCAGGTTGTAGGGGTGTTCCGCGTGGATCTGCGGGAAGCCTGCGCTCTCCGGCACTTTCTTCAGTTGCTCGGCAATCTTGCCCCACAAGACCAGGGTCGGCTTGTCGTGGCAAGCGGCCAGGGCGGCGAACACGGCTTGCTGGAAGGGCACCCAGGCGCGTGCATCGACGACCGGGGCGACATGCTTCCTGAAGACCAGCGACGCATTCAGCAGCAGGAAGCCCTGCCCCAGCAGCTTGTCCTGCAATTCGGCCAGGGTCTGGATGGCGTCGCCTTCGCGCGCGGCCTTGGCGATCGGCGCCAGCGCGGCGCCGCCGGTATCGTCGATCGTCAGCCGGCCGTCGGCCACCAGCAGCATCTTCATGAAGTTGCGCAGCGAGGTCGCGCGATTGACCGGCTTCGAGAGACCCGTGTCGGACCACAACTCTCCCACGGCCCCATCCATGAAACAGACGCCGGTCGCGCTTTCCGCACGCGGGTACGGCCCCTCCCCCACCAGCACGTAGCGCACGCGGTCCAGCGGCAGCGAAAACGCGGCGAACAGGCGGCCGCCGGTGGGCAGGTAGTCGTCTGCGGCCAGCGTGGGCAGGTAGTCCGGCGTGGCGCGCATCATCGCTTCCAGGCCGGCGACCAGGTGCGGCCGCCAGGAGGCGTCGGCCAGTGTCAGGGCATCGAGGATGGCGGCGGGTATCTGGAGAGCGGACATGGCGGCGGGAAGCAAACGAAAAGGGCCCGATTGTAGCCGAGCCCTCGCTTTGCAAGCTGTTCCAATGGTCAAGGTGGCGTCCGCATTTCGCGGATCGCGGCATCATCGAGCCCGTTCGGACTTGATCACAAGGAGAGCCAAATGCAAACGATTCAGGATGTGATGACCCGCGATGTGCAAAGCATTACCCCGCAGGAAACCGTGCAGCGCGCGGCCCAGATGATGGATGAGTTGAACGTGGGCGCGATTCCCGTGCTCGACGGCGACAGGCTGGTCGGCATGATCACCGACCGCGACATCACGGTGCGTTCGACCGCCGCCGGCCAGGCGCCCGACCAGGCCAGGGTCGGCGACGTGATGAGCACCGACGTGCGCACCTGCGGTCCCGACCAGACCGTCGACGAGGTGCTGGGCCAGATGGGCGACGTGCAGATCCGCCGCGTACCGGTGCTCGACCAGCAGTCGCACCAGGTGATCGGCATCGTGTCGCTGGGCGACATGGCGGCCAAGCATTCGGCCGGGATCGACCGGGCGCTGGAAGAGGTGTCGACGCCGGCGGAGCCGGACCGGTCCACGGTGGGGAACGAGACCCGGCATTGAGCCTTCGTCGTTCCCGTGAAAACGGGAACCCATGCCGAGCTTCCGAAGTCGAGAATCTTGAAGCGCTACAGCGCATCAAGCATACCGAATTCTGTTATCGAGTATGGGTCCCCGTTTTCACGGGGACGACGTTTCAGGTGCGCGGACTCTATTCCGCGTCCGGCTGGTTCGAAGGATGCGCTGCCACGAAGGCCGGCATCTCCGAACACAGCGCATTCACGCGTGCGATGTTCGGGTAGATCGACACGTCGATGCCATGGCGCTGCGCATTGTAGACCTGGGGCACCAGGCAGCAATCGGCGATGGTCGGCGTGTGGCCGTGGCACAGCGGGCCGGAACTCGGGTCGCGCGCCAGGTGGGTTTCCAACACTTCCAGGCCATTCACCAGCCAGTGGCGGTACCACTGCTTCTTGACGTCCTCGCCCAGCTTGAGTTCGTCCGTCAGGTAGCGCAGCACGCGCAGGTTGTTCACCGGATGGATGTCGCAAGCAACAATCTGGGCAAGCTCGCGCACGCGCGCGCGGCCAACGGCATCCTTCGGCATCAACGGCACCTTCGGATGCTGGTCTTCCAGGTATTCCAGGATCGCCACCGACTGGGTCAGGGTGAGGTAATCATCCTGGAACGAAGGCACCAGCCCGCTGGGATTGATGGCCCGGTACTGCGCCCGCAGCTGCTCGCCGCCGTCGCGCAGCAGGTGCACCGGAATCGCATCGTACTCCAGTCCCTTCAGGTTCAGCGCGATGCGGACCCTGTAGGCGGCAGAGCTGCGGAAATACGTGTAGAGCCTCATTCCTTCCTCCCGTGATAGTGGGCGACCTCCTGGTCGATCGCCCCGAAAATGCTCGCACCGTCCGGCCCCGCCATCTCGATGCGGACCGTGTCGCCGAAACGCAGGAACGGCGTCTGCGGCGCGCCCTGTTCGATGGTCTCGTACATGCGCAGCTCGGCCAGGCAGCAGTAGCCGACGCCGCCGTTCGCGATGCTCGAGCCGTGCAGGCCGCCCTGCTTGTTCGACACCGTGCCGGAACCGATGATGCTGCCCGCCACCAGCTCGCGCGTCTTCGCGGCATGCGCGACCAGCTGGGCGAAACTGAAGGTCATGTCCTCGCCCGCATCCGGACGGCCGAAGGGTCCGCCATTGAGCGTGACCTGCAGCGGCAGGTGAAGTTTGCTGTCGCGCCAGGCGTCGGCCAGCTCGTCCGGCGTGACCGCCACCGGCGAAAAGGCGCTGGCCGGCTTGGACTGGAAGAAGCCGAATCCCTTTTCCAGTTCCTTGGGAATGAGGTTGCGCAGCGAGACGTCGTTGACCAGCATCACCAGGCGGATCGCCGCGGCGGCCTGCTCGAGCGTGGCGCCCATCGGCACGTCGCCGGTGACGACCGCCACTTCCGCCTCCAGGTCCACGCCCCAGTCCTCGGACAGCACCGCGATCGGATCGCAGGGACCGGTGAAGGCATCCGAACCGCCCTGGTACATCAGCGGGTCGGTGTAGAACGAGGGCGGCACCTGCGCCCCGCGCGCCTGGCGCACCAGTTCCACGTGGTTGATGTAGGCGGAGCCGTCGGCCCACTGGTAGGCGCGCGGCAACGGAGAGGCGCATTCCTGCTCGATGAAAGAGTGGGCATCCGGCGCCGTTCCGGCATTCAGCTGCGCGTAGACCTGGCGCAGGCGCGGCGCGACCTGCTCCCAGTCGTCCAGCGCGCGCTGCAGCGTGGGTGCGATATCGGGAACGGCCTGGCAGGTAACCAGGTCGCGGCTGACCACGACCAAAGTGCCGTCACGGCCGCCAATCTTGAGGGATGCGAGTTTCATTTGAGGTCTCTCATGGGTGCAAGTTGCCGCCATTAAAGATGAAAATGAACAATCATACAACGAAAAATTGATGTTCATGTAATGGATTGTCCTGTGCATCCGGCACGCTGGCCCGCTGACGGCCCGACCTCGCTATTGGGCCAGAAGATCAATGTGCACGACCGTGCGCTTACGAACATTGCGCACGACTTGTCGCGGTACGACGTTCAGCCGGGCCGCCTGGACAACGCGGCCGGACAGCACCCGGCGGCAGCGCTACAATGAGGCTTCTCCCACCGCATGCAACCAAGATGTCCTACAACACCATCGCGATCAACCAGCGCATGGACAGGTTCGACCGGCACGCCAGCGTCTGGCTGTTCGGCTACGGCTCCCTGATCTTCAAGGCCGACTTCCCCTTTCTCGAGCGGCGCCCGGCGCACATTGGCGGCTGGACCCGCCGCTTCTGGCAGGGCTCGCACGATCACCGCGGCACCGAGACCGCGCCCGGCCGCGTGGTGACCCTGGTACCCGAGGCCGGCGCCACCTGCCACGGCATGGCCTACCTGGTGACGCCGGAGGAATTCGCCCACCTCGATTACCGTGAAAAGAACGGCTACCTGCGCCTGGCCACCAACATCCATTTCGAGGATGGCAGCCTGGCCGAAGGCATCGTCTACATCGCTTCCCATGAAAACGCGGCCTACCTCGGCCCGGCAAGCGAACGCGAGATTGCGCGCCAGATCGCATCCGCGCGTGGGCCGAGCGGGCCGAACAGCGAATACCTGCTGGAACTGGCACAGGCGCTGCGCGAACTGGGCAATTTCGATCCGCACGTGTTTGAGATCGAGCGCCACCTGGCCGAGTTCCAGGCCTGAGCCCGCAGGGCCGACTGGATCAAGCGGGTAGCGTCCGGCACGCGCGCGCCCCGGTGGCGTGCCGTAACTTGTGGTCTAATCGTCATGCCATTCGACCCAGGAGAACACGATGCAAGAGCAGCGCCCCGCCACGCCCCAGGAACTCGACGAAGACACCCTCGCCTTCGTGCGCCGTGTATTCGGCTTTGCCCGCGCCGGCGAAGCGGGCGAACTGGCCACGCTGCTGGGCCAGGGCCTGCCGCCCAACCTGCGCAACGAGCGCGGGGACAGCCTCCTGATGCTGGCCTGCTACCACGGCCACGTCGACGCCGCACGCGTCCTGCTGGACCACGGCGCCGATCCCGAAATCATGAACGACGCCGGCCAGGCGCCGCTCCATGGCGCCGCCTTCAAGGGCGACTTGCCGGTCGCGACGCTGCTGCTAGACCGCGGTGCCCAGCCCGACAATGCCGGCCCGAACGGCAAGACGGCGCTGATGTTCGCCGCCATGTTCAACCGCACCGACATCGCCCGCCTGCTGCTGGCGCGCGGCGCCGATCCCTTCCGGCTGGATGCCGACGGCAATTCGATCCTGGATGCGGCACGCAAGATGGGGGCGGCCGAGACGACCGAGCTGATCGCCGCGGCGACCAACGAGCGCTGACTTCAGTTCACCGTTGCCAGATACCTCGGCAGCACGGCATGCGTCAGCCATACCCCGTTGTCCGAGCGATAGAACACCATCCCGTCCGCGTGCATGTGCGCGGCATCCACGCGCAGCACGGCCGGAAAACCGTGGCGCGTGCCGACCCGCTTGGCCGTCTCGACGTCGGCCGACAGGTGGACGTGATGGCGTGCCGCCGCATGCAGGCCCTCGGCCAGGATCGATTTGAGAAACCGGCTGGCGGTGCCATCGTAGAGCACGGGCGGCGGCACCGCAGGCGCGAGCGCCAGGTCGACCTGGACCGAATGCCCCTGGCTGGCGCGGATCCGGGTGCCGTCCTCGCTGAAGGCGAAGCGCTGCTTGTCGTTGCCGGCGACGACACGCTCGAGCAGCGCGCGGTCCAGCGGGTGGCCGTGGGCGGCCAACTGCGCCAGCAAGTCCTCGACGCCGGCCCAGCCCTTGGTGTCCAGCGCCAGGCCGATCCTGTCGGGGCGGTGGCGCAGGACGTAGCTCAATAATTTACTGGTGGTGACGAGAATATCCCGGGGCATCTTGCAGCCTTGTTGATCGGACATGGCCGCAAGAATACTCCAGGCCGAGGCCATTACTGCGCGTCGGTGCCCGGCTGGGATTCGATCTCGGCCGCGGCACGCGCCAGGATCGCGGCAATCCGCTGCTGCTCCGCTTCCGAAGCCTGCGCGCGGGCGTGCAAGGCGTGCCTGAGCGCGTGGCGCGCCTCTTCGACTTCGCGGATCCAGCGTGGGCGGCCGCCGCCTTCGTCCCCCTCGGCCAGGGCGCTGCGCATCAGGCTCATCTTTTCCGCCGCGCGCGCCAGCTTGGCCAGCATCAGGTCGACGTGTTCCTGTTGGGCTTCCAGGTGGGCGCGGCCCTCGTCCGACAGCGCGTAACGCTTGCGGTTGCCTTCGAGCTGGATGGTGACGTGGCCCTGGTCTTCCATGCAGGCCAGCGCCGGATACATCATGCCCGGGCTCGGCACATAGAAACCGTTGGAGCGCTTCTCCAGTTCCTTGATCAGTTCGTAGCCATGGCTGGGCCGCTCGGCGATCAGCGCCATCAGCAGCAATTGCAGGTCATCCGAGGACAGCTTGCGGCCACGCGGCAAGCCGCCTTCGTCGCCGAAACCGAAGCCGTCGGGGCCGCCGTGCCTGCCGTGGCCATGCTTGCCATGACCGTGCTTGCCGTGCCCGTGCTCGCCGTGGGCGGCGTGATGATGGTGGTGGTGGTCGTGATGGTGATCGTGATGATGGTGGTGCGGCATGCGCCTTCTCCTTTATATCGTAAGATACATCGTAAGATATAGATGAAGGTTGACAAAGTCAAGCGTCGATTTGCAGCCGTTCCCATGCGCTACACTGGCCGCGTATCCGAGCATGGAGTGTTTCGATGACAATGGAATGGCAACACCTGGTATCGACGATGCGCCTGAGCCGCGAAAGCGACCGCGGCGATGGCGGCAGCCGCACCGAAACCATGCGCGACTAGGACCGGCTGGTGTATTCCAGCGCCTTCCGGCGCCTGCAGGACAAGACCCAGGTGTTTCCCTTGTCCGACAGCGACTACGTGCGTACGCGCCTGACCCACAGCATCGAAGTCTCCTCGGTCGGGCGGTCGCTGGGCATGCTGTGCGGCGAATTCATCCTGCAGCGCGAACCCGGCCTGGCGATGGCGCCGCAGGATTTCGGCAGCATCGTCGCCGCGGCCTGCCTGGCCCACGACATCGGCAATCCGCCCTTCGGCCACTCGGGCGAAGCGGCGATCCAGTCCTGGTTTGCCGAGCACCAGCTGGATTACCTCGACGGCCTGTCCGAACAGGAACGCCAGGATTTCCTGCGTTTCGAAGGCAATGCGCAGGGCTTCCGCCTTGTCACGCGGCTGCAGAACGCGGTCGACCACGGCGGCTTCCAGTTGACCTATGCGGTACTGGCCTCGTTCGCGAAATACCCGCGCGCCTCGCACCTGCCGCCGGCCAGGGACAGGATCAGCGAAAAGAAATTCGGCTTTTCGCGCAGGACGCCGCGAATTTCGCCAGGGTGGCCGAACAGGTCGGCCTGGTGCCCAAAGGCCCGGGCGCGTGGGCGCGCCATCCACTGGCCTTCGTGATGGAAGCGGCCGATGACATCTGCTACGGCATCGTCGACCTGGAAGACGGCCACCGCCTGGCGCGCGTCTCGTTCGAGGAAGCCAGGGTACTGCTGTGGTCGATCGCCTTCCCTGCCGGCCAGGCCGAGAGCGCCTCTTACCGCCAGCTCGAGGAAGACACCGGACGCATCGAGTACCTGCGCGCCCGGTCCATCGGCAACCTGGTAAAAGCGTCGGCGGAGGTGTTCAAGGACAACTACGATGCGATCATGGCCGGCGAGTTCGAACGCGACTTGGCGGGCAGCTCGCGCTTTGCCGAGGACTTGACAGCAATTTCTCTGCTGTCGCGCGAGCGCATCTACGCCACGCCCTCGGTGCTGCAGATCGAAGCGGCCGGGTTCGAGATCCTGGGCGGGCTGCTGGACAAGATCGTGCCTGCGCTGGCCACGCGGCCGGACAGGCGCTCGGCGGTGAACAAGAAAATCGTGCAGATCGTGCCCCAGCCTTTTACGCGCGGCACCTCGGTCTACGAATGCCTGCTCGGCGCCACCGACTTCATCTCGAGCATGACCGATACCTATGCCTTGCGGCTGTTCCGGCGCCTGAACGGCATCGAACTGTTGGGCCTGGGGTTTTAAGCCGCGTCCAGCACCCGCCTTACCTGCGCCGCGCGCTCCTCGACGCTGCCGCGCACCACCGTGTAGGCGATGCCGCGCGCATCGAGGTCCTGCAGCACCAGCTGCTGGATGCGCCCGCGCCAGGCTTCGTTCTCGCGCACTTCCTGCGTTTCATAGGGGATGTCGTCGGCGCAGACGAAGGTATGCGCATAGCGCGTCCTGCAATCCTCGGCGCAGCGCAGCAGTTCGGCCGGAACCGCTTCGGTGACCTGGCCGAATTCGAGTCCCAGCAGCAAGGTGGTCAGGGCGTTCGTATCGACGAAGAGCCAGCGCCGCGCCCGGGGCAGCGCCGCATCTTCGGCGGCGCGGTGCTTGAGCGCGATCTCGACGTAATCGGCGGCATCCAGCCGGCCCTGTTTTTCTTCCCAGATGAAGCGGCCGATTTCCGGCACCGCCACGGTACCGTAGGCGTGCGCCAGATATTCGGACAAGGTCGACTTGCCGGTCGACTCGGCACCCACGAAGACCACGCGCTGCGCCAGCTCTGCCATGTTGCGTCCCGAAACAGAAAGCGCCATCCTAGCCGAGAGCATTCCTGTCGACAACTCCGCAAGGCCTGATATGATGAAGAAAACAACGACCTGACTGCCGCCCAATGACGCACTTGCACGCCACCGGTTTCCTGCTCAGACCTTTCACCTCGGCGGATGCCCCCGCGTTTGCCGCCGCCGTGCGGGAATCGGCCGCCAGCATCAAGCGCTGGATGGGCTGGGCCCACGAGGACTACCGCGAGGAGGATGCGCTGGCCTGGTTCGCCGCCTGCGACGAGGGCCGCGCAAACGGCAGCAGCCACCAGTTCGGCATCTTCCGCAACGACGTGTTCATCGGTGGCGCCGGCCTGAACCATTTCAACAGCCTGCATGCGTTCTGCAACCTCGGCTATTGGGTGCGCGCCTCGGCCCAGCGGCAAGGCGCGGCGCTGGCAGCCGTCGCTGCAGTGTCGCGTTACGGCTTCGGCGAACTGAAACAGTCGCGTATCGAAATCGTCGTTGCCGACGGCAATGCACCGAGCATGGCGGTAGCGCGTAAATCCGGCGCCGTCCACGAGTGCCTGGCGCGTAACCGCCTGGTGCTGCAAGGCCAGGCGGTCGCCGCCCACGTGTTCGCGCTCGTGCCCGGCGACCTGGCTTGATTACTGCCCCCGCATTTCCGCGTCGATCTTCGATAGCTTGGCGGTGTCGCGCATGAACCAGCAGACCAGCAGCGTGCAGGCAATCACGCCCGTGGCATACCAGTAAAAGCCGCTTTCCATGTGGACCGACTTGAACCACAGGGCCAGGTACTCGGCCGTGCCGCCGAACACCGACACGGCGAATGCATAAGGCACACCGACACCGGTCGCGCGTATGGTGGCCGGGAACAGCTCGGCCTTGACCAGGGCGTTGATCGAGGTATAGCCCGACACGATGATCCAGGCGCAAGCGATCAGGCCAAACGCTTCCCATGGACCGCTGGCGTTACGAATCGCCGTGAGCAGCGGTACCGTGAACAGGGTGCCGAGCACCGCGAAGCCAAGCAGCAGGGGACGGCGGCCGATCCGGTCGGACAGTGCGCCGTAGAGCGGTTGCAGGCACATGGCGAACAGCAGCGAGGCAGCCGAGACGGCGGTGGTCTGGGCGTCGGAAAGGCCCACCGACAGGCGCAGGAATTTCTGCATGTAGGTGGTGTAGACGTAGAAGGCCAGCGTGCCGCCCATGGTCAGGCCCACCACCAGCAGGACCTCCTTGGGATGCTGGGCAAGCTGCTTCAGGCCGCCCATCTTGCTGGACGTCTTGCGCGCCGCCTCGAAGGACTGGGTTTCCGGCATGTCGTGACGCAGCCGCAGCGCCAGCAGGGCCAGGCAGGCGCCGGCAACGAAGGGGATGCGCCAGCCCCAGGCACGCAGCTGCTGGTCATCGAGCAGGTAGCGCTGCAGCATCAGCAGGAGCAGCAAGGCCAGCAACTGGCCGCCGATCAGCGTGACGTACTGGAAGCTGCTGTAGAAGCCCCTGTGCTTCGAGTCCGCCATTTCGGACAGGTAGGTTGCACTGGCGCCATACTCGCCACCCAGGCTGAGCCCCTGCAGCAGGCGTGCCAGCAGCAGGATGCAAGGCGACAGGATGCCGGCGGTGGCATAGGTGGGTGCGCAGGCGATCAGCAGCGAGCCGAAGCACATCAGCAGGACCGAGGCCATGAGGGCCGTCTTGCGGCCATGGCGGTCACCGATATGGCCGAACAGGATGCCGCCGATCGGACGCACGAAGAATCCCAGGGCAAAGATGCCCGCCGTGGACATCATCTGCGCCGTGGCGTCCTGGGCAGGGAAGAAGGAACTGGCGAAGTAGAGTGCAAAGGCCGAATAGCAATAAAAGTCGAACCACTCGACCAGGTTGCCGGCGGAACCGACGAAGATGGCGCGCAGGCGCTTGCCCGAGATCCTGTCGCTGACGCCGGCGCGGACATCGGCGACCGGTTTGCTTGTGGCTGTACGCATTGTTGTCTCCTAGACCGACGGGAGATCACCGTGTCGTCCCGTTCCAAAGCTTGACTATCGCCGCCGGCGGGATCCCGCGCATCCGCAACTTCAGCGCCCCCTCCTCCGTAAAACTACGGAGGACGTTCCAAAGTGCCGATGCAGCTGGTATTGTCAGGATCTGCTCTTGGGAAATTCAATGTCGATCCGGTTCAACTCAGGTTTCTGGCGCAGCTTGATGGGCGCTGTGGGCGCGCTGGTCCTGATCATGGCGTCGGGGCGCTGGGCTGAACAGTACGAAATGCAGTCGCGCACCGAAGCCCTGCGCCAGGGTGCGGCGGCCAACGTGCTGGGACTGCGTGGCCTCGTCGAGAAACACGACTTCCTGCCGCACGCGGCCGCCCGTCACCCCGACGTGCAGGACTTGCTGCGCGCCCCGCGCGATGCCGGCCTGCAGGCACGCGTCAACGATTATTTCCAGGACTTGCAGGCGGCGACCGGCGCGGCGGCCCTGTACCTGGTCGACCGTGAGGGCATGACGCTGGCCGCCAGCAACTGGAAGCTGCCGTCGAGCTTCGTCGGGCAGTCCTATCGCCAGCGGCCCTATTTCGAAGATGCCCTGCAGGGCCGCCGCGGCATGTTCTATGGCCTCGGTCTCACGACCGGCCAGTCCGGCCTGTTCATCGCGGAGCCCGTCCGCGTGGACGGCGCGATTCTCGGTGTGGCGGTGGTCAAGATCAGCCTGCAAGCGCTGCAAGCCACCTGGATGCGTGGCGCCGATCCGGTCGTGCTCAGGGACAGCCGCGGCATCGTCTTCCTGAGCACCGTGCCCGAATGGCTGTTCCACGGCATCCGGCCCGTGTCCAGGGCCCACGCGCGTTGGGTGGCGGAACACGGCCAGTACGGCACGCGGGAACACTTCGACGTCTTGCCGTGGCGTCTCGAGGACAGCCGCGGCACACCCGGCTTCGTCCTGAACACGACACTGGACGGACGCCGCCTGAAACTGCTCGCACTCGACACGGCACTGCCGGAACTCGGCTGGACGCTCACGGTCACGACCGACATGAAGGAAGTGATCCAGGCGCGCCACGCCGCGCTCGCGCTCAGCGCGCTGGCTGTCGCCCTGCTTCTGCTCGGCGTGCTGTACTGGCGCTTGCGCGAAAAGCGGTTCGTCGAGCAGCGCGTGGCGCGCGTCGAGCTGGAGCGCCGGGTCGAGGAGCGTACGCGCGACCTGGAGGAAGCCCATGCATTCCGAAAGGCGATGGAAGACTCCCTACTCATCGGCATGCGCGCCCGGGATCCGGAAGGAACGATCATCTACGTCAATCCTGCCCTGTGCGCCATGGTGGGTTACAGCGCGGAGGAATTGCTGGGCCGTCGGCCACCCTACCCGTACTGGCATCCCGACGACCTGGAAAAGCAGAC
>CAJYQM010000475.1 GCA_913777025.1 uncultured Massilia sp. | reverse complement strand
ACGACGCCCTGGTCGGCAACTACAACGGCCAACCGTCGCAGCCGGTGACGGTGCTGGCCGGCATCCGCGCCCGTTATCCCAACGCCAAGGTGATCTACGCCGAAGGTTCGGGCCTGGCGGGGCCGGCGGAGCCGCCGGTGCCCGCCGGCGCCTTGTGCGTGGACGCCGCCTGCCGCACGCCAGGCCTGAAGGTCGAGCATTTTGCAGGCCCTGCGCTCGAAGGGACGCCCACGCTCAGCCGGGTGGAATCCGTGGCCCGCGTCGAATGGCAGGACGGCAAGCGCAATACGGCGCTGCGCTGGAGCGGCTACCTGAAGGCACCGGCAAGCGGCGCCTACCGCCTGCGCTTCGTCAGCGCCGGCGGTTACCGCATCTGGCTCGACGGCAAGCCGATCGTGGATGCCTGGGACGTCACCGATTCGCCGTCGATCGATTTCGGCAAGGCGGACCTGAAGGCCGGACAGGTCTATCCGATCCGCATCGAGGCGGTGCAGAAGGGTGCGCGCGGCAACCAGAAACTGGTCTGGAGCCCGCCCGTGGACAGCGGCCGGGAAGCCGTCGACGCGGCCGCGCGGGCCGACCTGGTGGTGTTCGTCGGCGGCCTGAGTGCCAATCTCGAAGGCGAGGAACTGAAGGTGCAGGTGCCGGGCTTTGCCGGCGGTGACCGCACCAGCCTGGACTTGCCGGCGCCGCAGCAGCAGCTACTCGAGCGCGTCAGCGCGACCGGCAAGCCGGTCGTGCTGGTGCTCATGAGCGGCAGCGCGCTGGCCGTCAACTGGGCCGACAAGCACGTGCCGGCGATCGTGCAAGCCTGGTATCCGGGCGGCGAGGGCGGCCATGCGGTGGCGGGACTGATCGCCGGCGACTACAGCCCGGCCGGGCGCCTGCCGGTGACCTTCTATAAATCGGCCGACCAGCTGCCGCCTTTCCCGGACTACCGGATGGAAGGCCGCACCTACCGCTACTTCAGGGGCGAGGTGCTGTACCCGTTCGGCCACGGCTTGAGCTACACGCGCTTCGATTACCGTACGCCGGCGCTGGCGTCGGCTTCCGTGGCGGCCGGCCAGCCGGTCAAGGTGAGCGTTGAGGTGGCCAACAGCGGCGCGCGCGACGGCGACGAGGTGGTGCAGCTGTACCTGGCCAAGCCGGGCGATCCGGCCAATCCGACCCTGGCCGGTTTCAGCCGCGTGCACCTGGTGGCCGGCGCCAGCACGAAGGTCAGCCTGGCGCTGGATGCGCGCACGCTGTCCTCGGTGGATGCGGCGGGCAAGCGCCGCGTGGTCCCCGGCGTCTACACGCTGTACCTGGGCGGCGGGCAGCCGCGCCACGCGAAGACGGTGTCGGCGCGCCTGACCGTCACCGGCAGCGCATTCGAATTGCCGCGCTGAGCCGTCGCTCACATATAAAAGGAAACCAGGATGGGAAAACGTTTATGGGCGGTGCTGGCGGCGGCATCCAGCATCGGAATGGGGAGCGCCGCCCCGGCGGCCGCACAGGCCGACTACAAGCAGTTCGTGTTGAACAACACGCAAATCGTACCGCTCCAGTCCAGGGCCGGTCGCAAGTACGAGCTGGTGGTGGTCTTGCCGTCGAATTACGCGGCCAATCCGGGCAAGATCTATCCCGTGCTGTACTACCTCGACGCCTACTGGGATACGCCGCTGCTGGTCTCGACCTATGGCAACCTGATCTACGATAACCGCGCGCCGGAATTCATCATGGTCGGCTTGTCCTACCCGGCCGGCACCGACTACGACGTCGAGCGGCGAAAGGATTACACGATCACGGCCACGGACGCGAACTCGGGCAAGGCCGATGCCTTCCTCGGCTTCATCACGCACGAAGTGGCGCCGCTGGTCGAAGCGCGCTTCCGCGGCGACAAGGCCGGTCGCCTCATCGGCGGCAGTTCGCTGGGCGGCTTGTTCGCGATCGCGGCGGCCTACAAGGCGCCCGGTTTCTTTGCCGGCCACATCGCGATCAGCCCGGCGGCGGGCTGGGACGAGGGCGCGCTGGCGAAGCTCGACGAGCAGTACGCGCGCACGCACAAGTCGCTGCCGGCGCGCATGTTCATCTCCTACGGCGGCGACGAGTACGCGGGCTTCCGCGAGCCGATCGCCGCCTTCCAGCAGCGCCTGGCCGCGCGCGGGTACACCGGCCTGGCGCTGCAGAACTACCGCATGGAAGGGCTGGACCATACGGGCGTGAAGGGCGATGGCTATGTGCGTGGGCTGGATTGGGTATGGCAGCCGCGCAGGCCTGCCGGTCCCAGTGGGCTTACGCGGGCAATGACGCAGCAGGCTCGGTGAGCGCCAGGGCCTCGTGCCAGCGCCGGCGATAGGCCGCCAGACCGGCCACCGCGCGCGGCGGCATCAAGGTGCTCGACCCCGGCGGCACGCCATCGCGGTAGCGCAGCATCCAGCCACCGCAGGTCGTCCCGCTGGCATCGTCCGAATAGCTGACCGCCTGCTGCGGCCGGAGCGCGGCGAGCAGGGGTCCGAACCACGGATTGGCCGTGAAGCTGCCTTCGACCGCCAGCGGCCCTGCGGCCTGCAGCGCATCCAGGCAGTAATCGGTCATCAGCACGCAGTACAGCGTGGCCAGCGCGTAGCGTTCGCCGGGGGTGCCTGGTACCAGACCTTCGATGCTGCCGCTGCGGCCGGCGAACGGGCCACCGGTGGCGGCGAAGCAGGGCAAGGCCATCGTGCCTTGGGCGACCAGGCGCTCGATGTCTTCAACGTTGCAGACTTGCGGCGCGGGCCCGGCCAGTTCCCCGAATTCGCGTCCGCCCATGAAGCGCATGCAGGCCACCGGCTGGCCGACGGCGTTGGTGTTGGCCAGCATGTCGGCATCTTCGCGCAGCTGGTCGAGCGGCGCGCCGAAGGCGGCGGCGATCATCCAGGTACCGGTGGAGAGCACGGTGCGCGGACCCGGATGGGCATCCTGCGACAGGTAGCGCATCAGCGAAGCATTGCTGTCGTGGATGCCGGACAGCACCTGGCAGCCGCGCGGCAGGCCGGTGGCGTCGGCCACCTCCGGCAACAGCGTGCCCAGCGAGGTCCAGGCCGGTGCCAGCGGCGGCATCAGGCGGCGCCAGCCCATGCGCTCGACCAGCGAGGAGTACTGCTGGGTGTGTGGATTCCACAGATCCGTGTGGCAGCCGAGCGAAGTCGCTTCGCTGCTGGCGGCGCCGCACAGGCGCCAGGCCCAGTACTGCGGGTACATCAGGATGTGGCGCGCGCGCGAGAAGTCGCCCGGGAAGGTCTGCTGCAGCCAGGCCAGCTGGCGCCCCAGGTTCAGGCCCGCGGGCAGGCTGGGGGAGCGGGTCTCGTCGAAGGAAGGGCGTACGCCGGCATAGTCGACACCGGGCAGCTGGGCTTCGTAGTCCAGCACCGGCAGCACGAGTCCCTTGCCGTCCACCAGCGCCGCCGTGGCGCCGTGGGTCACCGGGACGATGGCGGAGACGGCGGCCTGCTGCGCGAACGCGCGGCAGGTGGCCAGCAGCCACTGCCACAGGCCTTCGGTGTCCAGGTGCGGGTAGGGGCCATCCGTCAATACCGTGTTCGGGCGGCGTTGCTCGGCCAGCACCCGGCCGGCGGCGTCGATCAGCGCCAGCTTGGCATTGGTCTTGCCGATGTCGAGGACGATCAGGGCGTCCATGCTCATTTGCGTGCTCATTTACGCGTACCGCGGCCACGCAGCAGGCGCGGCAGGGCGATCGTCACCAGCAGCAGCACGCCGACCACGATCGTCATGTAGATACCCGGGATGTTCGCCAGCGACATGCCATAGGTGGCCACGCCCAGCGTCAGGATCGCCAGGAGCACGCCGCCGATGGTGCCGGCGCCGCCCGCGATGCTGACGCCGCCCAGGATCACCATCGTGATGATTTCGAGTTCCCAGCCGCCGGCGATGTTGGGACGCGTGCTGCCGATGCGGCCGGTCAGGAAGAAGGCGGCCAGGCCCGCCATGGCGCCGGTCAGCATGAACAGGGCCAGGCGGTAGCGGTCGACGGCGATGCCGGAAAAGCGCGCGGCATCCGGGTTGTTGCCGATGGCGTAGATGCGGCGGCCCCAGGACGTCGCGTGCAGCATGAACGCGAACACGGCGGCAAGCACGAGCATGACGAGGAACTCGCGCGGCACGATGCCGAAGAAGTAGCCCTGGCCCCAGTCGGCCATGAATTGCGGATAGCCGGTAAAGGCCTTGTCGCCCAGGACCACGCTGGCCAGGCCCCGGTACAGCGAGACGGTGCCGATCGTGACCACGATGGCCGGCAGGCCGAAGCGGGTGACCAGCACGCCGTTCAGCAAGCCGCAGGCCGTGCCGGTGGCCAGCGCCACCAGCGGCAGGGTCGCCGGCGGAAAACCGGCATGCATCGCCAGGCCCATCGCCACCGAGGACAGGGCCAGGGTGCCGGCCACCGAGATGTCGATCTCGCGGCAGATGATCAGCAGGGCCATCGGCAGCGCGATCATCGCCTTCTCGCTGAAGTTCTGGGTGCCGTCCAGCAGGTTGTACAGGTCCAGGAAGTGCGGCAGGACGATGCTGTTGACCGCGAAGACCAGGACCAGCAACAGGGCCAGCAGGGTTTCCCAGCGTCCCAGCACGTTCTTCAGCTTGACGGTTTCGCGGTCGAGGATGGTGTAGCGGGACGTCGACGGCTTGTCGGACGAATCCTGGCTCGGCATTGCGGTAGAGTTCACGCTGTCTCCAATCTGTTTATATTGTTGTAGGCATCAGTGCGCAGCCTGCTCCATCTGGTTCTTGTGCAGCGGCAGGATCTGCCGGCTGCCCTTGCGGTCGCCCCTGGCGTTGACCAGCACCGCTGCCAGGATCACGAGGCCGGTCAGGGCGCTCTGCCAGAAGGGCGACACCTGCAGGACCGGCAGCGCGTTGCCGATCACGGTCAGGAACAGTGAACCGAGCACGGCGCCGAACACGGACCCGACGCCGCCGGCGATGCTCACGCCGCCGATCACGCAGGCGGCGATGACGGTGAATTCGAAACCGTAGGCGACTTCCGTATAGGCGACGGCGTAACGCGCCACCCACAGGTAGCCGCACAGGCCGGCCACCAGGCCGGACAGGCCGTAGGTCCAGAACAGGCGCCTGCTTGTGGGGATGCCGATGTAGCCGGCGCACTGGGGCGCATTGCCGATCGCGTACAGGTCGCGGCCGAAGCGGGTATTGCGCGCGATGAACAGGAACACCGCGACGGCCGCCAGCGCGATCCAGACCAGGTGCGGCAGGCCGAGGAAGGTGGTCAAGGGGAAGGCGATGAAACCGGCCGGCATCTGGTGCGCCGAGACCCAGGTGCCGCCCGACAGTACGAACACCAGGCCGCGGTAGACGCTCATCGAACCGAGCGTGATCACGATCGGCGGCAGGGCCAGGTATCCGATCAGCCAGCCGTTGATGCAGCCGAGGACCAGGCCGGTGAGCGTGGCGGCGAGCACCACCACGAACAGCGGCATGCCCGGGTTGTGCGAGGCCAGCATCGCGGCGACCATGCCGGACAGGGCCAGGTTCGAGGCCACGGACAGGTCGACGCCGCGCGTGACGATGACCAGCATCTGCGCCAGCGCCAGCATCACGAGCAAGGTGGAGTCGGTGACCAGGTTGGCCAGCGAGCCGGCGCCCAGGAA
>CAJYQM010000474.1 GCA_913777025.1 uncultured Massilia sp. | reverse complement strand
AGGAGATCCAGCGCCGCATTATTGAACTCGACGTGGAACATCGCGACCTCGACGCCGTCATCGACATGCTGACCCGCGATGGCCACGCCGACCAGTTGCAGCTGCGCCGCCTGAAGAAGCGCAAATTGCAATTGAAGGATCACATTACCCTGCTCAAGATGCAGCTGGTGCCGGACGTTCCCGCCTGACCCGGCCGCCGTTCCCGTTATTCGTTTCCTGTAGCCATTTTGACCGATCATCTTCCCGTGCCCGGCATCGCCAACGGCGAGCCAGTTCCTTCCTCCGCCTCCCCGCAGCCGGCTGCGCAGTCGCCCGACCAGCTGCCCGAGCTGATGGGCGCCCAGCCGCCCGGCAAGTATGACGAGGAAGTCGACCGCATCTTCGGCGCGGGCGGCCCGCTCGCGCCCGCGGTCGGCACCTTCCGGCCGCGCCAGTCCCAGACCGAAATGGCCAAGGCGATCGCAGACGCCATCGGCAACCAGGGCACCTTGATCGCCGAGGCCGGTACCGGCACCGGCAAGACCTTCGCCTACCTGGTGCCGGCGCTGCTGTGGGGCGGCAAGACCATCGTCTCGACCGGCACCAAGAATTTGCAGGATCAATTGTTCTCGCGCGATATCCCGACCGTCCGCAACGCCCTGCGCGCGCCGGTCTCGGTGGCGCTGCTGAAGGGCCGCTCGAACTACGTCTGCCATTACCACCTGGAGCGTACCCTGCAGAACGGTCGCCTGACCTCGCGCGACGACGTCGGCCACCTGCGCGAGATTTCGCGCTTCATCAAGATGAGCAATTCCGGCGACAAGTCGGAACTGGCCAAGGTGCCGGAGACGGCCTCGGTGTGGAACCTGGTGACTTCGACCCGGGAGAACTGCATGGGGCAGGAGTGCCAGTACTACCAGGATTGCTTCGTGATGAAGGCGCGCCGCGAGGCCCAGCAGGCCGACGTGGTCGTGGTCAACCACCACGTGTTCTTCGCCGACGTGGCGCTGAAGGAGGGCGGCATGGGCGAGCTGCTGCCGGCCGCGAACACCATCATCTTCGACGAGGCGCACCAGTTGCCGGAAGTGGCGACCATGTTCTTCGGCACCTCGGTCTCGACCTCGCAGGTGCTGGAACTATGCCGCGACACGCTGGCCGAAGGCCTGGCGCATGCGCGCGGTGGCCCGGATTGGGCCAAGGTCGTGATGGTGGTCGAAAAGGCCGCGCGCGACCTGCGCCTGACCTTCCCGGAGGGTGGGACGCGCCTGTCGCTGCCGCAGATCCCGCCATCGTCGAGTTTCTTCCCGGCCCTGGAAAAGCTGAAAGAAGAGCTGGAGGGCCTGGTCGACGTGCTCGAGGAAAACGCCGAGCGTGCCGAGACGCTGGAGCAGTGCCGCGTGCGCGCGGTCGAGCTGCTCGAAGGCTACAAGGGCTGGAAGTCCGAGCCGCCCAAGCCGAAGGACAAGGCCGACAAGGACTACGGCGAATTCGGCGGCGCCGAGGCCGTGCTGTGGGTCGAAGCCTTCGCGTCCTCGCTGCAATTGCACAAGACGCCGCTGTCGGTGGCCCCGATCTTTGCCGGCCAGCGCGCCGGCAGCCCGCGCAGCTGGATCTTCACCTCGGCCACGCTGGCCGTGAAGAACGATTTCAAGCACTTCAGCGCCCAGCTGGGCATGAGCAACGAACCCGCGCGCACCTGGCCCAGCCCCTTCAATTACCAGGAGCAGGGCATCCTGTACGTGCCGACCGGCCTGCCCGAGCCGAATACGATGGGCTATACCGACGCCGTGGTCGACATGGCGCTGCCCGTCATCGAGGCCGCGGGCGGACGCTGCTTCTTCCTGTGCACCACGCTGCGCGCGGTGAACCGTGTGGCCGAACGCCTGCGCGAGGAATTCGCCGCGCGCGGCCTGCCGTTCCCGCTGTTCGTGCAGGGCGAGCGCGGGCGCACCGAACTGCTGGAATCCTTCCGCGCCGCCGGCAATGCCGTGCTGGTCGGCAGCCAGAGTTTCTGGGAGGGCATCGACGTGCGCGGCGACGCGCTGTCGCTGGTGATCATCGACAAGCTGCCGTTCGCGCCGCCCGACGATCCGGTGCTGGCCGCGCGCATCGAAGTGATGGAAAAACGGGGCATGAACGGTTTCGTCCATCACACCCTGCCGGAAGCCATCATCAACCTGAAGCAGGGCGCCGGCCGCCTGATCCGCGACGTCGACGACCGCGGCGTGCTGATGCTGTGCGACCCGCGCGTGATCAGCAAACCCTACGGCCGCCGCATCTGGCAGAGCCTGCCGCCTTTCCGCCGTACAAGGGTTCAGGCGGATGTGATCGATTTCTTTCAGAAGGGGTCAGAGCCCGGCTCTGCTTCTTGAGGGCTCTGACCCCGGATTCCGCGGCGCCGGCCGATCGCAACACTGCAAACCGGGGTCAGAGCCCCTTCAAGAGCAAAACCGGGCTCTGACCCCTCAGCCCGCCACCCCCTTGTGCTCTCACAAGATGCAGGATGAATGACTTGCTAGAGTCATTCAGTCCTGGCCTGCGGCAGACACCGGCAGGCAAACTTTAGGGGGTGCAATGGCAATTCGTTACGGCTGTTTCTTCAGCTATGCCCATGGCCGGCACGAGCTCATGCAGCGTTTCAAGGCCACGCTGGCCGATGCCCTGCGCTGCTATCTCGAACCATATTTCGACAACGAAGACGAACTCTTCGTCGATACCGAACAGCTCGGCGGCGGCGACGACCTTGACCGCAAGATCGCGCGCGCGATGTGCGAAAGCGTCTGCATGGTCCTCATCTACACGCCGAAGTACGAAGCGCATGCCTACACGCGGCGCGAATACGCCGGCATGCGCCTGATCGAGGCCGAGCGCAGCAAGTGGTACACGCTGCCCAGCAAGCTGATCATCCCGGTCATCATGACCCAGCACCCGGACCGGCTGCCGCCCCAGATCACCGATTCCTTCTACGTCGATTTCTCGCGCTTCACGATGGCGACGGCCGATCTCAAGTCGAACCCGGACTTCCTGCCGGACATCGACCGCATGGTCAAGCGCATCGTGACCCACTACCAGTACCAGAAAAAATTCATGCCTCCGGGGTATGACTGCAACCAATTCGTGCTCCCCGATGTCCCACCTCCCTGGCGCGAGAGTCCG
>CAJYQM010000473.1 GCA_913777025.1 uncultured Massilia sp. | reverse complement strand
CTCGGTGATGCGGTAAGCGCGCAGCTCGTTGCTGTGGGCGCAGCCGCGCACCTTCACCACGGTCATGAACTTGCACAGGCGCCCGTCGACTTCGGCAAAGCGCATCGCCAGCACGGCGTCGGCCAGGAAGCACAGGTTGTCAATCGAAAAACGCATGCCGGGCTCGTTGTCCTCGTAGCCTGCCGTGATCAGCACCGTGACCCCGCGTGCGGCCAGCACCGACAGCGTGCGAAACACGGTCAGGCGCAGGTCGTGGCGGAATTCCGGCGCCAGGTAGAGGCCGATCTCGGACAGCGAATCGATCACGACCCGTGTCGCACCGGTGACCTCGATGGTCTCGACCAGGTCGTCCATCAGCTCCTCGACCGACAGCGACAGCGACAGCGAATCGAGCACCGTCACCTGGCCGGCATTGATCATGCCGACCAGTTCGACGTTGTGCAGGCGCGCCGTGTGCTTTTCGAAATACACGGCCACGCCGTGCTCGCCGCGTGCCGCGCCGGCGTTCAGGAATTGCGAGCCGAGGATGGTCTTGCCGACGCCGGTCGGGCCCGACACCATCAGCGTGTGGCCCTGCGGCAAGCCGCCATGCAGCATGTCGTCGAGCCCGGCCACCCCGGTCGAGATGCGGCGCAGGTCGCGGTCGATGCTGGTGTAGGCCGCCTTCAGCGAGGGCAGCAGGCGCGGATAGACGCGGATGCCGTCGCCGGTGATGCGCATCGTGTGCGAACCGGCCATGTGGGCCTGGCCGCGCATCTTGACGACGCGGATCTTGCGTACCACCACGTCGCCGTCCTGGTTGTGTGACAGCGCTATCATGCCGTCGGCCACGGTGATGATCGGGTTGGCCTCGACGTCGGCCTGGGCGTATTCGCCGATCAGGAAGGTCGTGGCCTGCCAGGTGGCCATGCGCGAGCCGAGCTCCTGGATGAAATGTTGCAGGTCCCACAGGCCTTCGTTGCCGGTACGGCCGGTCTGCACGACGGAGCGGAAGGAATCGACGAACACCAGGCTGGGCGAGAAATCCTCGACCTCGTGCATGATGCGCTCGAGCACGCCGCTGAAGTCGCCGGCGCGCAAGTCCTCGGCCAGGTTCACGTAGCGCACGCTGGCACCCACTTTTTCCATGTCGAAGAACGAGAACTGTTGCTGGTAGCGCAGCATCTTCAGGGGCGGCTCGCCCAGGACCGTGAAGAACAGCGCGCGGCGTTCCGGTCCGGCAAGGGCGAACATGATCTGGTGCGCCAGCGTGGTCTTGCCGCCGCCCGGCGCGCCGGCGATCAGCGTGAACGAAAATTCGGTCAAGCCACCCCCGAGGAGAACGTCGAGCCCCGGTACACCGGTGCTGAGTTTTCCCAAGGTTACTTTCTCGCTCATTACTTGTGCTCCTGTTGATTCTGTTGCTGCTCGTCTCCGGCCGTGCTTTCCGCCAGCAAGCGTGCAGTCAGACCGGCGCCGATCAGGGCGCCGAGCTGGCGGGTGAACGTGCTCGTCAGTTCTTCGTTCGCCGCGGTGGCAGTGTCCGCATCGACCGCGGCCAGGTCCGCTTCCAGACCGGCCAGCAGCGTCGCACTCGTCTTGCGCGACGGGTCCAGGCTCAGCCATCCGTACACCGGCACCACCAGGCGCAGCGAACGGCCGAACAGTGCGCCGAAGCCGTTCTCGCCGATCAGCGGTACGAGCTGCCGGCCTAGGCCCGACCAGGTCCGCACTAGCCGCTGTGCGTGATCCGGACGCGGCCCGCCCGAAGCCGTGCCTGCGCTTGCGGGCTGCGCTCTGTAATCGTCTTTGTCCATTCAGGGGTTTCGGATACGGGTTCTTATAGCATGCGGCACCGTCCAGGCAGCGCCGTCGGGGTGATTATAACGTGAGTCCAGGCCATGGCATTTTTAAAATAGTGCCTATCCGTCCACGCCCCTCGCCCCCCGCGTGGTCCCGGTGCTAAGATCGCAGGCTTGTCGAACTCATCCGTTGCGATCCATGCCCATCCATTCTTCCCGCCGACTTTCCCGCCTGAATGCCATGCTGCTGGGCGCCGGCCTGCTCGCCGCCGCTGCCGTGTCCACCCGGGCAGCGCAGGCCCAGACCGTGCTCGAGGCGCCGCTGCGTGCCCATCTCGCCTTCCTGGCCGACGACCTGCTCGAAGGCCGCGGCACCGGCCAGCGCGGCGGCGAACTGGCCGTGCGCTACCTGGAAGCCCAGGCGGCCGCGCTTGGCCTGAAGCCGGTCGCGGGCAACGGCTACCGCCAGAAGGTCGAGATGATCGGCCAGAAGACCTTGCCTGGCAGCACCCTGCGCTTCGAGGCCGGCGGCAGGCAGCTGGCCACCACCTTCGGCCAGGAAGCGGTCTACGGCAACGGCAACGGCCGGGCGGACACGGCCCTGTCCGCGCCCGTCGTGTTCGTCGGCTACGGCATCGATGCGGCGGACGAGGGTTGGAACGATTTCCAGGGCGTCGACGTGAAGGGCAAGCTGCTGGTGGCGATGGTGAACGACCCGCAGCCGACCGCGGCCGAGCCGAAGCGCTTTGCCGGCAAATCGCTGACCTGGTACGGGCGCTGGACCTACAAGTTCGAGGAAGCGGTGCGCCAGGGCGCGGCCGGCATCCTCTTGATCCACACCACGGCCTCCGCCTCCTACCCGTGGAGCGTGCCCACCAACAGCTTCTCGCACGAACAATTCCACCTGGCCGGCGCCGGCAACGCGCTGCAGGGCTGGATCAGCGAGGATTTCGCGCGCACCCTGTTCACGGCGGCCGGCCAGGACCTGGACGGGCTGCGCGCCGCCGCCGCAGTGCGCGGCTTCAAGCCGGTCGAGTTCAAGCTCACCGCCCATGCCGCGGTCAAGAGCGCGGTGCGCCAGGTGACCGAGTACAACGTGGCCGCCATGGTCCCCGGCAGCGATCCCAGGCTGCGCGAGCAGGCGGTGATCTATTCGGCGCACTGGGACCACCTCGGCATCGACGAGCACAACGGCAAGCCCGACCACATCTGGAACGGCGCCATCGACAACGCCTCGGGCAGCGCCGCCCTGCTGGCGATGGCCCAGGCCGCCATGACCCATCCGGCCAAGCGCACCCAGATCTTCCTCTGGCCCTGCGCCGAGGAACAAGGCCTGCTGGGCAGCCTGGCCTGGGTGCGCTCGCCGCTGTGGCCGCTGGCAAGGACCGCGGCCGACCTCAACCTGGACAGCATGAACTTCGTCGGCCGCACGCGCGACATCGGCGTCGCCGGCGCCGAGCGCAGCTCGCTCTACGACACCTCGGCCGCCGTGGCGAAACAGATGGGCCTGAAGCTGGCCGCGCCCGTGCCCGACCTGGGCGGTTCCTACTTCCGCGCCGACCACTTCAGCTTCGCCAAGGCGGGCGTGCCGGCCTTTAACGTGGGCTCGGCGGTGTTTTCGGGCGACGGCAAGTTCGAGTTCGAGCACGACCACGGCGCGGCCGACCGGATGCGCGCGTTCACGAAGGATTACCACCAGGTCAGCGACCAGTACGATCCGGCCTGGGACTTGTCGGGCATGGTGCAGCAGGCGCAGTTCACGCTGAACCTCGGCTATGCCGTGGCGAACGGCGCGGCGATGCCGACCTGGAAGGGGGGCGAGGCTTACGGCAAGGTCAAGCGCCAGTGATGTGCACCCGGAGCGGCCCGGGGTCTTGCGGACCCGGGCGCTTCCCTACCGCCGAACACAGTTACCGAATCAAACACCAAGGAACTCATGAAGCCCACCACGCTGGCCACCCTCGTTTGTCTTGCCCTCTCCGGTTCCATCCTTGCCGTCGCACCCGTCCATGCCGACACGCCCGCCGCCGCCGGCGCCGACCAGCGCTTCCGAGCGATCTACCAGGACGAATGGCGCTGGCGTGTCAAGCAGCGCCTGGCCTCGGACGACGACGCGGCCGGCGAGGCCGGCGGCGAACTGGCGCGCGTCGACGCGCGCACCCAGGCCGCGCGCCTGGCCTATTGGCAGGCCGTGCTGCACAAGCTCGACGGCGTCGACCAGGTCCACCTGTCGGCACCGGAAAAAATCAACTACGCCGTCTACCGCGCGCAGATCGCGGCCCTTGCAGAAGCCCAGCGCTTCCGCGAATACGAGCAGCCGGTGAACGCGGACAGCGCGTTCTGGAGCGACATCACCTACATCGCGCGCCGTCCGTTCAAGAACGCCGCCGAATACCGGACTTACCTGGCCCAGCTGGCCGACCTGCCGCGCTACTTCGGCGAGGAAATCGCGAACATGCGCGCCGGCCTGGCGCGCGGCTTCACGCCGCCGAAGGTGACGCTGGCCGGGCGCGATGCGCCGCTGGTCGCCATCGGCGAAGCGAAGGATCCGCGCGACACGGTGTACTACACGCCGTTCAAGTCGATGCCGGTAACGGTCCCGGCGGCGGAACAGGAAGCGCTGCGCGCCGAAGGCATCAAGCTGATCCGGGACGCGGTGCAGCCGGCCTACCTGGCGGCACTGGCCTTCGTGCGCAACGACTACTTCCCCAAGGCGCGCACCACGCTCGCGGCCGAGAGCCTGCCCGACGGCAAGGCGTATTACCAGTCGAAGATCGTCGAGTACACCACGACCTCATTGAGCGCCGGGCAGATCCACCAGATCGGCCTGGCCGAAATGGCGAAGATCCGCGCCGAGATGCAGCAGACGATGGCGCAGGCCGGCTTCAAGGGCGACCTGCCGGCCTTCCTCCGTTTTCTCCGCACCGACCCGCAGTTCTATGCGAAGACGCCGGACGAGCTCTTGAAAAGCGCCGCCTGGATCGCCAAGAAATTCGACGCCAAGGCCGACCAGTACTTCGGCTACCTGCCGCGCCGCCGCTTCGCCATCGTCCCGGTGCCGCCCGACCAGGCGCCCTATTACACCTCGGCGCGCGGCGGTCCCGGCATCTACCTGGTCAACACCTACAACCTGCCTGCGCGCGCCCTGTACAGCCTGCCCGCGCTGACGCTGCACGAATCGGCGCCGGGCCACGCCTTCCAGATGCCGGTGGCGCTGGAACAGAAAGGCGTGCCGCCGTTCCGCAGGTCGTACATTTCGGCCTACGGCGAAGGCTGGGCCCTCTATTGCGAACGCCTGGGCAGCGAGATGGGGATCTACGAGACGCCCTACGAAACCTTCGGCATGCTGAGCTACCAGGCCTGGCGCGCCGCGCGCCTGGTGGTCGACACCGGCATCCACGCCAAGGGCTGGACGCGCGAACAGGCGCAGGCCTACATGCACGACAACACGGCCTTGTCGGATCACGAGATCGAGACCGAGGTGGACCGCTACATCTCGTGGCCGGGGCAGGCACTGTCTTATTATTTAGGGCAGATGGCGATCATGGGGGCGCGCGCGAAGGCGGAAGCGGCGCTGGGCAGGAAGTTCGATATCCGGGCCTTCCACGATACCGTGCTGCAGATGGGGGCGGTGCCGCTGCCGGTGCTGGAGGCGCGGATCGATGCCTTCATCGCGCAGGGCGGGAAGTCGCCCTACGCCACGGCCCGGTGAGCTTCCGGTAGGGTGGACGGGTTTCCCGTCCACGCGTTCAAACATCGCAGGCATTGCCGCACGGGCCGTTCATGTGCCGGCTGAACGCGTGGACGGCGCAGCCGTCCACCCTACAACAGTTTGATTTTCAGCTGGACGGAAATTCCGCCGTACAAGCGGTCCTTGTAACTCGGGATGATCCCGACGTTGAGGCCGACCCGCTTGTAGTCATACGTCAGCGTCGGAATCGCCGCCGGAAACCAGCCGCCGTCGCGCATGCGCGGGTAGCCGTCGAAGGCGGCGATTGCCGCACCCAGGCGCACCGGGCCGAGCGCCCAGGGCTGCCAGATCACGCCGGCATAGTTGGACCAGTCACGGTCGCTGTTGTAAAAGCGGCCAACGGTTGCGGCCATCGTCCCGGAAAAGCGGTATTCCGCCCCCAGGCCGTGGTTGGCGCCGTTCAGGTCCTTGTCGCGGTCGAAGTGCCAGGTGGCGAAGCCGCTGTCGATCCAGAGCTCGCTTTCCGGATCGGCGTCGAGCCA
>CAJYQM010000472.1 GCA_913777025.1 uncultured Massilia sp. | reverse complement strand
CCGTTCTTCAAGCCGTCCGACGACGCGCCCGAAATCAAGTACCTGCACGAGCGCCGCGCGGCCCTCGGCGGCTACCTGCCGGCGCGCCGCGAACAGGCCGACGAGAAGCTGGCCGTGCCGGCCCTCGAGACCTTCAAGGCCGTGCTGGAGCCGACCGCCGCCGGCCGTGAAATCTCCACGACCCAGGCTTACGTCCGCGTGATCACCGCGCTGCTGAAGGACAAGGAAATCGGCCAGCGCATCGTGCCGATCCTGGTCGACGAATCGCGTACCTTCGGCATGGAAGGCCTGTTCCGCCAGATCGGTATCTTCAACCAGCAGGGCCAGCTGTACGAACCGGTCGACAAGGACCAGGTGATGTACTACCGCGAAGACAAGGCGGGCCAGATCCTGCAGGAAGGCATCAACGAAGCGGGCGGCATGTGCTCGTGGATCGCCGCGGCGACGTCCTACTCGTCGAACAACCGCGTGATGATCCCGTTCTATACCTTCTACTCGATGTTCGGCATGCAGCGCGTCGGCGACCTGGTCTGGCTGGCCGGCGACATCCGCGCGCGCGGCTTCCTGATGGGCGGCACGGCAGGGCGCACCACGCTGAACGGCGAAGGCCTGCAGCACGAGGACGGTCACAGCCACATCATCGCGGCCACGGTCCCGAACTGCGTTCCCTACGACCCGACCTATGGCCACGAAGTGGCGGTGATCATCCAGGACGGCCTGAAGCGCATGGTGGAGAAGCAGGAAGATGTGTTCTACTACATCACCATCATGAACGAGAACTACGAGCAGCCGGGCCTGAAGCCGGGTACCGAAGAAGGCATCATCAAGGGCATGTACCTGCTGCAGGAAGGCGACAAGTCGGCCGCCAACCGCGTCCAGCTGATGGGCTCCGGCACCATCCTGCGCGAGTCGGTCTTTGCCGCCGAGCTGCTCCAGAACGAGTGGGGCGTCGCCGCCGACGTCTGGTCCTGCCCGTCGCTGACGCTGCTGGCCCGTGACGGCCAGGACGCCGACCGCTGGAACCTGGTCCATCCGACCGAGGAAGCGCGCCTGCCGTACGTGACCCAGCTGCTGAAGGACACGACCGGCCCGATCGTCGCGACCACCGACTACATGCGCCTGTTCGCCGAGCAGATCCGCGCCTACATCCCGAGCGGCCGCACCTACAAGGTGCTGGGCACCGACGGCTTCGGCCGTTCGGATTCCCGCGTCAAGCTGCGCGAGTTCTTCGAGGTGAACCGTTACTACATCACGGTCGCCGCGCTGAAGTCGCTGGCCGAGGAAGGCAAGATCCCGGCATCGACGGTGGCCGAGGCAATCGCCAAGTACGGTATCGATCCGAACAAGCCGAATCCTGTGACCCAGTAATGCTCGAGTAGTTGCCCGTCATCCCCGTGAAAACGGGGATCCATACTGAGCCGAGCGGAAGCACTTACGTAAGCGACTTCGGATACTCGGCATGGATTCCCGCTTTCGCGGGAGTGACGGCTCTCTCAGGCCAATGATAAGAACACGGAGCTAATAAACATGAGCATTGTGGAAGTCAAAGTCCCCGACATCGGCGACTTCAAGGAAGTGGAAGTGATCGAACTGATGGTCAAGCCGGGCGACACCATCAAGGTCGACCAGTCGCTGGTCACGGTGGAATCGGACAAGGCGAGCATGGAGATCCCGTCCAGCCACGCCGGCGTCGTCAAGGAAATCAAAGTGAAGGTCGGCGACAAGGTTGCCGAGGGTTCGGTGGTGCTGATGCTGGAAGAAGCTGCAAGCGCCGACGGCGCGGCGCCTGCTGCCGCGCCCGCACCAGCCGCCGCTCCGGCTGCTGCTGCTCCGACTCCCGCCGCAGCTTCCGCACCGGCTGCACCGGCCGCATCGGGCGGCATCGTCGAAGTCACCGTGCCGGACATCGGCGACTTCAAGGAAGTCGAAGTCATCGAAGTGATGGTGAAGCCGGGCGACCAGATCAAGGTCGAACAGTCCTTGATCACGGTCGAATCGGACAAGGCGAGCATGGAGATCCCGTCCAGCCACGCCGGCACCGTCAAGGACATCAAGGTCAAGGTGGGCGACAAGGTCGCCAAGGGTTCGCTGGTGCTGCTGGTCGAAACGACCGGCGGTGCCGCCGCCGCACCGGCGCCTGCCGCTGCCGCACCTGCTGCCGCACCGGCTGCTGCCAGCGCACCGGCCGCAGCCCCGGCGCCCGCAGCCGCACCGGCCGCAGCGGCCGCATCGTCCGGCCCGGCCCCGAGCTTCAGCACCGCCCACGCCTCGCCGTCGGTGCGCAAGTTCGCGCGCGACCAGGGCGTGGACCTGAACAAGGTCAAGGGTTCCGGTCCGAAGGGCCGCATCACCCAGCAGGACGTGCAGGGCTTCGTCAAGTCGGCGCTGGCCGCCGGTCCGACCGCAGCCCCGGCAGCTGCCGGCGGTGGTGGCGCGGGCATGAACCTGCTGCCGTGGCCGTCGCTCGACTTCAGCAAGTTCGGTCCGACCGAAGTCCAGCCGCTGTCGCGCATCAAGAAGATCAGCGGTCCGAACCTGCACCGCAACTGGGTCATGATCCCGCACGTGACGCACTTCGAAGAAGCCGACGTGACCGACCTGGAAGCCTTCCGCGTCGATTCGAACGCCGCGTACGCGAAAGCCAAGTCGCCGGTCAAGCTGACCATGCTGGCCTTCGTGATCAAGGCATCGGTCGCCGCCCTGAAGAAGTTCCCGGCGTTTAACGCGTCGCTGGACGAGCCGAACGGCGCGCTGATCCTGAAGCAGTACTACAACATCGGCTTCGCGGCCGACACCCCGAACGGCCTGGTGGTCCCGGTGATCAAGGATGCGGACAAGAAGTCGGTCTCGCAGATCGCCACCGAGATGGGCGAGCTGTCCGCGCAGGCGCGCGAAGGCAAGCTGTCGCCGGCCAACATGCAGGGCGCGACCTTCACGATCTCGTCGCTGGGCGGCATCGGCGGCACCAACTTCACCCCGATCATCAACGCACCGGAAGTGGCCATCCTGGGCCTGTCCAAGTCGGCGATGAAACCGGTGTGGGACGGTTCCGCCTTCCAGCCGCGCCTGATGCAGCCGATCGCCCTGTCGTACGACCACCGCGTCATCGACGGTGCCGGCGCCGCCCGCTTCGCCGCCTACCTGGCCGACGTCCTGGCCGACCTGCGCAAGACGCTGCTGTAAGGAGCCGACCCTATGAGTATCGTGGAAGTCAAAGTCCCGAATATCGGTGATTTCAAGGACGTCGAGATCATCGAACTGATGGTCAAGCCGGGCGAGACCATCAAGGTCGACCAGTCGCTGGTCACCGTGGAGTCCGACAAGGCCAGCATGGAGATCCCGTCGACCCACGCCGGCGTCGTGCAGGAACTGAAGGTCAAGGTCGGCGACAAGGTGAACGAAGGTTCGCTGCTGCTGACGATTAACGAAGAAGCTGCCTCCGGAACCACCGCTCCCGCGGGTGCTCCTTCGGCTGCAGCTTCGGACAAGCCGGCCGCGCAGATCGGCGCGCAAGCCGTGGCACCGACCGCCGCCGCCGCCCCGACCGATTCGTATGCACCGGCCCACAAGGCCAATGCCGCCGCGCCGAATTCGGTGCCGGCACCGAACGCGTCGAGCTACAGCGGCCCGGTCGACGTCGAATGCGAGATGATGGTGCTGGGCGCGGGCCCGGGCGGCTACTCGGCCGCCTTCCGCTCCGCCGACTTAGGGCTGAACACCGTGCTGGTCGAGAAGTATGCGACCTTGGGCGGCGTCTGCCTGAACGTGGGCTGCATCCCGTCCAAGGCGCTGCTGCACGTCGCTCACCTGATCGACGAATCCGCTCACATGGAGGCGGCCGGCGTCACCTTCGGCAAGCCGCAAGTCGACATCGACAAGCTGCGCGCCTACAAGGACAACGTCATCAAGACCATGACCGGTGGCCTGGCCGGCATGGCCAAGGGCCGCAAGGTCAACGTGGTGCAGGGCGTGGGCAAATTCCTGAGCCCGAACCACATCGAAGTGACCGCGGCGGATGGCGGCAAGAAGGTCGTCCAGTTCCAGAAGGCGATCATCGCGGCCGGTTCCTCGGTCGTGAAGCTGCCCTTCGTGCCGGAAGACCCGCGCATCGTGGACTCCACCGGCGCGCTCGAACTGCGCCAGGTGCCGAAGCGCATGCTGGTCATCGGCGGCGGCATCATCGGCCTGGAAATGGCGACCGTGTACTCGACCCTGGGTGCGCGCATCGACGTGGTCGAGATGATGGACGGCCTGATGCAGGGCGCGGACCGCGAGGCCGTCAAGGTCTGGCAGAAGTACAACGCGCACCGCTTCGACAACATCATGTTGAAGACCAAGACCGTCGGCGTGGAAGCGCTGCCGGAAGGGATCAAGGTCACCTTCGAATCGGCCGAAGAAGGCAAGGCCGCGCCGGAACCGCAGACCTACGACCTGGTGCTGGTGGCCGTCGGCCGCAGCCCGAACGGCAAGAAGATCGGCGCGGAAGCTGCCGGCGTGGCGGTGACGGACCGCGGCTTCATCGGCGTCGATGGCCAGATGCGCACCAACGTGCCGCACATCTTCGCGATCGGCGACCTGGTCGGCCAGCCGATGCTGGCCCACAAGGCCGTGCATGAAGCCCACGTGGCAGCGGAAGCCGCCCACGGCGAGAAGGCCTTCTTCGATGCGAAAGTGATCCCGTCGGTGGCCTACACCGATCCGGAAGTGGCATGGGCCGGCCTGACCGAAGACGAAGCCAAGGCCAAGGGCATCAAGGTCGAGAAGGGCCACTTCCCGTGGGCCGCATCGGGCCGCGCCGTGGCCAACGGCCGCGCCGAAGGCTTCACCAAGCTGCTGTTCGACGCCGAGACGCATCGCATCGTCGGCGGCACCATCGTCGGCACCAGCGCCGGCGACATGATCGGCGAGATCGCGCTGGCGATCGAAATGGGTTCGGACGGCACCGACATCGGCAAGACCATCCACCCACACCCGACCCTGGGCGAGTCGATCGGCATGGCGGCGGAAGTGTACGAAGGCGTGTGCACGGACTTGCCGGCGCCGCGCAAGCGTTGATCGCTGTCTGGCTGTAACGGAGACCGGGACTTTGTGTCCCGGTTTTTTTTTCGGCTGGCGCTTTTTCAGCTACGGGACTTTGCGGGACAAGACGCTCTTCAAGGAGACCCTTTCAGGTTTTCTGTAAATGACGTCCTTGATTTTCGATGCGCCGGCTACTTGGCCGACTTCGAAATCGATCCGCGTCGTTTTATCATCGACCGGATCCTTGAAGACAACGGCTACCTTCCCCGCCGACAGCGCTGTAATGTCCAGATCGGTTACCCGTGGATCCTGTGAGCCGAACAACAGGTCGAAGTCGAGGTTGCAGATACCCCGGTGCTTGACCTGGCAGGCTGCATCCTTGATCAACAGGTCGGCCAGGGCAGGCGCGAAGTATTTTTCGAGGGTAGCTTTTCGTTGATGGGCCAGATCCTCTCCAAACAGGTCCGCCTGGCTGGCCATCGCTTGCCAGGCAAAGTCCTTGTACAGCTTTGCCACCACGACCGTTTCTTTATCTGTGTTTGCAGCAAAGGCAGCGCTGCTCCATCCGATTGTCATGGAAACCGACACGGCAATGCTCAGGCGTTTAATGACGATAGACAGCATAGTTGGGCTTCTCCTTTGCATAGACGGGACCTGGCCAGAAATCGCCCTGGATGAAGTCGGATATCCAGGCCTTGCCATCATAGCCAGCAATGTGCCCGGCTGGGTTACCGTGTTTGGTTGCCTCGATCACGACGATATCGCCTTGTTGAAAGGCAAATTTGTCCGGATTGTCGACGGTTATGGCGTGAAAGCCGTTACGCATCAGTGTAGGACCATACAGTTTTGCGAAAACGGGATGTCCTTTGGTATCTGCACCGCCGGCTTCGAGAGCCCTGCGAACGTATTTAGCGCAGCTCGACTTGCTATGCTTGCCGGCGTTCTTGCGCAAGTGTGTTGCGAACTTGGTCGCGTCGAATGACATCGCGCGCGCTCCGGTCACGCTATCTTGTTGGCTGCCAGATCCCAGCCCCCGGCAGTATTGCCGCCGCTCCCGCCTCCGATCTTCTGCTGCGTGTACTTCCATTTGATCTTCGAGTATTTCAGGTTGACGATCTCGGACAGGAAGGATTCGTCACCGCCCAGGTGGGGTTTGACCATACCGATCAGCACGTTGTCCAATTCAATTTCGAAGTATTTGACGCGAGCGCCATCGCTATCTGCCCGGAAAAACTCGAACTTCGCTTTCGGAATGGTTTTGCCCATTGCACAGATCTGAGCAATGATGGGAGACGATAGGTCGGCCAGTTTTGAGAACGAGATGTCATCCAGTTCGGCGCGCTCGGCAGTATGGCCGCCGGCGGTCGATGCCGTAGCGCTCCGGGGTTGAAAGATACCCCAATGAACGCCTGTCACTTCAATCCAATCTTTGTGTTTATCGTCTTGCGATTCGCCTTTGATGCCGTCGATTTGCAGGTACACGTCGATTGCCATTCTTCGCTCCAAGAGGGTTAGTAAATTACTGAGGCGCCTTTGGTGTCGCGCTCCGCTTATTCCGGCAGAGCGGATCGACTGACGATTTTTGTATGGCTTTCTCAAGAACAGTTGGGCGAGCGTCAGTTCGGCAAGTGAGCGAGATCAAGATAGGCGAAGGCAGGCACTGTGCCAGCGCTGAATACGAAAGCCGGAGCGTTTGCCCCGGCCTTTTACGGAACGGTAAGGACTTAAATGGACGCCGCCAACTCCTCCGCATCCGCACCCGCAGGAATCCGCATCGGCGCCGACGGATCGTTCACCGCGCGCCACACGGCCCGCACGACATCCTCGCCATACGTGACCGGCCCGTCACCGCGCGCGGCGCCGAACACCGATTCGATCATCGGCGCATACACCTCGGGCACCTCGGCCTGCATGCGCTGGCGCGCACTCTGGCCGAAGCGCGTCGACGGCGAACGCCCCGGCAGCACGAGGCGCGTGCGGATGCCGAGCGGTTCCAGTTCCAGTGCCAGCGATTCGGTGAAGGCGTTCACGGCCGCCTTGCTGGCCGTGTAGACCGACAGCAACGGCAGTGGCACCAGGGACACGGCCGAGGTGACGTTGACGATCACGCCGGCGCGGCGCGCGCGGAAGGCCGGCAGCACGGCTTGCGTCATGGCGATGGTGCCGAGCGTGTTGGTCTCGAACAGCTGGCGCGCCGTCGCCATCGGGGTGGCTTCCAGCGGATACAGCATGCCGATGCCGGCATTATTGACCAGCACGTCGATCGGCCCGGCGGCTTCGATGGCGGCGCGGATGCTGGCTTCGTCGGTCACGTCGAGCGCGAGGATGCGCAGGCGCTCGGACGGCGGCAGGATAGCCGTATCCGGCGTGCGCATGGTGGCGACGACCTGCCAGCCCTGGTCGAGGAAGTGGCGGGCGATCTCGAGGCCGAAGCCGGACGAGCAGCCGGTGATCAGGACGGTTTGCATGATGGACTCCTGTATGTGGTTGGTGTAACGAAACAATAGAGCAGGGCGCCCGGACGCGCTACAATCCTCAGTCTCGAATTCTTTTGCAGGAGTCCGGACATGACGGATCCATTGGCCGAGGTCGTCGGCTTGCTGCAGCCCGGTGTGCGCTTCACCAAGGTCGTCGGCGCGGCCGGGCACTGGGGCGTGCGCCGCGCCGAAACGGGGGAGCCATCGTATTGCGTGATCCTGGAGGGGCATTGCCGCATCGCCGTCGAGGACAGCCCGCCCATGACGCTGGAGCCGGGCGACTTCGTGCTGATCCCGGCAACGCGGAATTTCTCGATGACGAGCATGCAGGCGCCCACCGCCCTGGACTTCGACACGCCGCCGGTGCAGTTGCGCCCCGGCGAATTCCGGCTCGGCCGCCAGGACGGCCCGCTGGAGGCGCGCTACATCATCGGCCACTGCGTGTTCGGTTCGCCCGACGCGGCCCTGCTGGTGTCGCTGCTGCCGCGCCTCGTGCACGTGCGCGGCGAAGCGCGTTTATCCACGCTGGTGCAGCTGGTGAACGACGAGTCGCGCGCGCAGCGTCCGGCGCGCGAGGTGGTGATGGCGCGCCTGTTGGAGGTGCTGTTGATCGAAGCCCTGCGCTCGAGCGCGACGGACGGCACGGCGGCGTCTCCGGGCCTGGTGCGCGGCCTGGCCGATGCGCGCCTGGCCGGTGCGCTGCGCAGCATGCACGAGGCGCCGGCGCGGGACTGGACCGTGGCCGCGCTGGCCCAGGCATCCGCGCTGTCGCGCTCCGTGTTCTTCGAACGCTTCCAGCGCGCGGTCGGCGTGGCGCCGATGGCCTATCTGCTGGCCTGGCGCATGGCGCTGGCCAAGGATTTATTGCGGCGGGGCGCCTGCGGGATCGCCGAGGCAGCGGCGCGCGTCGGCTACAGTTCCGCGAGTACCTTCAGCGTCGCGTTCGCGCGCCATATCGGGGTGCCGCCGGCGCGTTACCTGCGTGACCAGGTGGACAGGCAGGTGGAAGCGCTCGCCTGAGCATAGTGAGCGCCTGGTCTCAGCAGTGCGGCCTCTTGACGGCCTTCACGATCGTCTCGATGCTCAGCGGTTTCCTGATATGCGCGCCGAAGCCGGCCTCCCGGGTGCGGGCCCGGGTCGCGTGGTCGTCCACGGCGGACATGGCGACCAGGTAGGGCGGTGGCGATGTCCTGGACAGGGCGGCGGCGACGGCGAAACCGTCGATTTTGGGCATCCAGAGGTTCAGGAGCACCGTCGCCGGACGCAGCATTTGCGCGGCCTCGAGCGCTTCGGCACCGCTGTAGGCGGCACAGGCGGGGTAAGCATGGCCATCGCTCCGGCAGGTTTCGTCCAGGGGACGTTGACGCGGCGTGGATTGGGCCGAAGGGACGTGACAGCGACAGCCTGGGCTGGCCACCTGCCCATGCTAGCATGATTCGCCATGCCTGCCGCCGCCCCATCCCTTGCAGGTTGCATATCCACCACGGGTGGCGCACCGTACGAAACGCGGGGGGCGTCATGCGCGTAGAATCCATGGATGCCCGACTACATTCTGCTCGTCGAAGACGACGAACTCGACCTGTCCTTTACCAGCCGGGCGCTCCGGCTCTGCTCGGTCGAGGTCCCGGTCCGTGTCGTACGCGACGGGGAAGACGCGCTGGCCATGCTCGACAGCGTCCAGGGCGGCAAGCCGGTCCTCGTTCTCCTCGACCTGCGGATACCGAAAGTGGACGGCTTCACCATCCTCAAGCATATCCGGAGGACGCCTGCGCTCGACGATATCCCGGTGATCATCGTGTCGGGATCGATACCCGAGGCGGACCGCGTCCGCGCCATGCTGTTGGGCGCCAACAATTGCGTGGTCAAGGCCATCGAGTTCGCCGACTTCGCCCAGCAGCTCGCCCTGGCGCTCATGCCCTATGCAGGATCGCTCAACGTGGGCGGGCGCTCGGCGCCGCCCGCGCGCCGGGCCGGCGACCGTCTTCAGGCCTGAGCCGTGCCGCCGTCTGCCGCGCAGGGCGGCACGGCGGCCAGGATCGCGTCCACGTGCTCCGGGGAAGCCGGTTTCAGCAGGTGGTGATCGAAACCTGCGGCGCGGGTCCGCGCCCGGTCTTCCCGCGTCCCCCATCCGGTCAGCGCAACCAGGTGCAGCTTGTCCAGCCCCGGCAGCGTGCGCAGGAGGCGGGCCGCCTGGCAGCCGTCCATGCGCGGCATCCCGATGTCGAGGAAGGCCAGGCTGGGCAGGAAACTTGCCGCGGCGCGCACCGCCTCTTCGCCATCGTAGGCCACCCGCACTTCATGGCCTTTTTCCCGCAGCAGGAAGGCCAGGGTATCGGCCGCGTCGGCGTTGTCGTCGGTGACCAGGATGCGCAGCGGGCCGGCCAGCCCCTGCGGCCCGCCGGCCGACGCCGTCGCGGCCGGCGGCGCCCCCGCGCGCGTGCCTGGCGCCAGCGGCAGCCGGACCGTGAAGGTGCTGCCGAGGTCCGGCCCCGGACTGGACGCCACGACCCGGCCGCCATGCAGCGTGACCAGGTGGCGGACCAGCGACAGGCCGATACCCAGGCCACCCTTCGAGATGCCGATGCTGTGCGGCGCCTGCGCGAACATGTCGAATACGCTCTCGAGCGATTCCGGTGCCAGTCCGATACCGGTATCGCTCACCCGGATCACCACCGCCGCGCCATCGACGGCGGCGCCGACCTCGATCCGGCCGTCCTGCGGCGTGTACTTGGCCGCGTTCGACA
>CAJYQM010000471.1 GCA_913777025.1 uncultured Massilia sp. | reverse complement strand
GCGACGCCGAAGAAATCGCGGGTGTAGGTGCGGTAGTACCTGGCGTAGACGGCCTTGTAGCTGAGTCCCGCCGCGAACTCGCCGTAGTCGTAGCCGCGGCTGCTCGCGCCCATACGGGCCCCCGGATACATGTAATAGTAGACCATGGCGCTGTAGCCAATGCCGCCGGCGTTGCCGCTGTAGCCGCCATACACGTCCCACTCGAGCCAGCCGTTGTCGACAGCGCGGTTGCCGATGCTCGAAGCCCAGGTACCGGCCGACCACCCGCTGGCATGGCGATAATCCAGGTTCACCTGCCCCGCCGGACGGCCGTCCGACTGGCGGAAGCCGCGCCACACGTATTGCGAGGCCAGCGAGGCGGTCGTCGTCATCGTGCCGGCCTTGACGGTATATTCACTGTTGCCGGCACCGCCGGCATATGCGGGCTGCATGAGGATGGCCAGCAGCGTGGCCGCGAGCGGCAAAAGCCGTTGAGCGGTGGTCATGTATTCTCTGGAATCGTCGTGGAAGGGTGGCCTTAGTACATGCCACATGGAAATTTTAGGACGAATCCAGTCACTATTGGTTACTTTCCGTGCGGAAAATAAACATACACCGATGTAGGCGGCGCGGATACAACAGAGTGAGGATGAACTGCTGACAGGCTGTCAACGACCCGGTTGATGCTCCGACAAGAGTCGTTGACAGCTGAACAAATAGTAACTAACGGTATTAAGGCAGCGACAAGATCAAGCCGCGGTCTTGAGTGCGCCGCGGCGTAGCTGGTCGCGCTCCATCGATTCGAACAAGGCCTTGAAGTTGCCTTCGCCGAAGCCGTCGTCGCCCTTGCGCTGGATGAACTCGAAGAAGACCGGGCCCAGCTGGTTTTCCGAGAAGATCTGGATAAGCAGACGGCGATGCGCGCCCTCGCCTTCGCCTTCCACCTTGCCGTCGACCAGCAGTCCACGCGCCTGCAGCGCGCCGATGTCTTCGCCGTGGCCGGGGATGCGGTCCGCCAGCATCTCGTAATACGTGGCAGGCGGCGCCGTCATCAAGGGCACGCCGGCGGCGCGCAGGCCATCCACGGTCGCGAAGATGTCGTCGGTCAGCAGCGCGATGTGCTGGATGCCTTCGCCGTTGAATTTCAAAAGGAATTCTTCGATCTGGCCGCCGCCGGCCTGGCTTTCCTCGTTCAGCGGGATGCGGATGCGGCCGTCCGGCGCCGTCATCGCCTTCGAGGTCAGGCCGGTGTACTCGCCCTGGATGTCGAAATAGCGGATTTCGCGGAAATTGAAGAGTTTTTCGTAGAAGCCGGCCCAGTAGCTCATGCGGCCGCGGTAGACGTTGTGGGTCAGGTGATCGATGATCTGCATGCCGAAGCCCTTCGGCTTGCGCTCGACGCCGTCGATGAATTCGAAGTCGATGTCATAGATCGACTTGCCGTCTTCGAAGCGGTCGATCAGGTACAGCGGCGCCCCGCCGATGCCCTTGATGGCCGGCAGCCGCAGTTCCATCGGCCCGGTCGGGATCTCCATCGGGATCGCGCCCAGTTCCAGTGCGCGCGCGTAGGCCTTGTGCGCGTCCTTGACGCGGAAGGCCATGCCGCAGGCCGACGGGCCGTGCTCGGCGGCGAAATAGGCCGCGTGGCTCTTCGGCTCGTTGTTGATGATGAAGTTGATGTCACCCTGGCGGTACAGGGCCACGTCCTTCGAACGGTGCACGGCCACCTTGGTGAAGCCCAGCGCTTCGAACACGGGTTCGAGCACGCCCGGGGTGGGCGATGCGAATTCGACGAATTCGAAGCCCATCAGGCCCATCGGATTCTCAAACAGGTCAGCCATTGTCTTGTTCCTCATTCATAGTAGTCATTGTCATCTCCTCCAGGCGCATTCCCGCGGATGCCTACTCCGAGAACACGTCGCCGATCAGCCCGCGCAGCCACTGGATGCCGGGGTCGTGGTTGAAGCGCCGGTGCCAGAAGACATTCGTCTGCAGGGTCGGCAACTGCAGCGGCGGTTCGATCCACTTCAATCCAAAAGGTGCCGCGGCGCTCTCGGCCAGCTTCTGCGGCACCGTCACCACGAGATCGCTCGTACTGACGATATACGGCACGGCGGTGAAATGCGGCACCCGGAACCGGGTGTTGGCCATCACGCCGGCCTTTTCCAGCAGCGCATTGATACGGTCGTAGGGGCTGTGCGCCGCTTCGACGATCAGGTGCGATGCCGCCGTGAACCGCGCCAGGTCCACCTTGCCCTGCGCCAGAGGGTGTCCCTTGCGGAACATGCTGACAAACGCCTGGCGGAACAGCTGACGCTGGAACAGCGCTTCCGACATGTCGTCGAAGGCGCCGATGGCCAGGTCGACGCGGCCGGTTTCCATGTCCTCCTTCAGGCTGGGCGCGTTGGCCCGCACGGAGGAAATCTCCACCTGCGGGGCCGCGGCGCGGCAGCGTTCCACCAGCACCGGCATGAAATACAGCTCGCCGACGTCGGTCATGGCCAGCGTGAAGCGCCGGTTGCTCGTCGCCGGGTCGAAACGGCTGCGCTGGCTCAGCGCCAGGGCCACCTGGGCCATCGCGGCGCCGATCGGCTCGGCCATCTGCTGGGCCAGCGGCGTCGGCTGCATCCCGTGCGCGGTGCGCACGAACAGCTCGTCGCCGAAGGTCCGGCGCAGGCGCGCGAGCGCATTGCTGACCGCCGACTGCGTCAGGCCCAGTCGCCGCGCCGCGCCCGAAATCTGGCGTTCACGGTACACCTCCTGGAACACGGACAGCAAATTCAGGTCGATGCTAGTGGGTTCGATCATGTGCTCGATAGTGTTATTGATGTGCTGAATAGTCTACATTTTTATATTCACCTCGTAAAATCCGCCGGCCTCCTCTACAGTGAGGCGACCATCAGGAGACACGCAATGCATCGACAAGAAGGCTACATGTCCGGTTTCGGCAACGAATTCGCCACCGAAGCCCTGCCCGGCGCCCTGCCCGCCCACCGTAACTCGCCGCAGCGCGTCGCCTACGGGCTGTACGCCGAACAGATCTCGGGTACGGCCTTCACGGCGCCGCGCGGACAGAACCGGCGCTCCTGGCTGTACCGCATCCGTCCTGCGGCCCAGCACGGCAGCTTCACGCGCCTGGACAATGGCCGCATCGCCGCGGGTTTCGAAGGCCGGGCGCCGTCGCCGAACCAGATGCGCTGGAGCCCGCTGCCGATGCCGGACGCGCCCACCGATTTCATCGACGGCTGGGTCACCATGGCCGGCAATGGCTCACCGGGCGCCATGAGCGGTTGCGCGATCCACCTGTACGCGGCCAACCGGCCGATGCGCGGCCGCTATTTCTATTCCGGCGACGGCGAACTGCTGGTCGTGCCCCAGCAGGGGCGGCTCTCGATCGCCACCGAACTGGGCATGCTGGCCGTCGAACCGCAGCAGATCGCCGTGATCCCGCGCGGCATCCGCTTCAGCGTCGATGTGCCGGACGGCAGCGCGCGCGGCTACATCTGCGAGAACTTCGGCCCCCTGCTGCGCTTGCCGGACCTGGGGCCGATCGGCTCCAACGGCCTGGCCAATCCGCGCGATTTCCTGACGCCGGTGGCCCGCTACGAGGAGCTAGAAGGCGATTTCGAGTTGGTGGCAAAGTTCGGCGGCAACTTGTGGCGCGCGCCGATCCGGCATTCGCCGCTGGATGTCGTCGCCTGGCACGGCAACTATGCGCCCTACCTGTACGACCTGCGCCACTTCAACACCATCGGTTCGATCAGTTACGACCACCCGGATCCCTCCATCTTCCTGGTCCTGCACTCGCCGTCCGACACGCCTGGCGTGGATTGCCTCGATTTCGTCATCTTCCCGCCGCGCTGGCTGGCCGGCGAAGACACCTTCCGTCCGCCCTGGTTCCACCGCAACGTCGCCAGCGAATTCATGGGCCTGATCCACGGCGCCTACGATGCCAAGGCGGAAGGCTTCGTGCCGGGCGGGGCCAGCCTTCACAACTGCATGAGCGGCCACGGCCCGGACGCCGCCACCTTCGACAAGGCCAGCAGCGCCGACACCAGCCGCCCGCACAAGGTGACGGACACGATGTCCTTCATGTTCGAGACCATGAAACCGATCGTGGCGACCGAATACGCGCTGGGCTCGCCCCAGCTGCAGGGCAATTACCAAAATTGCTGGGCGGGCATCCAGAAGCACTTCACCGGGGCAGCCTGACCCGGGAAAGCCCCGGGCGGCAGGGTCTGTCCCGT
>CAJYQM010000470.1 GCA_913777025.1 uncultured Massilia sp. | reverse complement strand
GATCCGCTTCCGCATCGACGGCGTGCTGCACCTGCAGACCGAGGCCGACATCAAGATCGCGACGCCGCTGGCGCTGCGCCTGAAACTGATGGCCGACCTCGACATCTCGGAAAAGCGCCTGCCCCAGGACGGCCGCTTCGCGGTCAAGGTGCGGAGTCAGCGCATCGACGTGCGTATCTCGACCATGCCGACCCAGTACGGCGAATCGGTCGTCATGCGTCTGCTGAACCAGGTCGGCACCACGCTGCGCCTGGACGCGATCGGCATGGCGCCGCGCCTGGTCGAGCGCTTCCGCGCCATCGTCCAGCGCCCCAACGGCCTGGTGCTGGTGACGGGGCCGACGGGTTCCGGCAAGACCACGACCTTGTACAGTGCGCTCGCCGAGCTGAACTCGGTGGAAAAGAAGCTGATCACGGTCGAGGACCCGGTCGAGTACCGCCTGCCCGGCATCAACCAGGTGCAGGTCAACGACAAGATCGACCTGTCCTTCGCCCGCGTGCTGCGCTCGGCGCTGCGCCAGGACCCGGACATCGTGCTGGTGGGCGAGATGCGCGACCAGGAGACCGCCCAGATCGGCCTGCGCGCCGCGATGACCGGCCACCTGGTGCTCTCGACCCTGCACACCAACGACGCCGCGTCCACCCCGCTGCGCCTGATGGACATGGGCGTGCCGCGCTATATGGTCGGCGGCTCGCTGCAGGCCGTGCTGGCCCAGCGCCTGGTGCGCGTGATCTGCGAATCCTGCAGCCAGCCGCACGCGGCGCCGCCGGCCGAACGCGCCTGGCTGCGCGCGGAACTGGGTGACCGTGCCGACAGCATCCCGCTGTTCCACGGGCGCGGCTGCTCGCACTGCAACGGCACCGGCTACCGCGGCCGCACCGGCGTCTATGAACTGCTGGAGATGACGCGCGCCGTGAACGACGCCATCAACCACCCCGACCCCGGCCACTTCCTCAAGACCGCCTACACCGAGATGCGGGGCGAGACCCTGCGCCGCAGCGCCGTGCGCCTGGCCATCGCGGGCCGGACCACGGTCGCCGAGGCGATGCGCGTCAGTAACCAGACGGAGGAATGAGGGTGCCGTTCTTTGCCTACCGGGGCCGCAATGCGCGCGGCGAATTGATGCAGGGCGTGCTCGAAGGCGCCGACAGCGGCGCGGTCGCCGACCAGCTGTTCGGCACCGGCGTCACGCCGCTCGAGATCACGCTCACCACGCGCGCCGTGACCAAGAGCGGCGGCAACGAGGAAACGCTGTGGCAGCGCATCACCGCCAAGCGCGTCACCTCGCTCGACGTCCAGCTGTTCAGCCGCCAGATCTACACGCTGCTGAAGTCCGGCGTGCCCATCATGCGTGGCCTGGCCGGGCTGCAGGAGTCGAGCACCAACAAGAGCTTCGCGCGCGTGATCCAGGACCTGCGCGAGTCGCTCGACGCCGGCCGCGAACTGTCGGCCGCCATGCGCCGCCACCCGCAATGCTTCTCGACCTTCTACCTGGCCATGGTCAGGGTGGGGGAGATGACCGGGCGCCTGGAAGAAGTCTTCCTGCGCCTGTTCGACCACATGGAATTCGACCGCGACATGCGCCAGCGCGTGAAGACCGCGCTGCGCTACCCGGGCTTCGTGGTGGTCGCGATGGTGCTGGCGATGGTGGTCGTGAACATCTTCGTGATCCCCCAGTTCGAAAAGGTGTTCAACAGCTTCCACGCGCAGCTGCCGCTGATGACGCGCATCCTGATCGGGACCTCGCGCTTCACGGTGCAGTGGTGGCCGGCGTTCCTGCTGGGGACGATCGGCGCGATCGCGGCCTTCGTCGGCTGGACCCGCTCGACCGGCGGGCGCCTGGCCTGGGACCGCATCAAGCTGCGCCTGCCGATCGCCGGCAAGATCATCCACAAGGGCACGATGGCTCGCTTCGCGCGCAGCTTCGCACTGTCGATCCGCAGCGGCGTGCCGATCGTGCAGGCCCTGAGCGTGGTGTCCCAGACTTCCGACAACGCCTATCTCGCATCGCGCATCGAGCAGATGCGCGACGGCGTCGAGCGCGGCGAGAGCATCCTGCGCACCGCCACGAATGCCCAGGTGTTCACGCCCATCGTGCTGCAGATGATCGCGGTGGGCGAGGAATCCGGCTCGATCGACGACCTGATGGACGAGATCGCGATGATGTACGAGCGCGAGGTCGACTACGAACTGAAGACGCTGTCGAGCCAGATCGAACCGATCCTGATCGTGTTCCTGGGGGTGATGGTGCTGATCCTGGCGCTGGGCATCTTCCTGCCGATCTGGGACCTGGGCAAGGCGGCGCTGCACCATCAATGAGGACGACGATGAGACACCGCATGCGCGGCTTCACGCTGCTGGAATTCGCGGTCACCCTGGTGGTGGCCGCGGCGGCCAGCGCGCTGCTCCTGAACCGCTTCGATTTCTACCGCGACCAGGCCGAGATGGCTTCGGCGCGCCAGATGGTCGGCGCACTGCGCACGGCCCTGCATGCGCGGGCCGCCCAGCTGCGGGTGGCCGGACGCGAAGACGCGTTGCGGGCGCTGGCCGCGGACAATCCGATGAACTGGCTGGTGAGCAAACCGGCCAATTACCTGGGCGAATACTATGCGCCGGATCCGGCCAGGATCGGCCGCAGCGGCTGGGTGTTTGACCCACGCGACAAAAGCCTTGTTTATATGTTACCGAATGCAGAAAGTTTTTCTTTCGGTACAGCAAGATTGCTCAAATTCAAGGTAGAATCAATACAGTCAGCTGGACCACGAACCCTGAGCCTGGCCCTGAATCAAGTCAGTGGATAGGCAGTCGTCAACACCTCTACGCGGCGATATCCGCACCCACTTTTTTCGGAGAGACTCGAATGAACAAGAACTTCAAGCGCGCTGCACAGGGCGGTTTTACCCTGATCGAACTGATCGTCGTGATCGTGATCCTGGGTATCCTGGCGGCGACGGCATTGCCGAAGTTTGCGGACCTGAGCGGCGACGCACGCAAGGCATCGCTGCAGGCGGCCAAAGCGTCGATCACCTCGGTTTCGGCCATGGCCCACGGTAAATTCCTGGTCGACCCCACCGGCAACAAGACCAACGTCACGATGGAAAACGTGGTCCTGCCGATGGTCAACGGCTATCCGGGTGCGAGCACCAAGCTGGCGGCCGCCGCCGGCCTGAGCACCGACGACTACACCATCTCGCCGACCACGGACTCGGCCTCGGTGACCACCGTCACCGTCTCGCCGAAGAATGTGACCGCGGCCGGCAGCTGCCAGGTCACCTATACCCCGGCAACTGCGGACGCGACCACCGGCGTGGTCACGCCGCCGACCATCGTCGTGCCGAGCACCATCAACTGCAACTAAGCTGAACCGGGAGCAGGACGGATGACGCGCGCAGTGCTTCTTCAAACACGTCATCCCGCTCCCGTCATTTCCCGCACCGTCGGC
>CAJYQM010000469.1 GCA_913777025.1 uncultured Massilia sp. | reverse complement strand
CCACCCTGTCCAGGATGGGGGCGGCCGGCCTCCTGCTGGCCACCGCCGCGGTCACGGCGGGCATCCAGGCCCGGTCCGGCGGCGCCGCTGCCCCTGCCGCACCCCCTCCCCCGGTTGCGGCGCCGGTGTCCGGCGACGGCATCCCGCTCGCCGCCGCCGATGCGGCCGCGGTCACGGTGCCCAGCAGCCCGGACGCCTGGGGCGGCCCGCGCACCGGCACGGAACCCACTTTGTCGGACCGCGTGGTCCACTACGACATCGACGCCACCCTCGACCCGGTGAAGCACAGCGTGACGGGACGCGAACAGCTCACCTGGCGCAACCGCAGCCGGGTCGCGGTGAAAAGCGTCTACCTGCACCTGTACATGAATGCCTTCGAGGGCATGGGCAGCACCTTCTTTACCGAGAAGCGCCTGCGCGAATCGGGCTTCCGCAGCAACGTCGATACGAAGGAAGGCGAATGGGGCCACATCGCGCTGCGCGGCGTGCGCCAGGGCGGGGCCCAGGTGCCCTGGACCTTCGTCCATCCCGACAACGGCCCCGCGACCGACCATACCGTGGTGCGTTTCGACCTGCCGCAGGCGGTGGCGCCGGGCGCCTCGACCACGGTCGACATCGACTTCCTGACCCAGCTGCCACGCGTGATCGCGCGCACCGGGTATTTCGGCAGCTTCCACCTGGTCGGCCAGTGGTTCCCGAAGATCGCCGTGCTGGAACTGCCGGGCGAACGGGGCGCCACCACGCCGCGCTGGAACGCGCACGAAATGCACCTCAATTCCGAGTTCTACGCCGACTTCGGCAGCTACGACGTCAGGCTGACCGCACCGAAGGCGTACACCGTCGGCGCCACCGGCGAGCCGCAAGGAGCACCGCTCGAAAAGAACGACATGCTGACCCACCGCTTCGTGCAGGGCGACGTCCACGACTTCGCCTGGACCGCCGACAAGCGCACGGCCAAACCGCTGGTCGACACCTGGCGCGGCCCGGGCAGCCCGAACGTGACGGTGACCGTGCTGTATCCGCCCGAATACAAGGCCAGCGCGGCGCCGGCCCTGAAGGCGGCCAAGGATTCGCTGACATATTTTTCGAACACGCTCGGCCCCTACCCTTATAAAACGCTGACCGTGGTGATCCCGCCCTACAACGCCGAGGAAGCGGGCGGCATGGAGTACCCGACCTTCTTCACCGCCGAAGGCTATGCGCGCGTCGAGCCGGATCACCTCAACCAGTACCTGCTCGACTTCGTCACCATCCACGAATTCGGCCATGGGTACTTTTATGGCTTGCTGGCCTCGAACGAATTCGAAGAGCCGATGCTGGACGAAGGCTTGAACGAATACTGGGACTTGCGCATGCTGCGCGAGCGCAGGCAGGACATCCACGCGACGACGCCGCTGCTTCGCAAACTCGGCTTCGCGCCGGCCTTCAAGGTGTTCGAGGCCGAACGCCTCGGCACGCCGCGCGGCGACCCGGCCGATGCCATCGGCGCCAACGCGTATGACCGCCTGCAGGGCATCGGCCCCGTCTACTCGCGCACCGCGATCGCCATGCGCGACCTGGAAGCGCGTATCGGCAAGGACACGATGGAACGCGCCTTCAAGGAATACTACCGGCGCTGGAAGTTCCGCCACCCGAGCGCGGCCGACCTGCGCGAGACCCTGGCCAAAGTCACGGGCCAGCGCGCCGCCGTGGAAGCGGTGTTCGCGCAGCAGGTCTATTCGACGGCGAAGATCGACGACCGCATCGCCAGCGTCTCGAGCCGCGAACAAGTGCCGCTGCCGGGCAAGCGGCAGGCGAACGGCGCCTGGGTCGAAGACAGGCAGGCCGACATCGACAAGCGCATTGAGGCCACGCGCGAACAGTGGAAGAAAGCGCACCCGGACGCGAAAGAAGGCAGCGGCCCCTACCCCTGGCGCACCGAGGTGCTGGTGCGCCGCTACGGCGCCGCCGTGCCGCAGCTTCTCCAGGTGAAGTTCGCCGACGGCAGCGTCGAGACGGCACGCTGGGACGCGGGCGACACCTGGCACAAGTTCAGCTGGGTGAAACCGGCCAAGGCGGTGTCGGCCGAACTGGACCCGCAGCGCCAGCACCTGCTCGACACCAGCAAGCTCGACGACAGCCGCACGATCGAAGCGGACACGCGCGCCTCGCGCCGCTGGGCCATGGACTTCGCCGCCTTCGTCAATTACCTCTATTCCCTGATCGCGACCGTATGACGACTCTCGAGACCCCATCGCTGGCGCCCGCCAATGACGCGGTGCGCACCATCCGCCGCCGGCCCTTCGGCCTGAAACACGCCCTGCATGCCGCCGGCGCCGCCTTCCAGTGGCGCCTGCTGCTGTGGTGGGCCATCCTGCTGCTGTTGCCGGCCATGGCGGCCACGCTGCCGGTATGGCAGATGCTGTCCGTCAGCCTCGACCATGCCATCCACGCGCCGCAACTGGCCAGCCAGCTCGACATGGTCGCCATCGCCGACCTGGCCGGTGTCGTCCAGGACCGCTTCAGCCCCGCGATCGGCACCGGCAGCCTGGTCGCGCTGGCGCTGACCCTGCTGCTCTCGCCGCTGCTGACGGGGATGACGATCACCGCCGTGCGCGCCCCGCGCCGGCTCGGCTTCATGAGCCTGCTGGCCGGCGGCGGCCAGGAATACGGCCGCATGCTGCGCATGCTGATCTGGGCCACGATCCCGCTGGCGCTGGCCGGCATCGTGGCCGGCATGGCCTTCGGCGCAGCCGACCGCAGCATCGCCGCGGCGACCCTGGAAGCCGACGCCGACCGTGCCTCGCACATCGCGATGGCGGTATCCGCCATCGTGTTCGTACTCGTCCACGCCACCATCGACGCCGGCCGCGCCCTGCTCGCCAACGAACGCCGCCGGCGCTCGGCCGTGGTGGCCTGGTGGGGCGGCCTCAAGCTGCTGCTGCGCCGGCCGCTGGCGCTGCTGGGCAGCTATGTCGCGATCACCGCGATCGGCCTGGCCGTGGCGGCCCTGCTGGTGCTGGCGCGCGTGCACGTGCCGGCCCTTGGCGTACTCGGCACGATCGGCGCCTTCGCGCTGACCCAGCTGGCGGTAATCGTGGTGGGCTGGATGCGCAGCGCGCGCCTGTTCGCGCTGATGGCGCTGGCGCGGGATCCGAAGGGCTGAGCCGTCGGGCACGGGCGGCGCCAGGATCGGCTACCATAGGCATTTCTCTCATCCGAAGGAGCCGCCATGTCCCGCCTGCCCACTTATTTCGTCTCGCACGGCGGCGGCCCCTGGCCGTGGATGCAGGACCAGTACGGCCCGACCTACGACAAGCTGGCCGCCTCGCTGGTCGACATCAAGCGCCAGGTCGGCACCCGCCCGAAGGCGGTGCTGGTCGTCACCAGCCACTGGGAGACCGAAGGTTTCACGGTGTCGTCGGGCACGGCCCCGGCGATGATC
>CAJYQM010000468.1 GCA_913777025.1 uncultured Massilia sp. | reverse complement strand
GTCCAGCGCCATGGACTGGCGGTCGACGACACGCCCTTCGACAAGGACATCGGCCGCTGGGCCAGGCGTATCTATGGCGCCGACAACCCCAAGGCATCGGCGGCACAGGAAGACATGTTCGCCATCCTGGATGCACTGGTCGCGGAATTCAGGGCGCGGCAGATCGTGAGCGCCACCGGCTTCGCGGACTGGTTCGGCAGCTGGTTCACGCAGCGGGGGCACCAGCCCGGTTGCGCCGCCATCTACGACAACGTCGACCTGTTCGGCGACTGCTGCGCCAACTATGGCGACACCAGCGGCCAGCGGCGGGGCTTTCCGCTGGCCCGTACCCTGCTGCTGTTCGCCTTCCTCGAGTACCTGCGGCAATCCCCGCGGCCCGGGACGGCCGAGACGGCGCGCCGCATTCGCACCGTACGCAACCTGGTCTTCGCGTCCGCCAACGAGATTCGCCCGAACCAGATGGCCACCCTGCTGGACGCCACCTCCGCCTACATGCGCAGCGGCGACCTGGACAGCATCAAGGGCTACAACCCGCGCCAGGTCGAAGAAGAGAAACGCAAGGCGGCCTTCCTGGCCACGTTTGCCGGGTATCCAGGCTTGCAGGACACGCTGCACGCGCTGGAAGACCACGCCCTGCTGCGCGGCTGCCTGGCCGCCTTCGATCTGGACGTCGACGCGGACACCTTCGTCCGGCGGGCCCGCCTGTTCCACGAGGTGTTCCCGGATGGCGGCGCCATCCCTGCGCCGCAGCTGCGCGCCGCGCTGCTGGCCTGCAACGCGTACCAGCAGCGTACGCAGAATGGCCGCTTCCAGTTCGCCAGCCCGAAACCGACCCAGCTCGAAAGCTGGCGCAACCTGCTGACCGCCGCCAACACCATGGGCATCAAGGCTGCGCTGAAGAACATGCTCGACAGGTATGACGACACCGCGCAAGACCTGCACGAGGCGCGCCTGCAGGCGGTCGCGGACGCCTATCTTCGAGAGACCGAGCAGGCAAGGGAGCTGAACTGGCGCTACTACCTGGTGAAGTACCCGGCAATGCGCAGCGGGGACAGCGGCATTTATGCGTCCGCGACGGAGAGGATGGGATTCGACCTGTGCATGCTCAACATGAGCCAGCTGAACAGTTACTATCGCGACCCCTATCTCGAGGCGGTGATCGAGGCCAGCGGTGCCGGCACGAGGAAGGCCCTCGCCGACAGCCGCTTCTACGGCTGGGATCACTTTCGTGCCAGGGCCCGGTGGATCCGCCTGCGCGACAGCGAAGAAAAGCTGATGAGCTGCCGCGAGGGCGGCTTCCAGTTGTGCGCCCCGGAGGATCCGGCTGCGCTGGCCGTATTCCAGGACATCTGCCGCAAGCATGAAGTCGGCGCCGACCTGGTGCTGGCCGTCCCGCAGGTGTCCTACCTCGACGGGTGGGCCGACCGTGAAGACCGCGTCGCGAAGGGCGCGCGACTGCTCGCGGATCTTGTCGGCGCGCTGGGGACGACGGCGCCGGAGACCGCTAGCTGAACGAGACCTCGTTGGCCTCCTTTGCGTACAGGTGCTTCTGGCACAGGGCGGCGACCTGGATCACGGCGGGAATCGTGACCCGATAGGCGGCGCTGGCGACGTCGATGGCGGTCCAGGCCCCGGTGATCGCCCATCCAATCGGTCCGGTGAGGACGCCGATGGTGCGCGTCAGGGCGGCGCCGCCGGCGAAGTGCAAGCCACGACCGATGAGGGCCTTGAGCACCGCATTCACGATGATCACGGTCAGCTGATAGGACTTGAATCCCCCGGCCCGGAACACGGCCTGGAACACCCCGAGCAACGCTTCGGGCGTGAACAAGGTGAGGTTCTTGATGCCGACGGAATCGGCAAGTTCGCGCAGTTGTGCAGGCGACATTTTTTCAAGCGCATCATTCAGCACTTTCAACAGCAGGTTGTTCTCGATCCGCTCGACCGATGCGTCCTTGCTGTAGTTGACCTTCATCTTGTCGCAGACATCCGTCAGCACTTCACGATATTCGACCCCTTTGCCACCGCGGAACAACGTGGCAAAAGTGTTGGCACCGAAACACTGGATCTCGGCGGCGATGAGCTCCCAGTACAAGTGGTGGTTCGGATAATGCTGCTTGTACGCGTCGTTGCTCGTCAGTTCCTCGGTCAGCCTTACCTCCCCGTCCTTATCGTGGGTCAGGCAATAAACCAGGTCATTCAAATCGCTGGAAGCGATTTTCTCCAAGAACTCCAGGTCCGGGTCGTAGCGGTATGCCATAATTTTCCTAATGAAATTTTTGTTGAAGAGCAAAGACTTGTAAACACTCAACATTTTACGTGGAAGTTCCATAAGGAAATTCACATATTTCCACGGAACACGGAATTGAAACCATGAATAACACACAGCCGGACGACACCAACGCCATCCCCGACGCCGAGGGCGAAACGCAAGCCGGACACGGCACCACGATCGTAATTGCCGAACATCCCGGCCAACCCGTCATCAGCATCCAGGCAAGCCAGGATTTCGACGCGTATGAAGCCGGACTGAGCACGACGTCGGCCGGCGGCACTGCCGGACGGCTGGCCAGCACCTTGCAGGCGGTGCCATCCCTGCTCGCGGCAGGCGAAGTGAGCGGCAAGCAGCTGATGGAAGTGGTCGTCAACGGCAGCCTCGTGCGCGCAGCGGATGGCAACGGCTTCCGGGCATTCGCGATGGGGCCCAAAGGTATCCAGGAGCACGCACGCCTGTTCCAGCCCGAGGCACTGCAAAACATCGTCAATGCCGGGGCCGTCTGGCAAATCGCGTCCGTCGTCGTGGCACAAAAGCACCTTGCCGACATCAGCAGGAAACTCGATACGATCGCCGAAGGCGTCAAGAACCTGACCGACTTCATGGACACCCAGCGCCGGTCGCAGATCGAAGCCGCCTACCGCTACCTCGAGCAGGCGCGCGCCACGCTGGAAGCGGGCGAGATCCCGCCCAGCGTCCGGACCGAGCTGGAACGTTGCGAGCGGGACCTGCTCTCGATAGAGACCCATTTGCAGAAGGAGATCGTGCGGGATTTCGCCACACCTGTGCCCCATGAGGAAACGATAGGCACGGAAGAGCTCGCCATGGCCATCTCGCTCAAGATCCGCAAGCAGGAAACCGGCCTGCGGGACCTGGCGCTTTGCATCCGGACCAGGATCTGTGCATGGCACGTGCTGGCCTTGTTTCCCGGCGAACCGAGGCTGAAGGAGGCAAGAAAACAGGACCTGAAGCGGGCAATCAGGCATT
>CAJYQM010000467.1 GCA_913777025.1 uncultured Massilia sp. | reverse complement strand
CTGCGGCAGGCTGTCCAGCACGGCCCGCAGCGACGCCATGTCGAGCTGGCCCAGCAAGGCGACGCCGATGCGCAGCAGTTCGCTTTTCTTGACCTCGAAGCCGGCCTTCAGGCAAGCCTGCTTCACCGTGGCGAGCACCGCGTATTCCTGTTCGGGCATGGTGAAGCTGTCGCGCACGAGTTGCGGACGTACGGCTTCGGTACGGGTGGTTGCGGCGGCGCGTGCCGCGGTCCTGGCCGGCGCGGCGAGCTTGCGCGCCGCGTCCTTGATGGCGCGGGCCGGGGTGGCGGCGGCTTTCGCGCGTGCGGGGGTGGCTGCGGGCGCGGTTGCAGGCTTGGACGTGGCCTTGCGTGTGGCCGGTTTTGCGGCTGGTTTTGCGCTTGGTTTCGCGGCCGGTTTTGCGACTGGTCTGGCTGCCGGTTTTGCGGCGGCTTTCGTGCCGGCTTTTACGGCGGTCTTTGCTGCCGGTTTGGCTGCGGTTTTGGCCGCGGTGTTTGCCGCGGTGTTTGCCGATGCTGCGGCCGTCGCGGCCCTGGTGGTCTTGCGTGCCGGCGTACCGGCGGCTGTCGTCTTCGCCATTCCCGGCTCCGTGTCAAAACAAGCCAAATAGTATAGTCGGTTTGGCACGCGCACGGTAGGCAGAACGCGTGACAGCGGGATTGAGCAGACTCAAACAGCCCCTCCTCCAGCGCGCTACAGTAAAAATTTTCGCCTGGAGATCACGCCGTGTACAAACGCTGCTATATCACCCTCGGCGCCGCCACCGACGCCGGCGGCAAGGTCATCACCGCAAGTTCCACCGTCAGCCTCGACGGCGTCCCGCGCGCGCTCGAGGGTGACCTCGTCGATTGCCCGAATTGCGGCAGCGAAGGCAGGATCGCCTGCGACGGCGCGCGCCTGGCCTGCAGCGAGGACGGCCGCCGTCCCGCGCTGGAAGACGACCTGTGCCTGTGCAACTGCACACCGGCGCCGCAGCTGGTCGCGAACCAGCAGCGCTACCGGCAGTGGCTGGCGACATGAGCCGGCCGCCTGCGGTACGCCGGCCAGCGCGCGCGTCGGCTATAGTCGGGGCATGCCAAGTCCGCAACACCATCCCGTCACGCCGGACGGCCGCTACTTCGTCGTCGCGGGCCGCCTCTGGCGCATGAGCAACCCGGAATTGCCGCCAGGCGAACGCCAGGCCCTCGTCGATCGCCTGATGCGGGCCCGGCGCCAGGTCGGCGTGGCCCTCAAGGCCGGCGACAAGGAAGCCGAAGGCCAGGCCAGGACCGAGGTCGACGCCGCCAAGCACGCGCTGGGCGAGCGCGGCCCGGTCTGGTGGACCGACGGCGCGCCCGACTTCAACCGCCGCATGGCCGCCAACACCCCCTACGCCGCCTGGTATATGGCGCTCGCCGCCGGCGAGCCGGGCTGATCCCGTCTCACCGATCCCCCTGTTTGCAGAATCTCGTTGACTTTGTTTTCAGTATGTTCTTTAATTTCTGCATATACAGAAATAAGAGAACATCATGAAAATGAGCCCGACCACCCAGAAATTCATCCTGCACTGGGGTGAAATGGGCACGCGCTGGGGCGTGAACCGCACCGTTGCCCAGATCCATGCCCTGCTCTACCTGGCCCAGGGCCCGCTGACCGCCGACGACATCGTCGATGCGCTGGGCGTGGCCCGCTCCAACGTCAGCAACAGCCTCAAGGAATTGCAGAGCTGGAAGCTGGTGCGCGTGACCCACGTCCTCGGCGACCGGCGCGACCACTTCGTCGCCCTGCAGGACGTCTGGGAAATCTTCCGGGTCATTGTCGAAGAGCGCAAGCGCCGCGAGATCGACCCGACCCTGACCGTGCTGCGCGAATGCGCGATCGAAGGCACGCAGGACCAGGAACTCGACCCGGCCGTGCTGGCGCGCATGCAGACGACCCTGGAATTCGTCGACATGCTCAGCACCACCTTCGAGGCGTACAAGCACCTGTCGCCGCAGACGCTGCAGCGCATGCTGAAGATGGGCGGCAAGGCGGCGCGCTTCCTGGGCAAGGACAAGAAGGCATCGTCATGAACCCGCGGACACGGCAATGGATGATCCGCTGGCTGCTCGCCGTCTGCGCGGTCCACGTGCTGGTCGGCGCGCTGCTGCCCTGGGTGGCAGGCGCCAGCGTGTTCGAGGACTACCACAGCGGCATCGAAGCCGCGTTCTGGCCGGACGGCGCGCCGCGCGAGGCGCGCGGCCTGGGAACCTGGTGGATCGCCCTGTTCGGACCAACGGTGCAGGTGATGGCCGTGTGGATGGCGGCCCTGGTGCACCTGGGCGGCCGCCTGCGCCAGCCGACCATCTGGCTGTGGCTGATCGCCGGGCTGCTGCTGTGGGCGCCGCAGGACATGCTGGTCTCGCTGCGCGCAGGCTGCTGGGCGCACGTCTGGACCGACGTCGCCGCCTTGGCCGCGATGCTGCCGCCGCTGGCCTGGCTGTGGCGCCACGACCGCAACACCGAAGGAGCACGCCCATGAGCACCCACACCCTCGCACTGCAACTGCTGGCCGCGCAAGGCTGCCTCGGCGCCTTCGACACCCTCTACCACCACGAGCTGACCGAAGCGCTGCCGCAAAAGGCGGGCGCGCGCCAGGAACTGGCGATCCACGCGACGCGCTCCTTGCTGTACACCCTGCTCTTCGTCGGCCTCGCGTTCTGGGCCTGGCATGGCGCCTGGTCGCTCGTGCTGTTCGGCGTCTTCGCCATCGAAATCGTCCTCACGCTGTGGGACTTCGTGATCGAAGACCGTACCCGGCTGCTGCCGGCGACCGAGCGCGTGACGCATACGATCCTGGCCATCAACGGCGGCGCCTTCATTGCCCTGCTGGCCATGCAGCTGCCGGCGTGGCTGGGCCAGCCGACGCGTTTGAGCTTCATCCCGAACGGCTGGCTGGGCGTGTTCCTTGCCGTGTGCGGCGTGGGCGTCGGAGATCGGAAGAGCGTCGGGTAGGGAAAGAG